>NZ_JBIQWA010000040.1:0-431 GCF_046591575.1 Marivita sp. S0852
TTCTCGCAAACTGGAACGGAGGACGAAGTGAAGAGCGATTTTACGATCTATATGGACGAGCCCATCGTCAGGGAGGGGGGCGTGGTGATCATCCAGCCCGAGGCGGTCGATCTGGAGGGCGATCAACTTGCCGAGCTTACGTCCGGAACGAATAAGCTGACCATATCTTCCCAAGTCACGATTGTGCGCCTTCAATATCCACAAGACGGAACGTATGTTTACAGGTTTGATACAGCCAATCCTCAGAATTTTCCGGGTACGAACGGGCAAACTAGACAAATCGGTGTGGGCAGTTCTTGGGATTATCATCCTGACGACAGAGACCGAAGCGAAGAAATTCCTGCGTTTCTTACGCATCACTTTCAAATACCTGGTGGTAATTGGACTGAAGAGCAAAGTCGTGAGAGACAAGTTAATCTCCCGGGTGGGTT
>NZ_JBIQWA010000041.1:0-281 GCF_046591575.1 Marivita sp. S0852
ATCTGAACTGATGCGTAAAGGGTGGGCATTCGTTGCATTGATCGCGCTCGTGGGTATCGGCGGCTTCGCGCTGTCTTGGACCGGAACGGAGGACGACGTGAAAAGTGATTTCACAATCTACATGGAGGAACCAATCGTCAGGGAGGGGGGCGTGGTGATCATCCAGCCTGAGGCGGTTGATCTGGAGGGCGATGAATTTACCAAGCTTACGACCGGAACCCACGAGCTGACGATCTCGTCGCAGGTTACCATTGTGCGTATTCAGTATCCACGCGACGGGA
>NZ_JBIQWA010000042.1:0-281 GCF_046591575.1 Marivita sp. S0852
TTCGATGCCGAAAAGGGATTTATATCGGAAATTTTTGCGGATCGGTTCCAGATGTATGTCTTTAACCATCATTTTGTTCAGTACGCCGATCCCCACAGCCCCCGCTACCGCAAGCAGAAAGAGGTGCTCAGGAAGAGGTTGCCAGACGCTACGGCATGGTGGAATCTCGCGGACAATTTTTCAAACGATCTTACCCCGATTGGTGAAAACTACTTCACCAATGGCACATTCGTCTTCTACCATTTCAAAAAGCACGACGACCCCCGCGTCCAGTATAGCCT
>NZ_JBIQWA010000043.1:0-281 GCF_046591575.1 Marivita sp. S0852
GCCAGTTCGGCGCTTGGGTTTCTCGATATGAGCGGGCTGGCCAGCCGTGCCGGTGTCGTCGGCGGCAGCAGCAACCGGCCCGACGCAGGCCGTGCGCTTGGCGATGCCGGGTCCGGGGTGGGGTCGGCGGCGGCAGGTCTATTTCCGATGCCCGGAGTGATGAACACCATCGTCGGCAGTTTCAAATCCGACACCATCGGCGTGGCGCGGGTGGAACAGGTTGGCACCAGCAAGATCACCAATGTGGGTGCGAGTTCGCTGGAAAGCGTCGGGAAATACAA
>NZ_JBIQWA010000005.1:0-474965 GCF_046591575.1 Marivita sp. S0852
AGGTTGTCGCCCGGCATCACCATCTCGGTGCCCGACGGCAGCGTCACGGTGCCGGTCACGTCTGTGGTCCGGAAGTAGAACTGCGGACGGTAGTTTGCAAAGAACGGCGTGTGACGGCCACCTTCGTCTTTGGTCAGGATATAGACCTCGGCCTCGAACTTGGTGTGCGGGTTCACCGAGCCCGGCTTACACAGAACCTGACCACGCTCAACGCCTTCACGGTCCACACCGCGCAGCAGGGCGCCGATGTTGTCGCCCGCTTCGCCGCGATCCAGCAGCTTGCGGAACATTTCAACGCCTGTGCAGGTCGTCTTGGTGGTGTCGCGGATGCCGACGATTTCGATCTCGTCGCCGACATTGATCACGCCACGCTCAACACGGCCGGTCACAACAGTCCCGCGACCCGAGATCGAGAACACGTCTTCGATCGGCATCAGGAACGGCTGGTCAATCGCGCGCTCGGGCTGCGGGATGTATTCGTCCACGGCGGCCATCAGCTCTTTGATCTTGTTTTCGCCGATCTCCGGATCACGGCCTTCCATCGCCGCCAGAGCGGAGCCTGCGATCACAGGAATGTCGTCGCCCGGGAAGTCGTACTCGGACAGCAATTCGCGGATTTCCATCTCGACAAGCTCAAGCAGCTCTTCGTCGTCGACCTGGTCCACCTTGTTCATGAACACAACCATGGCGGGGATGCCCACCTGGCGGCCCAGCAGGATGTGCTCGCGCGTCTGCGGCATCGGGCCGTCAGCGGCGTTCACAACCAGGATCGCGCCGTCCATCTGCGCCGCACCGGTGATCATGTTTTTCACATAGTCCGCGTGGCCGGGGCAGTCGACATGGGCGTAGTGACGGTTTTCCGTCTCGTATTCCACATGTGCGGTCGAAATGGTGATCCCGCGTGCCTTCTCTTCCGGCGCGCCGTCGATCTGGTCATAGGCCTGGAAATCACCGAAATACTTCGTGATCGCCGCCGTCAGCGTCGTCTTGCCGTGGTCAACGTGACCAATCGTGCCAATGTTGCAGTGCGGCTTGCCGCGCTCAAACTTTTCCTTGCCCATCTTAAAAGACGCCTCGCAAATAGGGGGGTCCACCCGACCCGGTTTTCATCGCGGGCGAGATATGCGGAGCGTGGCGGAAAATCAAGCGGAATCCCCGCAATCCGCGACGGTCTTTGACCGGTGCCTGTGGAAACCGTCCGTTACTGCGATGCAGATGCCACGCCCGCGGCCTCATTTGTGAGCGCCACCACGTTTGCCGGCACGGTCACCGGCGCGCGTCCGGAAATCTGATCGCTCGCTGTGGCCGCAGCAACAGAAGGCGTCGGTCTGGCCGAGGCCTCTGGCCCGCCGAACCAGCCGTCGCCGTCCTGCATCTCGCGCATCCAGACCTCGATCAGACGGGCGGCTTCATCGGCAAGCCCTTTCAACTGTTGATCCCGATTCTTCGAAATTCGGGATTCGAACACCTTGATGACATGGATCTGCTTCGGGTCTTCATTCAACTTGGCTTGCGCGGCATCGTCCCAAACCGTCACGTTCAGCGCCAAGGCGGATTTACCTGGTACAATGGGCGGCGGCAGGGAATAGGCCTCAACGCTGACACCCAGATGGTAATACGTGTCGCCGTCGAACCGGCCGAACCGCGTCGCCAGGGACTCGGTCACTGCCTCGATCCACTCTTCATTGGTGGCATCGCGCGACACCAACAGCTTTTGCAGGTTCGGTGCCACAACCCCGACATGCCCCAAAGCAAAGTTGCCCAGCGGATCAGTCGGGCGGTCAAGGTCGCTTGTCGAACTGGCGCAGGCCGCCAGGGTCAAGACAAGTGGCAAGGCAGCAAGTAAGCGGCGCATCGCTTTCCTCTAATCTCCATGGCCTTGGATTTTCTGGCCCTGGGTTTCAGTCACCGACCGTATTTAGCGCAGTGCCCAGTCGGGCGCAACGAACAGCCGCTGGCATGCGCAGAGCAGCGCTCTATTTCATTTGGTGATCGTCTCCAACGTCTCTTCTCCAACGTCATTGGTTCTCATGTCTGCACCCCTTTCAATGCCCGACACCGGTCTGACCGATACTGACACCGAACGCCGCCCCGTGCGGGCCGAATTGGTGTCCGAGCCATTAAGCCTTTGGGGTAGTCTTCAGGCCGCGCGCTCCAACCTGTTGACGATCATTCCAGAGGCATCGACGCGACAGCCGATTGTGTCGGGCACCACTGGAACGCCGTGGCATATGGTGACAGATCCAACCGCAATCCGTCGCGTGTTACTGGAAGCCGTGGACACCTACCCGAAATCCAAAGTGACCAAAAACCTGCTCCGCCCGGCAATCGGCGACTCGTTGTTTATTGCCGAAGGCGAACACTGGCGCTGGCAACGGCGTACAGCGGCCCCGGCATTTTCGCACCGCAACGTGATGAACCTTGCTCCGGTCATGTCCCGTGCCGCCGAACGGTCGGCAGACCGCATCGCCACTGCGGGCAACCGCGCTGTGAACATGCTGGAAGAAATGATCACGACCACGTTCGATGTGATCTCTGATGTGACCTTTTCGGGTGATCGCGGATTTGATCGGGATGCGGTACACAAAGCCATCGACATCTATATCGCCGATGCCGGACGAGTGTCGCTTTTTGATGTGCTTGGCCTTCCCGATTGGCTGCCACGGCCGGGTCGCACTGTCACCAGCCTGGGCATGTCCGATATGAAAGCCGCCGCAGACAGGGTGATCGATGCGCGTCACCCGGATGATTCAGGCGGCATTCCCGACCTTCTTGACCTCTTGATGCAGGGCGAAGATCCGAAAACACAGCGGCGTATGTCAACCAAGGAACTGCGGGACAATTTGCTGACCTTCATTGTGGCCGGCCACGAAACCACCGCGCTGACCCTTGCCTGGTCGCTCTATTTGTGTGCGTTTGATCCCGCCGTCCAGAAACGGGCGCGCGAGGAAGCCAAAACTGTTCTGCAAGGCCGTGCCGCCACCGCGGATGATGTATCACGTCTTCCCTATATACGCACCATCATCGACGAAGCGCTGCGGCTTTATCCGCCTGCGGCCATCGTGTCGCGAACGGCCCTGAACAGCGATGTTCTTTGTGGAACCCCGATCAATCCCGGCGATACGGTTATTTTGCCAATATATGCCCTCCATCGTTCACATCTGTTATGGGCCGAGCCCGACGCATTCGACCCGGACCGCTGGACAGACGGCGCAAAGCCCGACCGATACGCCTATCTGCCATTTGGGGACGGGCCACGCATCTGCATCGGCGCAAGCTTTGCCTTGCAAGAGGCAGTGATCATCCTGGCCACCCTGTTAAGCCGATTCCGTTTCACATCCGTTAAAGGCGTTGACCCAGATCCGGTCATGATCATCACATTGCGTCCCGAAGGCGGGGTCTGGCTTGAGGTGGAACCGCTTTAGATAACCGCCAATTCCACCTGCGGCGCGGCACCCAAAAGCCGGTCAAAATGAAACGGTGACAAATCCAGACTGCGATAGCGCCCGAAGCTCAGCCATTCGGCAATACCGCGTCCCATAGCCGGGGCCTGTTGCAAACCATGCCCGGAAAATCCGTTCATGAACAAAAGATTATCAATCTCGGGATGCGGCCCGATGATGGCGTTGTGATCCACGGTGTTCATCTCGTAATGCCCCACCCAGCTATGGGTCAGCTTCAGCGCATCGAACTGCGGGATACGGGCCGCCAGCACGGGCCAAACGGTGCATTCCCAAAGGCTGTGATCCATGGCAAAATCATCAAAATCCACCGCCGGGTCCGGGCCCGCTTGCCCACCCGCCTGATAGGTGCCGCCACCGTTTTCGCGCACATGGAACCCTGACGGATCAATGGTGAGCGGAAGATCCCGGTCCAACGGTTTTTCGGCTGTAAACACCCAGGAATAGCGCTTGCGCGGTTCAACCGGCACGCCGACACCCGCCAGCGCCGCGACTTGCGCAGCCCGTGGGCCGGCGGCGTTCACCACATGCCCACAGGCCACAACAGCGCCGGTTGCAAGTGTAACCGACATCACCCGGTCCGCCTGAACCGACATATCGACAACCTCGTTTTCAAGATAGACCACGCCCCGGTCCTGCGCCTGACGGCGCATCCACTCGAACACCGCCATGCTGTCGAAATAGCCTTCATCGACCGTGTTGATCGACCCAAGCACGATATCATCGAGCGCATAAAACGGGTAAGCCGCTGCAATCTCATCCGGTGTCAAAAGCCGCGTCGCAGCCCCGGCCGCCACCTGAACCGCCTGACGCCGGTGCAGATCCCTGGCATACTCGGCCGTATCGGCCAGGTACATGTAACCAAAATTGCGGATGCCGATCTCGGGCACGCGGGGATCATCGCCCATAAAGCGGCGCAGATTGGTGATGAAATCGGCCCCGAAGCGGCTGATCTGAATGTTCAGATCTGTCGAAAACTGCTGCCGGATGCAGCTTGTTGACTGCGCCGTTGCCGAATGTTCGAACGACATATCGCGGTCCACGACCAGAACCGATCCATCGAATGTGTCACTTTTGCTCAGAAACCAGGCCGCCGCCGACCCCATGATCGCCCCACCGACGATCACCACATCATATTGATTGGCCTGCGGTGCCTGAAACGCCATGCCTCAGATCGCGGCTTTCAGGCTTTCGTCCAGATAGATCTCGCGCAACCGCCGAGACCGCGCGCCCGGCGTGCCATCGCCAAGCGGCACTCCGTCAATCTCGACCACCGGCATCACAAAAGCAGAGGCTGACGTGATAAACGCCTCGTCTGCGTCTTTCGCCTCGTCGATCGTGAAATTGCGTTCCTCAACCTGCATCTGCGCCTCATTGGCAAAGCGCAACACCGCCGCCCGCGTGATGCCGTGCAGAATGTCGTTGGACAGCGCCCGCGTGATGATCGTATTGCCCTTGATAATATAGGCATTGTTCGACGTGCCTTCGGTCACGGCCCCATCCTCGACCATCCACGCATCATCCACGCCCGCTTTCTGGGCCATCATTTTGCCCATCGACGGATAAAGAAGCTGCACGGTCTTGATATCACGCCGCCCCCATCGCTGATCTTCGATCGAGATGATCTTGAGTCCTGTCCGCGCGGCGGGGCTGTTGGCAAGACCGGGTTTGTTCTGTGTGAACAATACGATACCCGGCTCTGTCGTTTCCGGATCGGGGAACACGAAATCCCGATCCCCATTCGATCCGCGCGTGATCTGCAGGTAAATCAACCCATCGGTGATTGCGTTCACACGCACCAGTTCGCGGTGGATGTCCAGCAACGCGTCCCGGCTCACCGGCGACCGCATATCAAGTTCGCTCAATGAGCGTTCAAGCCGCTTGGCATGGCCGTCAAAATCAATCAGCTTTCCACCCAGCACCGACGTGACCTCATACACGCCATCCGCCATCAGAAACGCACGGTCAAAGATCGAAATCTTCGCATCATGCTCTGAAACATAATCGCCATTTACGTACACTGTGCGGGTCATCGGCGGGCCTTTCAAACCAGGGCAAACGGGAAGTTCTAAACGCGGTTCTAATGGCTTTCTGCGGGGCGGATCAAGCGAATGTCACATTGAAAACCAAGCTATTTTGCGCGCAAATCCCGCAACGCCGCCTTTCGCTTGGACATCCGTCCGTCACAGCGTCAGGATACCGCCATGTCGATTGATCCAGACCTGTCCCGCTTTGTCCGCACCGCGTTTCAGCGCGGCCTGTCCCCCGAGACCACACGGCAAGCCTTGCGCGATGCAGGATGGGCCGACACCGAAATCGACGCCGCCCTGAACAGCTGGACCGTCAATGACAAGACCGGTCCGGTCCCGCGCCCGGTGCGGTCTTCGACGGCCCGCGACGCGTTCTTCTATGCGCTGTTGTTCCTGGTGTTCGGAGCCATAGTGGGGAACGCTCTGGTGCTGTGGTTCGGACAGATCAATCTGCACTTCCCGGACAGCACCGAACGCGCCTCCTCGGGTCAGCTGCGCGGTTTGCGATGGTCGATTGCCGCGCTCATCGTGTTTCTTCCGGTGTTCTGGTGGCTCGATCTGTCCGACCGCCGCGCCACCGACAAAGATCCGGCCCGCAGATTTGCCGGCGTGCGCCGATGGCTGTCGGCGCTGGCTCTGCTTTGTGCCGTTTTGGCCTTGCTCACTGACGCCCTGTTTCTGATCTACCGCTGGCTTGACGGGCAAATGACCCTGCGTTTTGCCTTGAAATCAACCACGGTGGCGATCGTGGCGGTGCTGGTGCTGGCCTACTTCCGGGAAAGCCGCCGTCTGCCCCTGGCAGTTCCCGCCGCAGCCGCGGGCTGGGTCTTGTCCGCTCTGGCCAGCCTCGCCGTGATCCTGACGCTGTTCAGCACCGGCGGCCCCGCACAAGGCCGCATCGAACAACGCGACAGATCCCGCATCAGCGATCTATACATTCTCGCGCGGGATGCAGGCCGCTGTCAGGCGCTGTCCACAGCCCCGCTTCCCGCGCAATTCGATCCGATGGACTGTGCGGCGGCGCCGGAACGCATGACCGGCTTTGCCTCCGACATCACATACACACGCCTGTCCGCCACACGTTTCAGCCTCTGCACCACCGTCGAAGACCCCAAAACCGCCTACGCAGCCAACCTGCGCATCGACGGTGACACGGTCTGCCGCGACGTCAGTATCGACTAGAACAGATCAGCCCCAAAGCGCGGCGTCCGGCGGATGAACACCGGCCGCGTCAAACCGCAACGGCGTGTCGCGATCTTCGGCCAATAGCAAGGGCCCGTCCAGATCGGTCACATGAGCCCCCTGCGCCACCAAAACAGCCGGTGCCATCGCCAAGGATGACCCCACCATACAGCCGATCATGATATCATAGCCCTCGGCCTGTGCTGCGGCGCGCAATGCCAAAGCCTCGGTCAAGCCTCCGGTTTTATCAAGCTTGATATTGACCATGTCATATTTGCCGCGCAACCCTGGCAGCGACGCACGATCATGACAGCTTTCATCAGCACAAAGCGGCACCGGACGGTCCATCCCCATAAGCGCCGCATCCTCTCCGGCGGGCAATGGCTGCTCGACCAGGGCAACACCCAGCCGCACAAGATGCGGGGCCAGCGTTGCATAGGTCTCAGCCGACCAGCCTTCATTGGCATCGACAATGATCTTTGACACCGGCGCACCAGCCCGGACCGCCTCCAGTCGGGGCATGTCATCGGGCGTGCCAAGCTTGATCTTCAGCACAGGCCGATGCGCATGCTGGGCGGCCTGTGCCTTCATCGCGTCGGGCGTGTCCAACGACAGGGTATAGGCTGTGATCTCTGGTCCCGGCGCTGTCAACCCGGCCAGCTCCCAAACCCGCTTGCCGCTTTGTTTTGCCTCCAGATCCCACAACGCGCAATCCACCGCGTTGCGGGCGGCACCGGGTGGCAAGGCCTCTTGCAGCGCCTGCCGGTCAATCATTGACGGCAAACCACGGATCTGCGCCTCCACAGTCTCAAGCGTTTCTCCGTAACGCGCATAGGGCACACATTCCCCCCAACCGGTCACGCCGCCCCGTGTCACCCGAACCGTCAAAACCTTGGCCTCGCTGCGCGAGCCGCGCGAAATGGTGAACACCTGCGCCAGCTGGAACACATCCCGTGTGACCTCAATCATCAAGGCATCTCCATCACTTCTTCTTTTCTAAAATATGCAAAAACCGTCCCCACCAAAAGCCGATCAGCCGATGGTCAAAAGCGCGTCCACCAAGGGCGCGGCCCCAAACCGGAACGGATCGGTGGTGGGCAGGCCCATGCGATCCTCGATCTCTGCCAGCACCGTGCGCGCGTCGTCCTCGGACAGGGCCTTGGTGTTCACAGACACCCCCGCCACCTGACACTCCGGATTGGCCACGCGCGCCAAAGGCAACGCAGTATCGCGCAATTGCTCAAGCGTGGGCAACGGGTAATCTGGCAGGCCGCGCATCGTGGTGCGGGTCGGTTCGTGACACAGGATCAGCGCATCGGGTTGCCCGCCATGGATCAAGGCCATCGTCACACCCGAATACGACACATGAAACAAGCTGCCCTGCCCTTCGATATGATCCCAGTGGTCGTCATCATTGTCCGGCGTCAGATATTCCACCGCCCCCGCCATGAAATCGGCAATCACCGCATCCAGCGGCACACCTTTTCCAGTGATCAGAATGCCCGTCTGACCGGTCGCGCGGAACTCTGATTTCATACCGCGTTTGACCATGTCCGCATCCATCGACATTGCGGTATACATCTTGCCACAGGAACAATCAGTGCCAATCGCCAAAACCCGCTTGCCGCGGCGCTTCCGGCCATTGGCAATCGGATAGGCCACGCTTGGAATACGCACGTCGAAAAGCGTGCGTCCATTGACCCGCGCCGCGGCCTGCAGCGCATCTTCATTGCGCAGCAGATTATGCAATCCTGCGGCCACATCATAGCCCATCTGCAGCGCCTTGACCAAAACCGCCTGCCACGCCTCTGAGATGACGCCACCCCGATTGGCCACCCCGATCACCAGCGTTTTCGCGCCCGCATCCAATCCCTCTTCCAGCGTCATATCCGCCAGACCCATATCCGCCCCACATCCCGGCATGCGATATTGCCCAACGGCGTTTTCCGGTCGCCAGTCCTTGATCCCCTGCGCCACCTTCGCGGCAAGCTGGTCAGGCGCGTCTCCAAGGAAAAGAAGGTAAGGGGTCTGAATCATTGTGATTGCTCCGTGTTGAAGGGTCGCGCAACCTTAACAGCGTAAATTTGCGCAATCCTTTCTCTTTCTTCGGGGTTTTTATCTAAAATTCGAATAATTTACGATATAACCAACGTTCTATCGAACATCATCCGCTCAAAAGTGCCTTGCACGATCCATAATCGTTTCAAAAATCCATCATCCCCTGACAAATGCTGCACCTGCAAAATACGCTTGCGCATCTGCACGCAATTTCTTAACCCAATCGAGACATCAAACGAAATTTCCTTACCAAGAGGCCCTCATGTCCTTCCGCATACAGCCCACTGCCCCCGCTCGCCCAAACCGATGCCAGCTCTTTGGGCCCGGCTCCAACACCAAGCTGTTCGCAAAAATGGCCGCCTCGGCTGCGGATGTGATCAACCTTGATCTCGAAGACAGCGTTGCCCCCACCGACAAGGACATCGCCCGCGCCAACGTGATCGACGCCATCAATACGGTTGACTGGGGCAACAAAACGATCAGCGTCCGGATCAACGGTCTCGATACCCCCTATTGGTACCGCGATGTTGTGGACCTTCTCGAACAGGCAGGCCCGCGCCTTGACCAGATCATGATCCCCAAAGTCGGCTGCGCGGGGGACATCTACGCTGTTGATGCGCTCGTGACGGCGATTGAAGCCGCCAAATCCCGCGAAAAACCGATCGCGTTCGAGGTGATCATCGAATCCGCTGCCGGCATCGCCCATGTCGAGGAAATCGCCGCCGCCTCACCCCGCCTTCAGGCAATGAGCCTTGGTGCCGCAGATTTTGCCGCCTCCATGGGCATGCAGACCACCGGCATCGGCGGCACACAGGAAAACTACTACATGCTGCATGAGGGACAAAAACACTGGTCAGATCCCTGGCATTGGGCGCAAACCGCCATTGTGGCCGCCTGTCGCACCCATGGTGTGCTGCCTGTTGATGGCCCGTTCGGGGATTTCTCCGACGACGATGGATTCCGCGCCCAGGCCCTGCGCTCTGCAACCCTTGGCATGGTGGGCAAATGGGCCATCCACCCCAAGCAGATCGCCTTGGCCAACGAGGTGTTCACCCCCTCCGACGACGCCGTGTCCGAAGCCCGCGAAATCCTCGCAGCGATGGAACAGGCCAAAGCCAATGGTGAAGGGGCAACCGTCTACAAAGGGCGTTTGGTCGACATCGCATCCATCAAACAAGCCGAGGTCATCGTGCGCCAAGCCGAAATGATCGCCGCAAACTAAGCGCGTCGGGACGGCGGGTGGGGCGTCTTGGCCAAAGGCCAACAGCGCCCCCCGTCAGTCCGGCCAGACCTTGCGCCCGTGAACTCCGGTTTCATCCAGCAAACCCAATCGCTTGGCCTCGTAATAATAGCCGCGCGCATACCACATTACCGCCTCGGCCTCATCGCCGCCCGACACAAGCCACGCCCCGCGCAAATAGCGGACCGCGTATTTCAAGTTGGTCTCGGCATCCAGCAACGCCGCCGGTCTGCCGCGAAACCCCATCGACCGCGCCGTTGCGGGCAAAATCTGCATCAGCCCGTAATACGGCCCGTTCCGCGCCTCGGGACGGTGGGTGCTTTCACGAATGACAACCCGCTGAACAAGCGACACAGGCAGGTCGTTTCGCTCTGCCGCCGCAACGATCAATTGGCGCAGCTCTGGCGTTTCATTGGGGTAAAGCGGCTGCGCAATCTCGGGGGGGTCAACAGCGCTGCTGCAGGCCGTCAAAACACCCAGGCCACACACCAGCAATATCCGGATCAAAACGTGTTTCATGCAACACCCCTGCCCAGAGCGGCATCAAAACGCAATCACCCGATTTCCGGATCGGCAATCCTGCGCCCAACCGTATGAAACCGGTTGGGCCCATCATGCCTCACAAATACATCACGCCGCGTAATATTCGTCAAAAACCGGCGATGGCTGACTGTTGGCCTCGGTGACAAGCCGCGGGCGCGGTGTGTAATAGGCCCATGCTTCATTCAGCAGACGCAACGCCTCTTTCGCCGAAGTAGGTGCGGTTTGGGATGTCGGGGTCGGTGTCATGGGAACTCTCCAGTCCGTGGGTTTCTCCCTTGAAACATAAGTTAAGATCATGCCCCCAAAGCACCAGAACCAAGTCCGCAGTCTCGGCATGCGAGCCATGCATATCTTACGCACGGTCATCTTTGGGCGAGCCCATAACAACATAAGACGTGATCGCATTCACCTGCGGCAAAACCCCCAGAACTTCGGTGTGAAAATGCTTGTAAGCGGCCAGATCGGCCGCTTCGACACGCAAAAGATACTCAACCGATCCGGTGATATTGTGGCACTCCTTCACCTCCGGACTGCGCGAAATCGCCCGTTCAAAGGCTTCCTGCGCGGATTTGGTGTGCTGGCTCAGTCCGACCGTGACATAGGCCACAAATCCAATGCCGGTTTTCTCGGGATCAAGCACCGCGCGATACCCAGTGATCACTCCGGACCTCTCTAGCGCACTGACCCGGCGCAGACAGGCCGAAGGTGACAACCCCAACCTGTCGGCCAAAGCCAAATTGCTGATCCGTCCATCCCGGCACAAGCAACGCAATATTTGTTCGTCAATCTGGTCAAGCTCACTCATATATTGCAAACATTGCCCTTAGTAAGCCGCATTTCGCAACCCTCACGCGCAGAACAAAACACATAGTGCTGCCTTATGACACCAGATCTTCTTCTTGCCCTCGCAGGCTTTGCCCTTGTCACTGTGATCACACCGGGGCCAAACAACCTGATGCTGATGACATCCGGGGCCAATTTCGGCTTTCGCCGCTCGCTTTCGCACATGCTGGGTGTAGGTCTTGGCTTTCCGATGATGATCGTGCCGGTTGGCCTTGGCGTGATGCAGGTCTTCGATGCCTGGCCGCCCTCCTACACGATCCTCAAGGTGCTCTCGGTCGCCTATATGCTCTGGCTGGCCTGGAAAATCGCCAATGCCGCCCCCCCGGACGGGGCACCTGACACCGGCAGCAGGCCGCTGACATTCCTGCAGGCCGCCGCCTTTCAATGGGTCAATCCCAAAGCATGGTCCATGGCGCTTGGCGCGATCACCCTCTACGCCACCGGACGCGATTTGCCGGCCATTCTCTGGGTGGCGGGCACCTATGTGGCGATGGGCTGTATCTCCACCACCAGTTGGACCATATTGGGCCAGCAATTGCGCCGCATTCTCAACCGACCGAACCGCCTGCGCGTGTTCAACTGGGCCATGGCCGCCTTGCTAGTCGCGTCCCTGATCCCGGTCCTATGGACCTGATGCAGGCCGATCCCGATACGCCCAAACCTAAATGACGCGCAGCCCCGCACGGACCGCGACAGCAGATTGCAAAACCAATCCGGCCCCGGCATATATCGTCGTCGTATAACAGGCAGGTGCGCGATGACCAATTACCTCGACTTTGAAAAACCGCTGGCCGAAATCGAAGGCAAGGCCGAAGAACTGCGCGCGATGGCGCGCTCCAATGACGAGATGGACATCGAAGACGAGGCAAAGGCGCTGGACGCCAAAGCAGACGCGCTCCTTGTCGAACTTTACAAAAAACTCACCCCCTGGCGGAAATGCCAGATCGCGCGCCATCCCGACCGCCCGCATTGCAAAGATTATATCGACGCGCTGTTTAGCGAATACACCCCGCTCGCCGGGGACCGGAATTTTGCCGATGATGACGCCGTCATGGGCGGGCTGGCCCGGTTCGACGATCAGCCCGTGGTCGTTATTGGGCATGAAAAGGGCCACGACACGCAAAGCCGGTTGAAGCGCAACTTCGGCATGGCCCGCCCCGAAGGCTACCGCAAGGCCGTGCGCCTGATGGAAATGGCAGACAAATTCGGCCTGCCTGTGATCACCCTGGTCGACACACCGGGCGCATATCCCGGCAAAGGTGCCGAAGAACGCGGTCAATCCGAAGCGATTGCCCGCTCCACCGAAAAATGCCTGCAAATCGGCGTGCCCCTGATCTCGGTGGTGATCGGCGAAGGAGGCTCTGGCGGTGCAGTCGCCTTTGCCACATCCAACCGTCTGGCAATGCTGGAGCACTCGGTTTATTCCGTAATCTCGCCAGAGGGCTGCGCCTCAATCCTCTGGAAAGACGCCGAAAAAATGCGAGAGGCCGCCGAAGCCTTGCGCCTGACCGCTCAGGATCTGCTTGACCTCGGGGTGGCGGACCAAATCATCCCCGAACCGTTGGGCGGCGCGCATCGCGCGCGCCAGGACACCATCGCAGCAGTCGGCACCGCCATTCGCGCCATGCTTGACGATTTATCCACACTCAAACCCAAAAAACTGATCGCACACCGTCGCAAGAAATTCCTCGACATCGGCTCCAAAGGTCTGGCTGCCTGACATGCGGGCGCTGATCCAACGCGTCGCGCAGGCCTCCGTCACCGTTGATGGCCAAACCCTCGGCGAAATAGGCGAGGGTCTGCTTGTGCTCATCTGTGCCATGCAAGGCGACAGCGAAACGGACGCCGACAAACTCGCTGCAAAAATCGCAAAGCTGCGCATTTTCAAAGACCAGGACGGTCGCATGAACCGCTCTGTTCAGGACGTTGGCGGCAGTGCCCTGGTGGTCAGCCAATTCACCCTTGCCGCCGACACATCCCGCGGAAACCGCCCCGGTTTTTCCACTGCCGCCGCCCCCGAGGATGGCAACCGCTTTTATGAATACTTCGCGAACCAGCTTAAAACACAGGGAATCCCTGTCGAAAAAGGGCAGTTTGGTGCAGATATGAAAGTCCAGCTTTTGAACGATGGGCCGGTGACGATCTGGATGGATACGTCAAGCTGATTGTCAACCGATCCTCCCGTGGCTGCTGTAGACTGGCATATTTATGAAAAGAAGATGCCAAGGCGCCGGTCACCCCATCCACGGGCACCTTGTCGAGCACAGCTCTTGGTCAGCCAATGGATGGGGCGTCTCCTTTTACGGCCATCGGCATGCCTGCCTGTTCCGCAACCCCAACGTCGCCCATAGGCATTAAATCACCGTAAACGTGCCACGAAATTTCCGGCATTTCTTCTTTTCATAAAATATGCATTTGCGACGCGGCCAAAGGTGCTGGTCTCAGTGATCGCGTCACACCCCCCACAGGGTTGCGCCGACAGGCGCTTATCCGGCCAGGTCCGGCACCGCCGGGCCTGTCTTTACGGTTCGCGAAACGCCTCGCGTGATTTGTATAGCGGCTTCAGAAGATATTGCAGAACTGTCTTTTCGCCTGTGTGCAGCTCGACTGTTGCCTGCATACCGGGGCGGATTTCCAGATGGCGTTGTCGATCCGTCAAAGAGGTTTTATCCACCCGAACCGTCGCCTTGTAATGCGCCGGGGCCTCGGGGCGGCGGTCATCCTTGAACGTATCGGCCGAGATGACATCGACCCGCCCCTTTAACGCGCCGTAGATCGTGAAATCATAGGCCGACAGCTTGATCGTGGCCTCCTGACCCGGGCGGATATTGGCAATGTTTTCGGGCGCGATTTTGGCCTCGACATATAGTTCTTCCCCCAGCGGAATGATCTGCAGGATTTCTTCACCGGGGCGCACAACCCCTCCGATTGTGGTCACACCCAGCTTGTTGACCACGCCATGCATCGGGCTGACCAGCACGGTCCGGTTCAGCTGATCCTGCGAGGACCGCAGGTTTTGGCGCAGCGTGGCCAGCTCCTTGAGCGTTTCGGAGTAGTCTTGCGCGCGGGCCAGTTCTGTCTGGGTGACGATTTCGTCCATCTTGATCTGCGCGTCGGCCAGCGCCTTGCGGGTCCGGGTCACTTCAATCAGGGCCACAACATTCTTGGCCAACAGGTCTTCCATCAGTTCGTTTTCCCGTGCCGCCTGCTCCAGCACCCGCCGCGCCCCGTCATGGCGAGCGTTGAAATCCAATTGACGCGCTGCCAACAGGGCGCGTTCAGAGGCCGCCATTTCGGGACTGCGCTGTTGCAAGTCCGCCGGAATGTCGAATTGCACATGCCCCGCCATTTCCGCCTCGATCCGCAGCCTGCGAATATCCAGCGCGGTGATCTGGTCTTCAAGATCATCGACAGAGGATTTGAACTGCGTTCCGTGCAACCGCGCCAGAACATCACCCCGCATGACCTCGTCACCCTCTTTGACCAGCAGCTCTGCAAGGATACCGCCTTCCAGGTTCTGGATGATCTGCGGTCGCGATGTCGAAATGAATTCTCCCTCGGCCCGGACAATTTCATCGATCCATGCATAGGCCGCCCAGATTATGAACAGCCACACGGCGGCCCCGGACAGCCAGATCACCATCGACGGCCCCCGCATACGGCGGCCCAGCTGTGCCGACAGATCTGTGGTGCTGACGGCCATTCCTACGCCCCCTGTGCTGCGCGCAGATGGTCCAGCACCTGATCGCGCGGCCCGTCGACAACCAGCCGCCCATTTGCCAAGACGCTGGTGCGGTCGGCAATCGCCAGGATCGGCACCCGATGCGTCGCGACAATCGCTGTGCGATGGGCCAGCCATGTCTCAAGCCGGGAAATCAGCGTCTTTTCTAGGGTCTGATCCAGCGCAGCAGTTGGTTCATCCAGCAGGCAGATATCAGGGTCCTGCAACCAAAGCCGCGCCCAGCCGATGGACTGGCGCTGACCCACAGACAGCCCTTCGCCGCCATCGCGAATGGTCAGGTCCAATCCTTGCGGATGGCTCTTTACAAACGGCCCAAGCCCGGCAAAATCAAGCGCCTGAAACAGGCGGCTGTCATCGCGCTCCATCATGTTCAAGTTCAGGTTATCGCGCAGCGTACCGTGAAACAGCCGCACGTCCTGTCCCAGATATCCCAGCGACCGCCGCAGATCGCGCATGTCGATCTGGTTCATTTCCGTGCCGTCAATCAGGATCGAGCCGGATGTCGGCGCGTAAAGCCCCGACAAAAGCTTGAGCAAGGTCGATTTGCCCGACCCGTTGGTGCCCAGAATAGCCAAAGTCTGACCGGGTTGGATCACAAGGTTTGGGATGTCGAGAACCGCAGGGCTGTCTTCATCGTAGCGGAACGCGACTTCGCGCAGCTCGAACCGGCCGTCCAGCTTTTCGCGGCGCAGATATGTGCGATCCTCGGCGCGGTCCTGCGGCAGCTGGGCCACCCCGTCCAACGCATCCAGCGCCGCCTTCACGTTGCCCCAGCGCGCCATGATCCCCGACAATTGGGTCAACGGGGCCAGCGTACGCGAGGTCAGGATGCCCACCGCTATGATCGACCCCACGGTGAATTCGCCTGCAAAAACCAGATACGTGCCCGCGATCACCGCGCCCACATAGGTGGCCTGCTGCACGCCCTGGCTCCAAAAGGTCAATGCCGCGGCAAGGCGGCGCTGTTCGGAGGATTTCAGCGCCTGAACCGACGTCAGCTCTTCCCATGTGCGGGCAAACCGGTCTTCGGCGCGCTGGGTCTTGATAGTGTCCAGTTCGGTCACCGCCTCGTTCAAAAGACGCGACTGCTTGGTCGAGGCCCCTTGCATGTCCTGCGTGATGCGGATCATCTTTTTCTGCAGAAAGAAGCCCGGAACAACCATCAAAATGGCACCGGCCACCAGAACCCAAACCACGCTTCCGGCAATGGACCAGACCAACAGCAGGAACAAAAAGATAAACGGAATATCGGCCAACGCCCCGACTGTACCCGCAGTAAAGAATTCCCGCACGGACGAAAATTCGCGCATCGACGCAAACAATTGCGATGGCGACCGCCCCGCCGCATCAGAGCGCATGCCCAACAGCCGGTTTAGCAACGTCTGCTGCACCCCGGTTTCAATCTGCCGTCCCGCGCCATCTAAAAGCGTGGACCGCGCAACCTTGAGAAACGCCTCCAGCATCAGCGCCATCGCCGCGCCAATCGCCAACACCCAAAGCGTGGCAGAGGATTGATGCGGGATCACCCGGTCATAGACCTGCAACGAAAACAGCGCGACGGACACTGCCAAAAGATTGGCCACAAATGATCCCACGGCCACTTCGCCGAACTGACGTGTGTAGCTGGAAAAGCTGCCCCAGAACCAATGCGACTTGGCTTGGGCCGCTGCATGCGTGTCGGCCAGAGTTTCCACAGGCGCTTCGCCGCGGATCAGGACACCGCTGTAAAACGGCGCAAATTCAGCGACATCCACCCGTTCGGTCTTGTCTGGGGCGGACTCGTCCCAGATCGACAGCGTCATGCGGTCCTGCGACAGCACCAGCACGGCTTGTCCATTGGTCATCAGGGCAATCGCGGGCCAATGCTCTGGCGTTGGGCGCGGGACGTCCCTGCCCTGCGCCAGCATCCCGGCGGCCCTGGCCCCAGCCAAAAGCGCCGCCTTGCCCACCATGCCGTCGGCATCCTGATGCAATCCGATGGCGTCCTGAATGTCGGCGGCAACCGTTGTCAGACCCAACCGGCCTGCATACGTGCGGATTAATTCCGTCCGGGCGACCACACGGTCGGAATAGCGCGGCGCGCGTGTCGGCTCATTTGCCGGCTTTGTGCCTTGGGGCACCATGCGCAGAACCGCGTTTTTGGCTTTCCCTGACAACAGGGTGATATTGCTGACGTCGCTCAAATCTTTGCTCCATCTGCAAGCACACCCAGACGTTTGGCCGCGTCCAGTTCAGAACGCGCCGCCTGGAATTTCAGGTCGATTTCTTTTTCCAGCGCACGCAGGAATGTTTCGTAAACGCCAACCACATCCATCACCTGACGCGTTCCCGCCTCGTATTGGCGCTGGAACAGGTCAAGATTGGCTTTTGCCTGTTGCGTCAATCCAGAGGCCTCGTCGGCCTGCCGCTTTAACGCCTGCAATTCGCGCCGGTCGGCCTCGATCGCGCGGTTCGAGATATCGCGCGCTTCGGTGACTTTACGGTCGGCGGTGATCTTGGTGGCCTCGATCGCCCGAAGTGATGCACCAGTACCAAGGCCAAACATCTGGTCCGCCGCCGCGTTCAGCGAAATGCCCCGCCCGCCATCGCGCACCGACCCGCCTGCCGACAGGCCCGGCAGATGCTGCGCCCGGGCGATCCTGGCTTCGGCGATTTGCTTGTCCCGCTCGACCATAGCGCGCAAGACCGCAAGCGCGCTGTCTGACGATGTCGATGTCATGCCCTCAAGGCCGCGCACGTCATCCAGAGCCGTGTTCGACATCGCGTTCAATTCGGCCATCGCACGGCTGGTTTTTTCCTGTGCCGCCGTGTTGCGCGCCCGCAGATCCGCCAGTTTTTGCCGCAGGATGTTGAGGTCAGAAAAGTTGGAAACCCCGCCTTTGACGCGTTCGTCCATGATCCATTCAAACTGACCCATGTCTTTAAGCGCCTGCCCATAAAGATCCGCCGCCGCGCGCCCCTCTTCGGCCTGGAGATACAGGACCAGCCCATCATAGACCCGCGCGTTGCTGCTTTCGGAAAGCGCCACAGCCGCCAGTTCCACATCGGCTTTCGCCAGATCACGCTCGGCCTTTTTGCGGCCGTTGTCGAACAGAACCTGATTGATCACCAGATCCGCCACAAAATCCCCAAGCGAGGTCAGAGTGATCCGCGGCGACAAGGTCGGAAGCCAATTCTTGGACGCCGCCTTGGCCCGAAGCTGGGCCACCTGCAGTTCGGCTTCTGCGACGCGGGCATCGGCGGCCAGAACCCCGGCGGCAACCTTGGCATATGCAGATCCAGATGTCAGAACGCTGTTGCGCGTGGCCAGATCGGAAATGATCGCAGAGACCGCGTCAGGCGACACAGCCCTGGGGGCCGCCGCCTTGGTTTCAGCCTGCAGCGACGTGTCCGCAGCGGGCTGCGCCTGCAAGAACCGCGACACGGTTCCATCCCCAAAATCCTGCATACATCCCGAAAGAGCCGTTATGCCAAGCACCGCACCTGCAATGGCCCCTT
The DNA here is from genome assembly GCF_046591575.1 of Marivita sp. S0852. Lineage (NCBI taxonomy): Bacteria > Pseudomonadati > Pseudomonadota > Alphaproteobacteria > Rhodobacterales > Roseobacteraceae > Marivita > Marivita sp. S0852. The sequence continues at coordinate 18,598 of NZ_JBIQWA010000005.1, forward strand.
TTTTGTGCCTCATGTCGTGTGAGCCCCCGCTTGAAGCTGTTTTTTATTGTCGGGGCTCGGGCCACCAAAACACGTGGCCCGAACAAATCTTGACCTCGTTAAATCGTTACGTTTGTGATCTCGTCATCGATCAGCACGGTTGCATCACCCAGATCATAGACGTTGTAGCCTTCGCCTTCCTCAACACGGCTGCCTGTCCGTGTCGCACCTGTGATGCGCACCGCGTCGTCCGAGTTGCCGGTAATCCGAACCTCGTTGGTCTCACCTGCCAGCGCGACGATCTGCGCTTCGGTAATCGTCAGGGTGGCTTCCTCGGTGAAGTTAAGATCAATCGCCTTGATTTCGTGACCGCCGATATTGCCCGCCAATGTCACGTTGGACTGGCTGGTGTTCGGGTTGTCGACAACGATATACGTCCCGGTCATGTTGCCCGCGCTGTCGGTTGCGGTGACCACAAGGTCGGACCCGTCCGGTACAACATTGTTGAACGTATACTGCGTTTCACCTGTGTTCGGATTGTTGAATTCACTAAAGCCCACAGCTTGCGGCTGGCCAGAGCCACCCGATCCGCTGACCTGATCAATCGCAACATCATGATCCGTGCTTTCAAGGAAGATACCCCGCACCGACTGCGTGCCCTCGCGGGTGATCGCCGTCATGTCCGGTGCATCCGGGGCCACGTTGTCCACCACCATGGTTTCGGTGATCGACTTGGTGTTGCCCGCCGCGTCCGTCGCCGAAATGGCAATCGACACGCTTTCGCCATTCACAACCGGGATCACGCTGGACGGCACCGCCACCGACCATGCGCCGCTTGCGCTGACCTGTGCTGTCATGGCCTGCCCACCGATGGTGACGGTGACACTCGATCCCTGTTCCACCTGACCGGTCAACGTAAAGCCTTGCGCGCTTTCGGCTTCTCCAACAACGCCATCGCTGCCGCCGGGTGTGCTGGTGCTGGTCAGCGGCACGACCTCGGTGTCGACCTGGAAGGTCTTGGACGTAGTCGCGGTATTGCCCGCGCGGTCTTCGGTGCTGATCTGGGCCGTTGTGGTGTAGGTGCCGTCCGGGATCTCAAGACCCGAGTAGCTGACACTCCAGTTGCCCGCCGCATCCACATTTGCAATCCGCGTGATGCCTTCGACAACCACGGTCACCGATCCGCCCGGTTCGGTTGTGCCCGTCAGGGTCACACCGCCGTTTTGCTCGGCATCGTTGACGATATTGTCGGCTGTCACCGGGTTCGCGCTGACGGCGAAGTTGCGCACAAACGTGTCGACCATGACCGTATCGGTCCGGGTCAGTTCATTGCCCGCCGCATCCACGGTATAGGCCGTGATCTGCGCCTCGTATTCGCCGGGGCGGACTTCGCCCGCCATATAATTCGCCTGCCAAACACCAAAGCCATCGGTCTGGACCGTCTTGGACACACCGTCCAGCGTGACATCCACAATCGCATTGGGGGTCGACGTGCCGGTGATCGTCACACCGTCAGACGCTTCGACCTCATTGACCACATCGTCCATTTCGATGGGTTCCGGGCTGATCGTCAGAAGACCTGCATCGGTGTCAAAGATCACCGTCCGCGTTTCAACCGCCGTGTTGCCCGCGATATCGGTCGAACTTGCGCTTAGGATTGCGGATTGCTCACCCGATGGCAGCTCACCGGACATATAGGTCACGGTCCAGTTGCCCGCCGCATCCACACTCGCCTCACGTGACACGCCACCCAGCGTCACAGTCACACTTGCGCCGATCTCGGTTGTGCCGGTGACGGTCATGCCCTGCGACGCTTCTTCGGCGTTGACCACGCCATCCGCGCCACCGGCCTGGCTGGTGATGTCAAAGTTGCGCACCAACGTATCAAGCCGTACATCACCCGATGCGGTGCTGACATTGCCAACCTCGTCCGTCGCCGTTGCGTTGATTGTCAGATCTTGTTCACCCAGCGGAATTTCCGTGGCGCTAAAGGTCACCGTCCAATTGCCCTGCGCGTCGACCGTCGCCTGCCGGGTATAACCGTTCATCTCGACCACAACGGACGAGCCGATATCGGTTGTTCCAGTGATTTCAACACCATCCGACCGCTCATCCGCATTGATGATGCCGTCGGTTTCGATGGTCGCCGTGTTCACCGTCACGCCCGAGACGGTGTCAATCTCGACACCATCGGTCAGCGTTGTCGAATTGCCGAAGCTGTCGGTCGCTACAATCGAAATATCAGAGATATATTCACCGCGCTCAAAGGTCGTGCTTGACAGTGTCACACTCCAATTGCCCTGCGCATCAACCTCTGCGACATGGCTCACGCCACCGGCGATCAACACCACAGACGCCCCGATTTCCGTCGTCCCGGTAATCGTCGCCCCACCGTCAAATTCGCTTTCGGTGATAAGGTCACCTGTCGATACCGTGCCATCCGTAACCGACACCGGCGGAGGCGTTGTGTCGATGATCACGTCTGGCCCGACAAGTGTGGTCTCGTCCTCTCCGGTGACGATCACGTCAGTCACATAGACACCATCAGCCGGGAAATTCGGGCCGGTAAAGACAACGTCCCAATTGCCATCGGCACCGGTTGTCGTCGTCTGCGTGACATCACCGATGATCACGACAACGGTATCACCTTCATTGGCCGTTCCGCTGACCAGCACTGTCCGATCCTCATCGGTCAAGCCATCGCCGCCGATGATGAATTCACCATCATTCACTGTCGGCGGCTGTGGGCCACCGCTTTCTCCGTCAGATCCGACAAGACCGCCGCCGCCGTCCCCATCTCCGTCGCCACTGCCGCCAATAACAGCCGCACCCGTTGCGACCGCGGCACCGGCCCCCAGGATCGGCAAAAGGCCACTGCCCGCCAACAGGCCTGCACCCAACATGGACACGCCGCCCTCGTCGTCGGCGGCCCCCATGTCAGCCGCCAAAATTTCAGCGCGGTCAAAAAAGATCAGCGCGTCATCCGGGCTCCACTTGCCCCACGCGGACACGTCTCCGTATTGCGCAAACAGGACACCACCGTCGCCTTGAGCAAAGGTCACCTCACTCAGCACGCCGTCGGTGCTCAGGAACAACCGGCTTGCCGTGCCATCCTCGAAATAGTCCTCAAGCACGATCACCCGGCCATCTGCCAGTGTCAGCTGCAAATCCGTCCCGGCGCGGTCATAGCCCCGCATATCGGTTCGATGAAGATTTAAGGAAACTTCGCGGCCGCCAGACGCGTCTATCAAGAAACCCTGATCACCTGCACCAACCACACCACGCTCGATCGCACCCATAGGGGTACGGACGACGAAATTAATCGCATTCATAACAACACCGCTTTACCTCAATACCGCCCAATTTTGGGTTCGGTTTATTATTGCTCTGACACGTGCCTAGCTCAAAAGCCCAAAACCACAAAGCGTGTTTTTCGGGAATGATTCGATTTTTTTCTTCGCCCAAGCAAAGTGTTGCGAGAAAAATACGCTTGAATTGTGTTCAAAAAGTGGCAACGACCCGATGGGCGCGGGCCGCAGTTTGCGCCGCCAGCCCCATTCGCACAGCCCAAGCGCCATCCGACACAGACACCGCCGGCACACCTCCATTACGCACCAAATCCAGAAATCTAATGTGCTGATAAAATGTTGATCCGTTGTGATCCCCCGCCTCCAGAAGCGTGGGATCAACCGGAATGTCGACGGCTTGCGGACCTTTGGGATGACGCGGGCTGACAATCACCTGCGCCACGGGCGGTGCGCCCAGATGCGTGGGCCAAAAGCGCCCCGGCCCCGGCACCAGCGCCTCGATCTTGCCGTTCGGGCCCACCGCGCTGATCTCTTCCTGATAGCGCGACCCTTCGGCATACATGCACAATTCCAGCATCGCCCGCGCACCATTGGCAAAATCCACCATCACATAGCCGGTATCCCAGACATCCGGCGCTTGGCCTTCATAGCGTTCGCCCAGATGGTTCACCTCTTGCCCGGCGCTTGCGCTGATGCGCACTGGATCAGAGGCCAGGATCAGACGCATGAGGTCAAAGAAGTGGCAACACTTTTCCACCAGCGTGCCGCCCGTGTTGCGGTTAAAGCGGTTCCAGTCGCCGACTTTGGGCAGAAACGGAAAACGGTGTTCGCGGATGGTGAGCATCTTCACACCACCCGTGGCCTTCTGCACCTGATCAATCAAAATCTGAACAGGCGGCATATAGCGATATTCCATCGCGACCCAGATAGGTGCGGGATAACTGCCGGCAATCGCCTCGACCCGCGCAATATCCACCGGGTCGGTATAGAGCGGTTTTTCGATCAAAAGCGGCAAAGGCCGGGTTTTGGCGATCTGCGCGAACGCGTCCACATGACAATGGTTCGGGCTGGCGACCAGCAGGCAATCCAGATCGTCCAATGACAGCAGCTCCTCCAACGACGCGCACAACCTCGCATCCGGCGCAATCGCTTTGGCGGCCTTGGCCATGATCTCGTCCGGCTCAAAGATCGCGGCGACGCGTGCACCCTCTAAAAGTGCGATATTGCGCAAGTGTTCCTGCCCCATCATGCCGCATCCGATGATGCCATAGTTGATGATCTTCATGGTCGTCCTTCAGGTGATACGCGCCACATAGGTGGCCACGTTGGTGTTGATCCAGTTCCAGGACACCTCGGCAGAGGTGCCATCCGGTCCGTAACTCAGGCGCGTGGCCCGCATGCACGGCGCGCCGGGCGCAAGGCCGAATTCGGGCGGCGCCCAGTCGGGAACGGTGGACAGATCCAGCCGGTCTTCGGCCTTGGTGATCCAAAGCCCGAGCGCTTCCCGGTAATACAAGTAAAGCGACTCGCGCAGCGCCTCGGCGTCGATTGCTTCAGTGAAACTGCCGTCCAGCCAGATTTCCTCAAGCACCGCTGGCACGCCGTTCAGTCGGCGCAAGCGCCGGATGCGATGGCCCCTGTCACTGCGCCCAAAGCCCGGTAGGCCATCAGGCTTGCGAAGCGTGTCGACCGACAAGAGCTCAGCCGTGGGCAACCCTCCGCCGTCCAGCAATTCTACCCGGAAAAAGGCATAAACCGATTGCGCATCCTGCTGCGCCCTCACGTAATTCCCTGATCCCTGCACCCGTTCAAGCAACCCCTGCGCCGTGAGCAGATCAAGCGCTTTGCGCAAGGTTCCAACGGAAATGCCCAACTCTGTCGCCATATCCCGCTCGGGCGGGAGACGCGCGCCGTCCACCAGACGCCCGGCCTGAATATCGCGGATCAGCAATTCGCTGATCTGGACGTATTTGGGCAGGGCATGGGTGTTGGGCATCACGGGACCAAAAAATTGATACAGTATTGATCTACATAAAAGCGGGTGCTACGCAAGAGAAAAGCTGCGCGTCGGAGACACCTTTTATGAGCATCGTTCCCATCACTTCGCCCGACCTTGATGCGGCAGAGGTGTCGTGGTTCGCAGCACTATGTTCCGACGACTACGAATTCCTCGGCGTGCCGGACGGCAAGCTGCGATCCAGTTGGGCGCATTGTTCCGGCATCCTACGCGAGGCCGAGGCGCAGGGGTTCCGCAACATCCTCTGCCCGTCCTCGTACCAGGTGGGGCAAGACACGTTGTCCTTCGTCGCGGGCTGCGCGCCAATCACCGAAAAGATCAATATGCTCGCCGCCGTGCGCTGTGGCGAGATGCAGCCCATCATGTTGGCCCGGACCATCGCAACGCTTGATCATATGCTGGAAGGGCGGCTGACGGTGAACATCATCTCGTCAGACTTTCCGGGCGAAAAAGCCGACAGCGCTTTCCGCTATCAACGGTCCCGCGAGGTTGTGGAGATCCTGAAACAGGCGTGGACGCGGGACGAGATTTCCTATCAGGGCGAGGTCTACCAGTTCGACGGTCTGACCACCGATCCGGCCAAGCCTTACCAAACCGGCGGGCCGCTCCTCTATTTCGGCGGCTACTCTCCAGCGGCTTTGGAATTGTGCGGTCAGCATTGCGACGTCTACCTGATGTGGCCCGAGCCGAAAGACCAGTTGGCCCAGCGCATGAAAGACGTGAACGCGGTGGCGGAGCGGTATGACAGGACGCTCGACTACGGCCTGCGCGTGCATGTGATCGTGCGCGACACCGAGGCCGAGGCGCGCGAATACGCAGAGCATATCGTCAGCAAGCTGGATGATGATCAGGGCAAGGCCATCCGCGAACGGGCGTTGGATAGCGGGTCTTTGGGGGTGTCGCATCAGGCGAAGAACCGGGATCTGGCGGATATGGAGGGCTTCATTGAACCGCATCTCTGGACCGGTGTGGGACGGGCGCGGTCGGGCTGTGGGGCGGCGCTGGTCGGGTCCACCGATCAGGTGCTGAGCGAGTTGGAACAGTATCAAAAGATGGGCATCCGGGCGTTTATCCTGTCAGGCTATCCGCATCTGGACGAGTGCAGGCATTTTGGCAGCCGGGTGTTGCCGCAGATGAAAACCTGTTCGCTGCCCGAGGCCTATGGTCGGGTGCCCGAGAGAACCCCACTGACACCGCTTGGTGCGGGGGTGCGCCACTGATGAGCCACAAAAAGTCACCAGAATTTAATTTTGAGCGCCCAGATTCTTCTCCGAAGAATCTGTTCGACGAAATGAACACAAACACCAATCCAATGCCGAAGGGATCAGCATGGATCGCGTAACTTTCAACGACCACCTAGAACTCAGCCGCCTTGTCTATGGCATGTGGCGCTTGGGCGATGACGCCGACACCAGCATCGACCATGTCCGCAACAAGATAAGCGCCTGTCTCGACCAGGGCATCACGACCATGGATCAGGCTGACATCTATGGCGGGTATGAAGCCGAAGAGATCATGGGCAACGCCCTTACCCCCGAGCTGCGCAACCGGATCGAGATCGTCACGAAATGCGATATCGTCGCGCCCGCTGGGCGGTATGCAGACGCAAAGGTCAAGTATTACGATACAAGCCGCGCGCATATCATGGCCTCGGTCGATCATTCCTTGCGGTTGATGAAAATCGACCATATCGACCTGTTGCTGATCCACCGGCCCGACCCCCTGATGGACCATCACGAAACCTGCGCGGCGTTGGACGAGCTTGTCCAATCCGGCAAGGTGCGCGCTGTTGGGGTATCGAATTTCCGGCCCTATGACTGGGACCTTTTGCAATCGGCCATGACAACCAAGCTGGTGACAAACCAGATCGAGATCAGCCTGCTGCACCACGCGCCCTTCACCAATGGCGACATCGCGTTCCACCAGATGAACGGCCAGCCGCCGATGGCGTGGTCCCCGCTGGGCGGCGGCGCGCTCTTTGAGGCGAAAAACGCCAAACTGCGCGCAGCGCTCAAGGCCATCGGCGATGCAAATGGCGTTGATGAAGCTGCCGTTGCGATTGCATGGCTCTTGGCGCACCCCGCGCGCATCCTACCTGTCCTTGGCACCAATAATCTGGACCGCATCAGCCGTATCGGCGATGCTACGCATGTCCAGATCGACCGGGAGACATGGTTTGACCTCTACACCCACGCCCTTGGCCACGAAGTCGCCTGAGGACCAGATGACCGACATGACCCACAGCTTTGAGCCGTCGCACGACACCTCCCGCGCCTTTCGGGACGCGCTCGGGCAGTATGCAACCGGGGTCACGGTCATCACCTGCAACACGCAGTCAGGGCCTTTGGGCATCACCGCCAACAGCTTTGCCAGCGTGTCTCTCGACCCGCCTCTGGTGCTTTGGTCGCCTGCCAAATCCTCGACCCGCTATCCGTTCTTCATGGCCGCCGATCACTTTGCGATCCACGTCATGGGGGCAGAGCAGGCCGGGATGTGCAGCGCGTTCGCCCGACAAGGCGATGCGTTTGACCAGTTCGATTGGGAGACCGGCGCGCACAAGGTGCCGCTGATCAATGGCTGCCTGAGCCGCTTTGAATGCACCAAGGTGGCGGAACATGACGGCGGCGATCATTCGGTCATCATTGCACGCGTCACCCGCGCCACCACGCGGCCCGGAGATGCGCTCATTTTCCATGGCGGACGGTACGGAGGCTTTACTCAGACCACCTAATCGGCCCCTATAGAAAAGAACAAAAGGGTCCAGCGCCAGAGGAGACGGCGCAAGGCACAGGGAGGAGGCCAGACATGGCCGCATTGCTTTGGCTGTTGAAGCCAATTGAAGTCGTTCTCGATATCGTGCTGCGCGTCGGGCGATGGATTGCCGTTGTGGCCATTGCGCTCATGGTTGTCGCGATCCTCTTGCAGGTGTTTTTCCGCTACGTGCTGGGCAACGCCCTGCCCTGGCCCGAAGAGGCCGCGATTTTCCTGATGCTTTGGATGACCGCTGCGATTGCCCCCTCGGCCTATCGGCGCGGCGGTTTCGTGGCGCTGGAGATCGTCTCGTCCGCGTTGCCCAAGATGGTGGCCACGGTGCTGAGCCTTGTTTTGTTGACGCTCTCGGGCCTGGTTCTGGCCTTCGGCATCGATATGGGCTGGGGCGAGATGAACAGCCTTGCGGGCAAGTTCAAGAGCGCATCGCTTTACTACCCAACCACCGATGGTTGGGAGAAAATGCCGAATTCCTGGCAAATCGCATCGCTCGTCACCGGGTTGGTGCTGCTCTTCGTGGTGAACATCGAATTGATGCTGCGCGCGCTGATCACGCTTTTCGGCGGCGAGGATCAACTGCGCTCTGCGCTCGATGCTGAAATGACAGCGGAGTAACGCTATGCTGGTCTGGTTTCTTCCGCTTTTTCTTTTGTTTCTGATGATCGGCTTGCCGGTCTTTTTCGGCATGCTGGCGGCCCCCGGTATCATGCTTTGGCTCAACGGGCAGGAGCGCGATCTGATCCTGCTCTACCGCAACGTCTATAACGGCATGGCGTCCTTCCCGCTGATGGCGATCCCGTTTTTCATGCTGGCGGGCGAATTGATGAACCGCGGCGGCATTACGATGCGGCTGGTGGAATTCTCGCAGGCGATGATGGGCCACTTCCGGGGCGGTCTGGCGCATGTGAACGTGCTGTCCTCGATGCTGTTCGCGGGCTTGTCGGGGTCTGCTGTTGCGGACACCTCTGCCCTCGGGTCCATGCTGATCCCGGCGATGGAGAAAGAAGGCTACAGCCGCAAATTCGCGGCAGCGATCACCGCCGCCAGTTCCGTGATTGGCCCGATCATTCCGCCCTCAGGCATCATGATCATCTACGCCTACGTCATGGGCGAAAGCGTCGCCGCGCTGTTCCTTGCGGGTATCGTGCCGGGCATCTTGGTGGGCGTCGGCTTGATGGTGATGGTCAAACTACAGGCCGACCGCTACGACTTTCCGGCCTCGCGCAGCAAAGCAAGCTGGGGCGAACGCGGGCAAGCGTCGCTCAAGGCATTTTTCCCGCTGATGACGCCGGTCATCATCCTTGGCGGTATCCTTGCCGGTGTGTTCACGCCCACTGAGGCGGCAGCGGTGGCGGTGGCGTATGCGATCGTGGTCGGCATGTTTGTTTTGCGCACCCTGACGTTGCGCGACCTGCCCGATGTGCTGATGCGCGCGGCGATGACGTCGGCGACGGTGCTACTATTGGTCGGCGCTGCGATGGCGTTCAAGACGGTCGTGTCACTGTCGCATACGCCCGAGATCCTCGCGGAATTTGTCCTGGGTCTGAGCGAGAACCCGTTGATCCTCTTGTTCCTGATCAACCTCCTGCTGTTCGTTGTCGGCATGTTCCTGGATGCAGGGCCTGCGATCATCATCCTGGGGCCGATCCTTGGGCCGATCTTTGTCGATCTGGGCGTCGATCCGATCCACTTTGCCATCATCATGTCGGTCAACCTGACCGTGGGTCTGGCGACGCCGCCGATGGGGCTGGTGTTGTTCGTGGCCTCAAGCGTGTCCGGCGAGCGGGTCGAGACCATTTCCAAGGCGATCCTGCCGTTCCTCGCCATCGAGATCGTGGTGATTTTTCTCATCACCTTTGTCCCGGAGATTTCCATGACCATTCCGCGCCTCACCGGGTTTGCGGATTGACCATCGGTGCGTGACATCACGCACCCTACGTAACCGACCAAAATAGAAGCGACAGGGAGAACCAAATGCTCAAAGGTCTGACAACAGCGGCACTGACAGCCGCCTTACTGGCGGGGTCCGCCATCACCGCCGCGGCACAGGATTTCACGATCCGGGCCACGGCGAACTCGAACGAGAATGACGAAGATTACGACGGCCTCGTCGTCTTCAAGAACCATGTCGAGAACGCCTCGAACGGTCGCATCGCGGTGGAGCTTTTCATTGGCACGCAGCTGTGCTCGGGCGGTGCGGAGTGTTTGCAGGGCGTCTCGGACGGCTCTATCGACGTGTTCGTGACCACCTCGGGCGGGGCTGCTGGCATCTTCCCTTACGTTCAGGTGCTCGATCTGCCGTACCTGATGTCTGATGACCGCGTGGCCGAGCATGTGCTGTCGGGCGATTTTACCCGCACGATGCGCGACATGGCGTTGCGGGACAGTGGCGACACGATCCGCATCATGACCATCGGCAACACCGGCGGCTGGCGCAACTTTGCCAACACGCAGCGCCGGATCACGCAGCCGTCTGACCTTGAGGGCCTGAAGATCCGCACCGTGGTCGCGGACCTGCCGCAAGAGGTGGTCAAGGCAATGGGGGCCGCCCCAACGCCGATCTCCTGGCCGGAGCTGTTTACGTCCTTCCAGACGGGTGTGGTTGATGGGTCGAAGAACGGCATCACCGATATTATGGGAATGAAATTCCCGGATGCCGGCCTGCAATACGTCACTCTGGACGGGCACGCCTACATGGGTGCGATCTGGGTGATGAACAACGAAAAGTTCCTGTCCATGCCCGAAGACATGCGCCGCGTTGTGATGGACGGGTTTTATGCGTTGCAGCAGGCGACGTTTGCCTCACCCAAGCGCAAGTCGATTGCGGCCTATGAAGAGTTTGTTACCGGTGGCGGGGACCTTTACGTGCCGACGCCCGAAGAAAAGGCGGCCTTCCGCGAGGCAGCGGCGCCGGTGTTTGACTGGTTCCAGGAAAATGTCGATGGCGGCACCGAGATCTACGAAGCGCTGTTGAAAGCGGTCGAGGACGCCGAGGCAGAGATCGGCGCAGCCTATGAGGCAGACCTGAACTAAGGTCTTTTTGATACGCTGACGGGGCCCCGGGGGAAACCTCGGGGCTTTTTTCGTGCGTGTGGGGTCGGTCGAGAACTGCCCCGCCGGTCGTGTCGTGCGAGCCAAGCGTCGGCTTGCATATTTATGAAAAGAAGAAGCGGCGCCGCCCTTATGGGCCTGACGGTTTCCCTCTGTATCCGCGATTTGGGCGCGGGGCCTGTACTTGGGGGAGACCCAAGCTTGTACGGAGACCGGTCTCTCATGGCCAACCTTCCGGCGTCAGAGAGAAAGTGCCGGGTGTGATGCCCAGCGTGTCAGTATGGTGTCGCGGCATGGGAGTGACCCTTCCCGCTCAAAGCGCTTTGTGGGCGGGGGTATGGGGGATGGAGGGTTAACGATTGGGAAATGGGGCGGTCGTTGCATGGGAGCCGTAGGGGGCGTGATTTCACGCACCATTAACCACCCCACGTTAAAACAAGCCAATGCCCAACTACCAACGCCCAAAAATCAACGGCGCGATAGTGTTCTTCACGGTCACACTGGCAAACCGCCAGAGCACGGCTTTGACCGACAACATAAACGCCTTACGGCAAGCCGTGCGCGCGACCAAAGCCGAGCGCCCATTTGGGATTGAGGCATGGGTTGTTTTGCCTGACCACCTTCATTGCATCTGGCGGTTGCCCGAAGATGATCATGACTATTCGACCCGCTGGCGGTTGATCAAATCACGGTTTGCGCGCGCAGTTCCCAAGGGAAATTTGCGACAAAGTCACATCGCCCGAGGCGAACGCGGTGTTTGGCAGCGGAGGTTTTGGGAACATCACATTCGCAGCGACGCAGATTTTGAAGCGCATTTGCGATATTGTTGGTTGAATCCGGTGAAGCATGGATTTGTGGAGCGGCCCGAGGATTGGGTGTATTCGAGTGTTCATCGGGATGCGCGGTATATCGGGTGTGGAAGTGGTGCGTGAAATCACGCACCCTACATTGCGCGCAATAAATGCCACATTCCCGCCACTTGCCCCTGTTACCCCAATCCGCAACACTCAGCGGAATGGGTAGAGCCAGACCCGGTAATCGTCCACGAGGGCTTGGGCATGCTCAATCTGTTACCGCGTTGTGGCGTGCGCCATTTGTGCGCCCGATATCGTGGCTGTGCGGCTTGTCGCCGATGAGCCGGGTGGGGTGTGGCAAACCAGGTCTTGCCAAATCGGCTTTGCCCTGTCATACGGGCAGGGCTAACGATCTTCTACTCGACCTTCTGTTTTCCGACCTCGGCACGCAGCTTTCGATAACGACGTGACTTCGCCGGGTTGCCGCACTTTCGCGGGCAACGGATAACATAAGGAAACTTCACATGGCTTCTGGCACAGTGAAATGGTTCAACACCACAAAAGGCTACGGCTTTATCGCACCTGATGGCGGCTCCAAGGACGTATTTGTCCATATCTCCGCTGTAGAGCGTTCGGGCCTGACAGGTCTCAGCGATGATCAGAAAGTGACTTTCGACATCGAAAATGGCCGCGATGGCCGTGAGAGCGCGATCAACCTCGCGCTTGCATAAGCCTAATCGCTTTTGACAGTTTGAACAGCCCGAGTGCGCCGCACTTGGGCTGTTTTGCTTTGGCGCTGGCAAATCTTGAGGCGGCAGGACATCAACTTTCAGTGACTTCGTTGCGATTCCGTGTCGTTTGGGCCGCAGTTTTTTCAAAGCCAGCCCCCATCAGGCCGCCCGCATGTTTTTTTTGCGTCAAAGCAATGGCAAATTAACGGGGTTGTTCGAAAACGACCCCGTGTGAAAAGAAAGAGTGCTGCCCCATGATTTCCCGACGTACCTTAATCGCCACTGCGGCGGCTGGCCTTGCTGTACCCCATCTGGCCAAAGCGCAGGCGTTTCAGATTGATCCGGTCTTTCTGCCGCAAGATGTGCGGATCAAAACCGATATCCAGCCTGGTCAGATCCTTGTGCTGCCGCGCGCGCATTTCATTTACCATGTGACCGCCCCGGGTGTGGCGCGCCGCTATGGTGTTGGGGTTGGAAAAGCCGGGCTGGAATTTACCGGCACAGCCGAGATTGCGGTGAAAAAGGAATGGCCGACCTGGCGTCCGACCGATGAAATGATCGAGCGTGAGCCAAACAAATACACCAAGTTCATCGACAATGATTACGTTCAGCCCGGTGGTCCGGGCAACCCGCTTGGCGCGCGGGCGCTGTATCTGTTCCAAAACGGGCGGGACACCTATTTCCGCATTCACGGCACCACCGCCCCGCATACGATTGGACAATCTGTGTCGAACGGATGCATTCGGATGCTGAACAGTCACGTTCAGGATCTGTATGATCGCGTGCCCATCGGGACGGTTGTCACGGTTTTGTAAACTCGTCAAAGGCGGCGACCGCTTATGCACGGTCGTCGTCTTTTCTTTTTGCTGCCACAAACAACGCAATTTTCCCTGCCTTTAGGACGGCGTTAAGGAAATATGCGCATCTTGCAAACGAGGGGCTTGGGTATGGCAGCAATTTCGCTCATCGCAGGGAGCATTGTCGGTTGGATTTTCGCCGCCGCGGCGTTGACAGCGGGGGCATTGGCCTCGACTGCGTTGATCATTTTTCTGATCACCAGCCTTGGGTTTGCGGGAACCACGCTTTGCGTCGCCTGTCGCAGATCAAAGGGTATGACATACAATCGCCCGCGCAGCTGACTGCACGGGCGCGGATTTCCGCCGATGCGGAACAGCTGTTACAGCAAGACGCTGATCACCAGCAGGTTCGGAATAATAAACACCGCCGCGATACAAAACAGCTTGGCCGCATGTGACGCAGAGCGGAACAAGGAATTTTGTTCCAGAACATCACCATAGGCCAGAGCCGCATACATGACCGCCCCCGATTGTCCGTTTTCGATCAAGCGGTTGCGCTCTATTTCGGCACGAGCTTCGGCGTAGCGCGCGTTCAGTTGATCTTGCTCTTCTTTTGCGGCCATCCGGTCTTCAACACCTGACATTGTCACTCTCCCACAGTTCAGTCTTTAGGAACATGGCGCCATCAGACGACAAGGCAAGTGTTTCTCACATGAAAGGGAACACGTGCCTTTTTTCTTGCCACATATCGGGAATCGGCGAAAAGTTGTATCGCAAAGTTACCATTATCGACCACACTGCTCCGATACGGCTCAGTTACGCGATTATGACTGACCGCGCCCGTCGCGCCCTCTTGCCCGGCGGAAGTTAAGACAGACAGGAGTAAGACGGATGGCGACAGGCACCGTTAAATGGTTCAACACCACCAAAGGCTATGGTTTCATTGCACCCGATGGTGGCGGTAAGGACGTTTTTGTTCATATTTCGGCGGTGGAACGGTCCGGGCTGACCGGACTGGCCGACAATCAAAAGGTGACGTTTGACCTTGAAGAAGGCCGCGACGGGCGCGAAGCAGCGGTGAATATCTCGCTCCAGTAAGGCTGACGGTTATATACGGTCGCTGGCTGGGCCAGATGCGACGCCTCTCGTCGCGCAGGCCAGGAATGGATCACGCATGGATCTCGGTGCGGGCGGCGCGGTTGTCGCCCGTACAGCTTTGAGGTCCTAAACGGACATAAAGATCATTCCGAGGCGCGCGCGATCAGATCAGCAACCGCTGGTCCCATTGCCTCGACAATCAGGTCAACGCCATCGGCATTCGGATGAATCCCGTCAGATTGCATAACGTCGCGTAAGTCTGCCGGTGTCTCGCCCACACTCATCAGCCCCTCAAAGAAGCGCGGAAAGTAAAGCGCGCCATATTGCTCGGCCAGGTCTGCGTACATGGCATCAAATTCGGCTTTGTATTCCGGGCCGTAATTGCCCGGAGCCTCCATCCCGACAATCAGAACCTCAAGATCATTTTCCTCTGCGACCCTGAGAATGCCGTCGAGATTGGCGCGCGAGACTGACGGATCAAGGCCACGCAGCAAATCGTTGCCGCCAAGGGCTACCATGATCGCGTCTACGCCCGGGTGCAGAGACCATTCCACACGCGACAGACCGCCAGCGGTGGTATCGCCAGAGACACCGGCGTTGATGATGCGTGCCTCTAAACCCTGTTCATCCAGCCAGGCCTGCAGTTTTGGCACAAACCCGTCCGCGTCCATCAGGCCGTACCCCGCGGTCAGGCTATCGCCCAAGGCCAACACCTCGACAGGTTGTGCCTGCGCTGCCGCCGTGCTCCAAACCAGAAACGCGACCGCAGCCGCCTTGTTCAGGCTTTGCAATGCCCTATATCTCATCCAACGCAACATCATAAAGCTCCGTATCCATGACCCAACCCGTACTCGCCCTGAAAGATGTCACGCTCAGCCTCAAGGGCAATGCCGGAATGGTCGAGATCCTGCACGGGATCGACCTTTCTGTTCACAAAGGCGAGACACTGGGCCTGATCGGGCCGTCCGGGTCGGGAAAATCGTCTTTGTTGATGGTGATGGGCGGATTGGAGATGGCCACATCCGGGTCCGTTAAGGCGCTGGGTCAGGATTTGACAGCGATGGACGAAGACGCGATGGCGCGGTTTCGGCGCGATCACATGGGCGTCGTGTTCCAGTCATTTCACCTGATCCCGACAATGACAGCGCTGGAAAACGTGGCGACGCCGCTGGAACTGGCAGGGGCCAAAGATGCCTATGCAAGGGCAGAGGCCGAACTGGAGGCGGTTGGGCTGGCCCATCGCGCAGATCACTACCCCGCCCAGATGTCGGGTGGCGAACAGCAGCGGGTCGCCTTGGCGCGTGCGTCTGTGACGCGTCCGGAAATCCTGCTGGCGGATGAACCGACCGGTAATCTCGATGGAGCGAATGGCCAGGCGATCATTGATATGCTGTTTGGATTGCGTGATCGGCATGGGGCCACGCTTGTTCTGGTGACACATAGTCGTGAATTGGCCGCCAAATGTGACCGGGTTGTCCGCCTCACAGATGGGCAGATTGCAACCGACTCGTCGTTGAAGGCCGCAGAATGAGCCTTGCGACCGCGTCTCGATTTGCCCGCCGCGAGCTGCGGGGCGGGCTGAAGGGGTTTCGCATCTTTCTTGCGTGCCTGGCTTTGGGCGTTGCGGCGATTGCCGGTGTCGGCTCTGTGCGGTCGGCCATTCAATCGGGGCTGTCGGAACAGGGCGCGGTTCTGCTGGGCGGTGACGCATCGGCGCGCTTTACCTACAGGTTTGCCGAAGCGTCCGAGCGCGAGTGGCTGAACAGCATTGCGCTTGAGGTGTCAGAGATCACTGATTTCCGATCCATGGTCACCAAAGACCCGAACGGTACGGCAGAACGCGCGCTGACGCAGGTCAAATCGGTGGACGCCGCCTACCCTTTGACCGGAACGGTCACGCTTGACCCCGAAATACCGCTGTCAAAGGCGCTGGACGGCACAGACACCGCACCCGGCGCGGTTATGGCACCATTGCTTGCTGATCGGCTGGGTCTTGAACCCGGTGACAGCTTTCGGCTGGGCACAACCGATTTCACGCTGACGGCGATCCTGACAAACGAACCCGACAGCGCGGCGGCGGGGTTTTCGCTTGGTCCGCGGACCCTTGTAAGAACCAATGATCTGCGCGATGCGGGTTTGCTGCAGCCCGGCACGCTTTATGAAACGGAATATCGCCTGCTTTTGCCACCGGATGCCGATCTTGATGCGCTTGAGACCCAAGCACGGGAACAGTTTCCCAATAGCGGTCTGCGTTGGCGCGATGCACGCAACGGGGCCCCCGGCGTGGCAGAGTTTGTTGACCGGCTGGGCGCGTTTCTTGTGCTGGTGGGCCTGTCTGGTCTGGCGGTGGGCGGCATCGGGGTGTCTGCTGCCGTTCGGGCCTATCTGGCGCGCAAGACACCGGTGATCGCAACGCTGCGCACGCTGGGTGCAACCCGTGCGACCATCTTCCAGACCTATTTCCTGCAGATCGGAGCGCTGAGCCTTTTGGGTATTGCCATGGGACTGGTGCTTGGCGCGCTGGTTCCGATCCTGTTTGGCCCCTTGATCAGTGCATCGCTGCCAGTGCCAGCCATCTTTACCGTCCATCCCGCACCACTGGCCGAGGCCGCGCTCTATGGCATCCTTACGGCACTGGTGTTTACGCTTTGGCCGCTGGCCCGCACCGAGGACATTCGGCCCGCGATGCTGTTTCGCGACGCATTGGATGGGGCCAGCGCGCTTCCCGCCTGGCGTTACGTTTTCGGAACACTCGGATTGCTGGCGGTGCTGGTCGCGGTGGCGATGTTGTTTTCAGGCAGCCCCTTTCTGACCCTATGGACAGCGGGCGGCCTGATCGGCGCGCTGGTGGTGCTGGTTTTCGCGGCGATTGGCATTCGCTGGCTTGCAAAGCGCAGCACCAGAGCGGCGCGTGGGCGGCCTGTCTGGCGGTGGGCGCTGGCCTCTATCGGTGGCCCGCGCGACGCGGCGGCCCCGGTGGTTCTGTCGCTGGGTCTGGGCCTGTCGGTGTTGGCCGCGATCGGACAGATCGACGGCAATTTGCGCACTGCGATTGATCGCGATTTGCCAGAGGTTGCTCCGGCGTATTTTTTTGTCGACATCCAACCCGATCAGATGCCGCAATACCTTGAGATGCTGGAAAGTGAAGACGCGGTCGCGCGCATTGACAGTGCCCCGATGCTGCGCGGTGTGCTGAGCCGGATCAATGGGCGGCCTGCCTCCGAGGTGGCGGGCGATCATTGGGTGGTCACCGGCGACCGTGGCCTGACCTATGCGGCCGCACCGGACGAAAACACCCGTGTTGTTGCTGGCGAATGGTGGGCCCCGGATCATGACGGCCCCCCCGAGGTCAGTTTTGCCATTGAGGAGGCCGAAGAGATGGGCCTGGCGCTTGGCGATGAGTTGACCGTCAACATCCTGGGTCGCGACATCACAGCCACCATCACCAGCTTTCGGGATGTGGATTTTTCGACAGCAGGGATGGGTTTTGTGATGACGCTCAGCCCGAACGCCTTGCAGGGTGCGCCGCATACGTTCATTTCGACCGTATATACCGAGCCAGAGGACGAAGCCCGTATCCTGCGGGAACTGGCCTCGGCGTTTCCGAACATTACCGCGATCAGCGTGCGCGACGCGATTGACCGGGTCAGCGTTTTGCTGGAAGGCATCGGAGCCGCTGTGCGCTGGGGGGCCGCGGCCACGTTGCTGACCGGGTTTCTGGTTCTGATCGGGGCGGCAGCGGCGGGCGAAGGCGCGCGCACCTACGAGGCGGCGGTGCTCAAGACGCTTGGTGCCAGCCGCGCACGTATTCTCAAAAGCTTTGCCCTGCGCTCTGCCTTGTTGGGCGGCAGCGCCGGCGTTGTGGCGCTTGGGGCCGGGATCTTGGGCAGTTGGGCTGTCATGACGTTTGTGATGGACAGCACGTTCACAATCGTCTGGCCATCTGCCTTTGGCATCATCGTGGGTGGCGTGTTGGCAACACTGGTGGCAGGTCTTGTGTTTGCCTGGCGTCCCTTGGCCGCGCGTCCCGCACAAGTCTTGCGCGCGCGCGAATAGACGCCTTGCGTTGGCCGACGGAGATTGCAACACCGATGCCATCCCCCGCAAGGAGATTCGCGTCATGTCCGAAAGCCTGCCAATGCCTATTCCTGCACCGATCACACCGGCGCAGCGAACCCAGATCATCAACCTGATCCGCCGCACCGCCCGCGCCGAAATACTGCCCCGGTTCCGGACCTTGGGACGGGCCGAGATTGATCACAAATCGGGGCCAATGGACGTTGTCACCGCGGCTGATCGCGAAGGCGAAAAGATGATTGCGCGGGGTTTGCTACAGCTGTTTCCCAACGCGCATATCGTGGGTGAAGAAACCGCGACCGACGAAAGCATCGCAGAGCTGGCAGATGCCGAAATGGGGTTCACGATCGACCCGGTGGATGGCACCTGGAACTTTGCGCATGGGCTTGCGACCTTTGGTGTGATCGTGTCGATGACCCGCTTTGGCACGCCTGTGTTCGGTCTGATCTATGACCCGGTGACAGATGAAATTCTGGTGGGCGATGAAACCGGTCCGGCGCAGGTGATCGCGCCGCGGCGACCTGCGCGTGTGGTGACGGTTTCTGACGGGGGACCGGTCGAGGATCTGAGCGGATTTGTGTCGCTTTACAGCATGCCCGAAGACAAGCGCGCAGAGACGGCGGCGTTGATGACGCGCTTTCGGCATCTCTACATGCTGCGCTGCGCCGCACATGAATTCCGCATGGTGGCCCAGGGACACGTAGATTTCGTGCTCAGCGCCAATCTCACGCCTTGGGATCACGCGGCGGGTGCGTTGCTGGTCAAACGGGCGGGCGGGCATGTGGCCTGTCTGGACGGTGCGGAATACCGGGCAGATATGCGCAGCGGCTATCTGCTTTGCGCGTCCGATGCCGCCACATGGGGCCGCGTGCGCGATACCTTCTCGTACCTGCTGGACGCAGCAGACACGTCAGACGCATAGATCGGTTGGGGCGTCGCCGGGTTTGGAGGCTGCGGCGCGGTCACCACAACCGATGCGGCAAACCCGGTTACTGCGACCGGCCCCGTTCAGGTTTCGGACAGCGCGACTTTCATATCCTTGACCTGGTAAATCGTCTCGCCATCGGCTTCGACACGCCCGTCGGCGACGCCCATTGTCAGGCGACGTGTCTGGATGGCTTTGGTGAAATCCACGAAATAGGTCAATTTCTGGCGATCCGGGCGCACCATGCCTGTCAATTTCACCTCACCCACACCCAAAGCATAGCCCCGCCCCTGCCAGCCGCGCCAGCCGAGGTTGAAACCGGTCAGTTGCCACAGGCCGTCGAGGCCAAGGCATCCCGGCATGATCGGATTGCCGGGGAAGTGGCAGTCAAAGAACCAAAGATCAGGTTTGATATCGAATTCCGCCACAACATGGCCTTTGCCATGCGCGCCGCCATCGCCCGAGATGTCGATGATCCGGTCCATCATCAGCATGGGCGGTTCCGGCAGCTGGGCATTGCCCGGGCCAAACAGCTCTCCTCGCGCGCATTTCAATAGATCGTCACGGTCAAAGCTGCGCGGATAGTCAGACATATTCTTCAGGCTCCAAGGCTGATAGGCAAAATCACGCACCGCTCTAGCATCGTGCGCAATATAGCCGCAAGTGCAGCGCAAAAAGGACAAGCAGCGGGCTGAGACAAGTTGTTGCAAGAATTTTATTTGAATTGCGAAGCGTTCGCACCCTATATTGTAGATTAGAAAAAGAACCGGGATCACTATGCTACCCATCGAGACAGAGCGCGGAACCAAATGGTTGGCATCGGGCGGCGTCAGGCCGACGCGGCAGCGCGTTGCGCTGGCATCGCTTTTGGTCGGAGACGGCAAGAACCGGCATGTGACCGCAGAAAGCCTGTTTGCTTCGGTCAAAGACACTGGTGAACAAGTGTCGCTGGCCACGGTCTATAACACGCTTCGCGCCTTTTGCGACGCGGGCTTGATGCAGGAAGTCACCGTTGACGGCGCGCGCAGCTACTTTGACACCAACACCCATGACCACCCGCATTTCTTTTGGGAGGACGAGGGCCGCCTGACCGATGCTCCGGCAGAACAGCTGGAAATCGCCCGCATCCCGTCGCCGCCCGAGGGGGCCGAGATTTCAAGCGTCAATGTGGTGATCAAGCTGCGCAAGACCTGACCGGGTCACGCACCGCTGCAATCAAATACCGTGACGTCCCATTCCAGAAACAGCGGTTTACGCTGCTCGTAAACCCGATCGACCGCACAGCGCGCGACCAGTTCTGTGTGGAATTGGCGCACAAATGACGATCTGCTTTTGGTTTTGAGATAATCGAGGTGGTTCACGATAAAAATGCGGAACCCGTCGTTAAGCCATGTATCCAGCCGCCATTCTTCTTCCTGGGCGGGCCAGGCATAGGGTTGCACATGAAAATCGGCAGTCAACGCGTCGTCGCCCTCAAGCCCCGACATCGGAAATGGGACATTCACCCAGAACAACGCGTCTTCGGCGTTTTCGGTAATAAGGCGTTCCGGCGCGACGTCAGGCATTTCGATACCGTATCGGGCGGCAACGCGATCCAGGCGGTCAAATTCATGTTGTTGCGCCTCTTTGGTTTGCGGAACCGGCAAGGTGAGCCCGGTTTGAATACGCGCATCGGGATGCGTTTCATGCAGATAGGCGGCCAGATCGACAGCCGAGGGCGTTGCTACGGCCTGTTTAATCACAACACCGGTGCCCCCCGCCATCAGGCCAAAACCGATGACAGACGCGGCTGCGATAACAAATTTCGGCAGCCCCACATATTGACGCAGCAGATCCATCAGAACAAGCGCTGCCAGAAAGACAAAAATTAAAAGATTCGGCAGAAAAAGATGCTCTGGCTGCCGTGTACCAACAAGGAATGAAATCATGGCAGAGGACACCGCATTTGCGGCCCAGATCGCCAATAGTGCATCGCGATGCAGCAAACCGCAGGATTTCGACAAAAGCCAGACCGGGCTGACAAGCGCCATGGCGAAAAGAACCGGATTCAGCCCCAGCAGCATATCCCCAAACAGACGTATGGTTACCGGAAACCCGGCCCCAAACCCATCCTCTTCGCGGACCGACATCACCGTCTGGATTCTCTGAAAGGTCAGAAAACCGTCCAGATCAAGCAGGATTCCAATGTTCATGATCGGCCAGAGAACAAGCAGAACAAGCAGGGACACACCGCAGGATTTGATCGCGCTTGACAGACCCTCGCGCCGGGACAGAACCACGATCATCGCCACAGCCAAGGGAGCCAGGACCAAGAGCGCCGATTGCTTGAACCCGAAGGCAAGCGCAACCAGCACCCCGATGATGACGTTCCACCGCATTTTGCTGTCGGTATCGATCCGCACCAGAAAGGCCGCCGCCACCGCGAGACACGCCACGGCAAGCCCCGTATCGCTTTTCGCGATATGCGCCATAAAAACGCCAAGCGGGAAAACCACGGCAAATGCCCCGACAAGCCCCGCATGCACGGTGCCCAGCCCGACACGGCGCGCGGCAAGAAAGAACACCGGGCCAGCCAATGCGCCGATGACAGCTGTCAGATACCGCGCAGCAAGGTAAAACGGTGTTGGATCAGTGAAATAGGCCGCGCGGAAGTCCTGTGTGTTGGACCACATATCGGTTAAAATTCCGTAACCGAACAGTCCGACAAAAACACTGGCGTTCAAATAATTAAAAAACGGTGGATAAAAATGCTGCCCCGGCACGATTTGTCCGGCAAGAACACGCGCAGCGTCATTGATCCGTTCATCGCCATTGAAAAAGCCGTAATCGGCACCGTACGCGCGCAGAAACAGCGCAACCGCGAACAAAAGCAGGCAAAGTCCTGCCTGCGCCGCTTTTTGGCCGAAATTAACCATTAATACCCAACCAATCCAAAGCGAAACCCGGTAGATCACACGTGATGAGTGACCTTAGCCGAAAAATATCAATGGAAGAGACGTGAAAACCGGGTTTTTTTCAACTTTTTTAGCGATTTGTTGCGGAAGCCAGATTAAATGAACGCTATGCCTCCGATCGTTTCCAAATCTACGCAAGAAGCGGGTCGTGATCTCTTTGTGGATCTTGACGGAACACTGATTGCTGGCGATGTGGCCGAAGAATCGCTGGCGCGCGCAACCCGCGACTGGACGGCGTTTTCCAAGGCCGCCAAAGCCTATCTGTCCGGCGGATTGTCGGGGTTGAAACGCGCCTTGGCAGACTCGACACCGCCCGATGTGACGCATCTGCCTTACCGGACCGAGGTTGTGGAGTATATCCGCAAGGCCAAGTCAGAAGGTCGGCGCGTTGTTCTGGCAACGGCCGCCGACAAGACAATCGCAGATGCGGTTGCCGATCATCTTGGCCTGTTCGATGCGGTTCTTGCAACCGAACCCGGCCACAACCTCAAGGGCGCGGCCAAGCTTCGGGCGATTCAGGAAATGGCAAACGGCCCGTTCGAATATCTGGGCGACAGCAGTGCCGACATTCCGATCTGGAACGCGGCGGAAAGATCAGGGTTTGTTGCGCCAACCGCACCGGCAAAACAGCAGATGGACCGCGACCCAGATGCGGTGTCGTTATATGTCGAACGCGCTGTGCCTTTGAAAACGGCGCTGCTCAAGGCGATGCGTCCGCATCAATGGGCAAAGAATGTCCTGGTCTTTGTCCCGATCCTGTTTGCACACGCATATGGTGATGCGTCCGTGATGCTGGCAGGGGTGTTTGCCTTTGTTTGCTTCAGCCTCTGCGCGTCGGGGGTGTATCTGATCAATGACATCATCGACATCGAGGCGGATCGCAAACACGCAACAAAGCGCAACCGCCCCTTCGCCGCCGGGCACCTGTCAATCAGGAAAGGCCTGCTGGCCGCTGGGGTTTTGCTGGGCGGGTCGATCATTGCTGCATTTGTGCTGATCAATGTGATCTTCGGTCTGGTGCTGGCGGCGTATGTGGTTCTGACAACCGCATATACCTTTTGCCTGAAACGCTATTCCACCGTGGATGTCGTGGCCTTGTCGCTTCTTTACACATGGCGCATCCTTGCGGGCGCAGCCGCCACAGCGCTCGCGCCCAGCCCATGGTTGCTAAGCTATTCGCTGTTTTTCTTCCTCAGCCTGGCCTATATGAAACGCTACATCGAACTGGCTTCGATGAATGCCACAGATGAAGACGCAAAATTGCCGTCTCGAAATTACTACGCGTCCGAAGTGCAGCTTGTTCTGACATTTGGCATCGCGAACGGCGCTTTGTCGGTTCTGACGCTGGCGCAATATGTGAATTCCACGGCTGTCTCGGCGATTTACACACTGCCTGTCCTTCTATGGTTGATCGTGCCGGTGATGATGTTCTGGATCTATCGCACCTGGACATGGGCAAGCCGGGGCAAAATCGGCGATGACCCGGTGGTCTTTGCCTTGAAAGACCGCATCAGTCGCGTCTGTGTCGTCTTTGTTCTCGCCGTGATCATTGCGGCGCGCATGTTGCCACCGGCCGGTGCGTTCATATGACCTGGGGCGCGTTTGTGCTGGTGTTTACCAGCGTCAGCCTGTCTGCCTTGGGCCAAACTGCTTTCAAAATAGGGGTTGGTCAGGCCAGCACATCAGCGGATGCGGGCCTGATGATGAAACTCACGGCGATGCTGTTTTCGCCAATGATCTTGCTGGGATTGGCGCTTTACGGGGTTGGCACCGTGTTCTGGCTGTTTGCGCTCAAGCAGCTTGATCTTTCGCTGGCCTACCCGTTTGTGGCCATGAGTTTCGTCATGGTGGCCGGATCGGGCATGTTGTTCTTGGGCGAACCGGTACAACCGTCTCGATTGATTGGTCTGGGTTTGATTATCCTTGGCCTTTTGGTGATGGCGCGCGGCGGTTGAATAAAATTGCAGGCATCCAGTCAGATGCGCGATCGAAATTCATTCAACATCCTGGAACATAGTCACTTTATCAGGAAACAGGTCCGCTGATTGCCGTGAGAATTGGCAGACTCAAACTCTGCTCAGTCGTCTCAAATTGTCTCTTTAAGCCGGTCTTTACACTCCAGGCCCTACCCATCGTGGCGGGGGCTTTGATGAGTGGAGTGGGGCATGGAACCCTTAACCGATGTATTCGGAACGCAGACTTCTGCGGCGGCGATGGCTTTTGGACTGCGGGGCGTCGCGGATTGGAGCGTACAACAGCCCTTTCTCGATGTATTCAAAACCGCGCGCCCCTGGCTGGCGCACACAGAGTCACAATGGGGCGCGTACCGTCCGGACGATCTTGAATCGATGGGGGTGCTGGACAGTGATGGCTGGATCACCCGGATGCCCGACGGGGTCGAACGAATTGAAGCATTGATCCTGACGGAAATGCCGACCGACGCCACCTATACCGGCGGGTTGTATCGGCTAAGCTTTGATGGTGCGGGGACGATTTCCGTGTCTGGTGCGACCGTCGTGTCGCAAGGTGCCGGAGAGATTTGGTTCGATTATCAACCAACCGGCTCTGGAATGGTGTCGATCGCAATCGATGCGACAGATCCGCAAGGCCGTGGTGATTATCTCCGCAATATCGAGGTTGTAAAACAGGAACATATCCCCGCTTTTGAAGCCGGAAACATCTTTAATCCGCTCTGGCTTGACCTGATCGACGATGTTCACGCCCTGCGCTACATGGATTGGCAGGAAACCAACGATTCCACGTTGCAAAGCTGGTCCGAACGCCCGCATGAAGGCAAGTATACCTATTTTGGAGGCGTACCGGTTGAAGTTATGGTTCAACTGGCAAATGCGACAGGCACCGAACCCTGGTTCAATATGCCGTGGCACGCCGATGAAACCTATATTCGCGAATTCGCAACCTATGTCCGCGATAATCTCGATCCCGATCTGCGCGCGCATTTCGAACTCTCCAATGAGGTCTGGAACTGGATGTTCGAACAGGCCGATGATGCAGCACAGGCCGCTCAAGATCGGTTTGGCCAGGATCTTGGGGATGGCTGGGTTCAGGAATACGGCGCACGTTCTGCCGAAATGGCGGCCATTCTTGATCAGGTGTATGCAGGCGAGGAAACCCAGCTTGTCAAGGTGATTGCCACCCATACGTTCTGGCCAGGTCTGGAGGCCTCTATTCTGGAAGCCCCCGCCTGGCAGGCCCAAAGCGCAGGCAACGCGGCCCCTTATCTGTCTTTTGACACATATGCGGTCACTGGGTATTTCGGCAACAGTCTGGGCACCGATGCGAAAGCGAATATCGTTCTGCAATGGATTGCCGACAGCGAAGCGCAAGCGCGGCAAGACGCGGCGGCACGAGGTCTGAGCGGATCTGCTGCCGACGCCTATATTGCCGAGCATCGACATGATGCGGCTATATCCCTTGCCATCCGCGAATTGCGGGACGGCTCCGTCACGGGGGACGCGGGCGACTCGCTTCAGGGTCTGTTCGAAATGTTCCGCTACCATAAATCGGTCGCGGATGCGCATGGTCTCGATCTGGTGATGTACGAAGGCGGCACTCATGTTGTGGGCGTTGGCCCATGGGTCGACAATGATACGCTGACCGCGTTTTTCACCGATTTGAACTATTCAGACGAGATGGGGCAACTTTATGTCGAGTTGCTTGAAGGATGGGAAGCCGCCGGTGGCACCTTGTTCAATGCCTTTGTAGACGTGTCAGAGCCGTCCAAATGGGGCAGCTGGGGGTCGTTACGGCATCTGGAGGACGAAACAGGACGCCATTCCGCGCTTGAAGATTTTTCCGAACGTCATCCCGCCCCTGAACATATGAAGGACGGGATATGGAATTCGGTGCCCCAAGACTACGCGCCAATCCCCGATCCCGGACCCACGGCTGACCCAGATCCACAACCACAGCCGGATATTGACCGATCACCAGGACCGGTGCCTGATCCGCCGTCAGTGCCCGAACTGCCATCGGTTCCGGATGTGCCATCTATCCCGGCACCACTGCCTGATCGCCCCTCTGTTCCGGGCCCGCAAGGTGATGAAGTTCGCGAGTACATTTTCGGCAATAGTCTTTTTGCATGGGCCATTGGCGATGCCGAATTATCGGTCGCTCATTGGACCGCACAGATGGCGCAAACAACGGGAAATTCCTATTCTGCGGCCATGCAAACGGGTCTCTTGTCGGACCATGCTGCCGGTCCCGCGCGTCCACATATCAATATGGAAACCGTGACCGAAGCGTTGGATCCGGATGGGGATCAGAGTTTTGCCGATGTCGGCTTTACACAGATTACGCTGTCTGCCGCGAATTTCGTTCAGTACCAGGACCCGGATCAACCCTATTGGGGCAGTTCTGATACCTCGCCAGCAGAGGCCGCGCTTGAGGTCATTGAATGGGCATCGTCACGGGCACCCGGAGCCACCATAAACCTTTTTGAGACTTGGCCGGAAATGGAAGGTTTTGCCGCGACATTCCCGCCGACGGCTGGGGAATTCGATGCCTGGACGTCTTATATGTTGGGCGATTGGCACGACTGGTGGGTGTCGCTGACCGAGATGGTCAGCCAAGCGCGTCCTGATCTGGACATTCGTCTGATTAGTGCCGGACCACAGATTGCGGCCATGCTGGATGATCCGGCGCTTGGACTAAGAGGTCTTACCGCTTCTGATCTTTTTCTGGACGACGCACCGCACGGGACACCCACGCTTTATTTCCTGGCTTCCATCGTTCACTACACGGCACTCTATGGAGAAGCTCCGCCAAGTGACCTGGTTTTGCCCGACAGTGTTCATCCTTTGGTTCGCAATGCCTATGACAACATTATAGACTGGATGGCAGATGGCACTTCCGGTGATTTGCCAGCCCCGCTTGTGGACCCGTTCAGCGAAAGATCTGTCACGGCAGCAGCGTCGGATAGTGTGACGGGAACCAACGCTGCAGAAACTCTGCTAGGCACAGATGGATCCGACAATTTGACGGGCCTTGGGGGGGATGATCAATTCGTTATGGGGGCCGGAAATGACAGCGTTGATGGCGGTTCCGGAACCGACACGGTCATCGCTCAGGGCGATCAATCGAACTACACGCTCGCGTTCTCTGCCGAAGGTGCTTTGATTGTCGACCGCTCCGGTCCAGCGGAAAGCACGATCGCTTTGCGCAACATTGAACAGATTGATTTCGCGCAAGAGGTCAGGCCGTTCGACAGCAATGGTATCAGGGTGGATGCGTTCGATGGGATGGCTGCACTTGATGGTGCGTCGATGGCTGCCCTGACCGAGTTGTATATCGCCTATTTTGATCGTGCGCCCGACGCGGTTGGATTGTTCTTTTGGGGCAATCAGTTGGCCGACGGCATGACCATGACCGAGATCGCCGAACAGTTCTTTGACCAGCCCGAGACGCGGGCGTTGTACGGTGACGCGAGCGACAGGTCGGCTTTTGTCACGTCTGTGTATCAAAATGTTTTGGGTCGTGACCCGGACGCGGAGGGATTGTCCTATTGGCTGGACGTTTTGGACAACGGTGCGTCGGTCACGCCTGCCACCTTTATTCAGGCGATTATCGCCGGGGCGAAGGCGGAATCGGGCGGGGCGCAAGATGCGGCCTATCTGGGGAATAAGGTGCTTTTGGGAGGCCATTTCGCGGTGACCAGAGGCATGTCTGATCTGGATCATGCACGGGCGATCATGCAAGGGTTCGACGGGTCCGACGCTGATCTGCAAAGTGGTATCCGACAAAGTGATGATATCTACACCGATATCATCAGCGGAACGTCGGACGGCTTTTTGATGCAGATCGTCGGTCTTGGCGACGATGCCTTTATGATGTGACGCTTCTGCCCGGGCGGTTTGCCGTTTTGCGACCGCCCGGACATATCCGATCAAGAACCGAAAAAGTTGCAGGATACTCAAAATGGCAGGCATGGTTTGGCGCGTCTCGGCTTGTGTTATGGCGGCCAATTGTGGCCCGCTTCATGCCGTATTTACGTACCAGGGATTTAAGAAATCCTTACCCGTGGCCAAAAAAATGTCAGTCGGCGTGCGCCAATGCGGTATCGAGCTCTTTCAACGTTGGCGGATTGCACCCAGCGCGGCTGCAATTGATAGCGGCGGCCATACCAGCGCGGTGCAGCAGAGATTCGATATCGCTGCCGCTGAGCTTGGACACGGCATCCGGGCTTAGCGCTGATATCCGGTCCAATCCGGCAAGCAGCGTTGCCATGAAAGTATCGCCCGCGCCTACGGTGTCGACCAAACCGGGCACGGGTGGTGCCGGGATTGAAATCTGGCGATCTTCGAACACTGCAATCGCACCATCCGGGCCTTTGGTCATGACAAGCAGCGGTGCCGAAGTCTTGCTGCGGACGATCTGCAAGGCCTGATCAAGCGACTGGTCCGGGCAAAGCCCTTCAAGGTCTTCGTCGCTTAGCTTTAGCAGGCTGGTCTTGGCCATCATGCGAAACATACGCGACCGGTATTGATCGGGATCGGTGATCACTGACAAACGGACATTGGGATCAAGCGACACAAGCCGACCTGCGCGGAATGCCGCGTCGCATGTCGCCTCCCAGGCGTCGGCATCCGCGCCATCGGTCAGCGCCAATGAGCCAGTGTGCAACGCGGCCAGACCTTCGGGCATAGCCTGTGCCAACGAGGCGGGAGTGACCTGACGTTCGGCTGTGCCATCGCGTTCGAAGGTGTAGGTTGGAATTCCGTCTGTGACGGTCACACGGGCAATCGTCGTTGGCGCGTCGACACGCCCACCGCTTAGCACGACATGTGATGAGTGCAGGGTGTCGGCCAGCAGATTCCCCCAATGATCGGTTGAAATTGGTGTGAGATAGTGAACCGCAGCGGTCTGACGCCCCAACGCCATCGCCACGTTGAACGGAGAGCCCCCTGCCAGCGCGGAAATGGTGCCGTCCTGAGTGACGTGGTCGATCAAGTTTTCACCGCCGACGCCAATAATCGAAGTATGTGCCATGGTTCATCCCAACTGACTGTGATCCAACAGTGCCTAAGTCGAGATTGGGCACAGGATCAAGCGCCTATTCGGCGGATATCAGTGAACGACGCAATATGACAGACCAGTCAAAGCAAACTGTCCGGCATTTTCTGCTCTGCCGCTGAATTGGCACGTCGAAACACCAATGTGACCAGCGTCGAGACGATCACGATGAACAGCGAATACAGCACCGGGACGGCCATGACCGCCTGTGCCTCTGTGCCATCGAAAGTGAAGACAATAATCGCGATGGCCAGCGGACCATTCTGTATCCCGGTCTCAAGCGCGACCGTCCGGGCATTGCGCGGATGCAGCCGCAGGATGCGGGCGAACAGGTAGCCGATGGTGATGCCGATCACACCCAGCCCGATCGAAGCCACGTAGGTGGCGGATGTGGTTTCCAGCAGGAATTGCCAATTGCGGGGAATCCAGCTGACAATCAGGAACAGGATAAAAAACAGCGCCAAGGCAGAGCCGAAGAACTCCGTAACCGCACCGACATTGGCACTGATCCGGCGCAGGACCATGCCGATGGCCACCGGAACCAGCAAAAGGATCAGCGTCGCGATGATGTTTTCACGCGGGATTTCCAGGTCAAGCGCGGTGGCGTAAAGCACCAGAACCACGGGGATCAAAATCACCCCTGCCACCGTTGATGTCACTGTCATCAGCACCGACAGCGCAAGGTTTCCCTTTGAAAAATAGGTAAAGATGTTCGATGTCGTGCCGCCCGGCATACAGGCCATGATCAAGATACCAATGGCAATCGTCTCAGGCACCGTCAGCATCGTTGCCAACAGAAACCCGATGAAAGGCATGAAGCCGTATTGCGAGACCACCCCAATGGCCAGCCCATAGGGCCGCCGCAGCGCCAGGTAGAAATCACGTGGCGTAAGCGATGCGCCCATGCCCAGCATGATGACAAAGATCATCAGGGCGAGGATCGCCTGTTCAAGTGCTCCAACCATTGCGCCTACTCCGCTGCCAATTGCGCAAGCTCTTCGGCGCGCAGGTCTTTTCTCAGGATTTTGCCAACATTCGATTTCGGCAGATCGTCACGGAACACAACCCGTTTCGGGATTTTGTAGGCCGTCAGATGGGCCTTGCAATGCGCTTTGATATCCGCCTCCGTCAGGCTGTCATCGCGTTTGACGATGAACGCCTTGACCGCTTCGCCTGTTGCGTCATCCGGCACGCCGATCACGGCTGCCTCAAGAATACCGGGATGCGTGGCAAGGCATTCTTCGACTTCGTTGGGATAGACGTTGAACCCCGAAACAACCACCATGTCTTTCTTGCGATCCACGATGCGGAAATAGCCGTCTGTGTCCATCATCCCGATATCCCCGGTCAGGAACCAGCCGTTTTTCATGACCTGTGCCGTTTCCTCGGGCTTGTTCCAATACCCGGCCATGATTTGCGGGCCTTTGGCGGCGATCTCGCCGCTTTGACCGATTTGCACAGGCGCACCGTTTTCCCCCAGACAGGTCACAAGCGTGGAGGGCACCGGCACGCCGATGGAGCCGTCCCGTGTCTTACCCAAGGGATTAAAGGTCAGAACAGGTGATGTTTCGGTCAGGCCATACCCCTGCAAAACCGGCTTGCCAGTCACGTCTTCCCATTTCTGTGCCACAGTCGCTTGCAACGCCATGCCGCCGGCAGAGGCGAATTTCAGGTGTTTTGGCGGGCTGTCATTGAACCAGATCTCGTTGCACAATCCGTTGAACAGCGTGTTCACACCGCTCATCCAGGTGATCTTGTAATTCTCAAAGGCCCGTTTCAGGTTCGACAGGGGCCGCGGGTTCGGGATCAGGATGTTGCGCGCGCCAAGCCAGTAGAACCCCAACAAATTTACCGTAAAGGCAAAGATGTGATACATTGGCAGAGCGGTCAAAGCGATCTCTTCGCCTTTTTTGACCCCCGCGATCAATTCCATTGTCTGTTCCATGTTCAGGATCAGATTGGCATGGGTCAGCATCGCCCCTTTGGCCACCCCGGTGGTGCCACCGGTATATTGCAGACAGGCCACGTCATCCGGTTGGACCGACTGAAAATAGGCATCCACCTCGATTTTGTCCGATTGTTTTCTGGCGCGACCGGCCTCAAGCGCATCGGGCAGCCGGATATGAGCCACGTTGATGGGCTTGATCGACTTGTCCCAGTATTTCTGCACCAGCCCCACGATGCCGCGCGGAAGAGACGGGAGGAATTCCGCCACGCGGGTCACGATGATGTTGGGAATAGGATGTCCGCGCGTCGCTTCGGGGATTTTATCGGCGAACATGTCGACGATGACCAAGGCATGTGGTTCTGCGTCCAGAAACTGCTTGGCCATTTCATCGGCCGTGTATAACGGATTCACGTTGACCAGCACACAGCCCGCCTTGAGAACACCAAAGGCCGCCACCGGAAAGCTCAGGCAGTTGGGCATCTGCAACGCAACGCGATCACCCTGGGTCAGGCCCGCAACTTCGCGCAGGTAGACGGCAAAGGCGTCTGACATTTCATTGACCTGATCGAAACTGAGGGTGCCGTTCATGCCATTGGGCAGACAGGTGGTAAAGGCCGGTGCCGATCCAAACGTGTCGGCGACCGATCCGATCAGATCCCCGATTGTCCGGTATGACGCGGTCTCGATCTCGGGGCGGACATCCGGGCCATAAAAGGCCGTCCAGGGCCGATCCTCTGGTGTCATCAATCCCTCCCCGATCCATTGCACATATGTCCTTTGACACTACGGATATTCAGGGACATGTCGATTGTGACGTTCGGGAAAACCGCGCTTTCTTATGGCGATAGGCGATTTGGGTGCGGTTCAACGCAAAGGGCGGCCCCGAAGAACCGCCCCTTGGCATTGGTCATGTCTCAGGCCAGCCCATGTTTTGACAAAGGCAGCGACCGAATGCGTTTGCCCGTTGCACGGTAAATCGCATTTGCGACGGCAGGACCAATCGGCGGCGTGGCCGGTTCGCCGACACCTGTCGGGCTTTCGGTTGACGGCACGATGTGGACATCCACGTTTGGCATATCATTGATCCGCAGCGGCGCGTAGCTTGGGTAATTCAACTGATCCACGCGGCCGTCGGTCAGGGTGATCTCTTCGCGCAGGACCGCGGACAGGCCAAAGCCCAGCCCCCCTTCGACCTGCGCGCGGATATTGTCGGGGTTGACCGGCACGCCGCAGTCAATCGCACAGGTCACATGATCCACCTTGACCGTGCCATCGTCCCGCATCCGGACATCGGCGATTTCGGCCATATAGGTGTTAAAGCTTTTGTGGATTGCAATGCCGCGATGCATCCCATCGGGCACGTCACCTGCCTTGTCAGCCGCCAATTGCAACACAGCGGCCAGACGCGCGTCATTCTTAAGATGGTTGAGGCGGAATTGCACCGGGTCGACGCCTGCCGCTTCGGCCAGCGCGTCCATCATGGTTTCCATCACATAGGCGGTGTGCGTGTGACCCACAGCGCGCCACCACAGAACCGGCACACCCACGTCAGGGTGATGCGTGTCCAGCGCAAAGTCCGGCAGATCATATGTTGTATCCGCCACACCTTCGACCGAAGAGTGATCGACACCGCCTTTTACGGTAAATGCCTCGAACGGGGTGCCGATCATGATGCCCTGACCAACAACGCGGTGATCCCAGCCGGAAATCATGCCATTCTCATCAATGCCAGCACGCACGCGGTGCATGTGCATCGGTCGGAAATAGCCCGATGCCATGTCATCCTCACGCGTGAAGACCAGTTTGATGGGACGCGCCTGGCCGGTTTTTTCGAACCACGCTTTGGCCAGCATCGCGGCCTCTGCCGTCAGATGCGCATCCGGTGTCGCGCGCCGCCCAAAAGATCCGCCAGCGAATGTGGTGTTGATCGAGACGTTTTGAAACGCGACCCCCAGAACGCCGGCCGCAACATTGTGGTCAAGCGTCTGGATTTGCGAGCCGAACCAGAATTCGGCCGTTTCGCCATCAAACATCACAGTCGCGTTCAATGGCTCCATCTGAGCATGGTTGAGGTAGGGAAAGCTGTAATCCGCTTCAATCACCTGAGCCGCAGACGCAAGCTTGCCTGCCGCATCACCGCGCGCCGGGGCGGCATTGCCGGGTTGATCCAGACGTGCGGCAAACTCTTGGGAGAGCTGGTCAGTGCCTCGGGTTTCGGCCCCGGCTTCGTTCCAGTCAACCTGTAGCGCCGATCGTCCTTGCATGGCCGACCATGTATCGCGGGCGACAACCACAACGCCCGCACCCGTGGTCAGAATCTCGACCACACCATCAACAGCGCGTGCTGCGGTGTCATCAACCGATGCGACCGTCGCACCAAACCGGGGCGGTCGGGCGGTGACCGCGGTCAAGGTGTCTTCGCGCATCACATCAATGCCGAACGCCCCGACCGCGCCTTGCACCTTGGCGGGCACGTCCACGCGGGCGGTGTCTTTGCCGATGTAGACCCACTGGTCCGGCGATTTCAGCGTCACGGTGTCCGGCACGGCCTGCTGGGCCGCGGCGCTGGCAAGATCGCCGAAGGTGGCGGTATTGCCACCACCTGACACTGTTCCACCGGTGACAGTTACCGAATTGGACTCAAGGCCCCATGCGTCGATTGCGGCTTGAACCAGCATTGCTTTGGCTGTGGCACCCGCCTGGCGGTACTGTTCAAAGGAATTGGCGATTGCCGTAGAGCCACCCGTGCCCTGCACACCAAACAGCAGGTTTTTATACACGTCTGGGTCAGATGGCGCGTGTCGGATGGATATTTGGTCAAGATCCGCATCCATTTCGTCTGCGATCAACGTGGCCAGCCCGTTGGCCACGCCCTGGCCCATATCCAGATGTTTGACGATGACAGTCACGCTGTTATCCGGCGCGACGTGCACAAACGGCTGCACCAAGGCGTCATCCTGCGTCGATGCCTGTGCGCCCCGCGCACCTGGCACAACCGCGCCAATCAGAATTCCACCGATGGTGCCTGCACCCAGTTTCAGAAACGTGCGGCGCGTTGAAAGACCGGCACCCGTGGCCACGCGCTTTTCCAGATAATGAAACATGGTTTATGCCTCCAGGATTTCAGAGGCGCGGTGAATGGCCTTGCGAATGCGCGCATAGGTGGCGCACCGGCACAAGTTGCCGTCCATCGCGATGTCGATTTCATCATCCGTCGGTTTCGGGGTGGAGCTCAAAAGCGCCGAAGCCGACATGATCTGGCCCGATTGGCAATAGCCGCATTGCGGAACCTGCAATTCCACCCAGGCGGCCTGAATGGCGCGCGCTTCGGGCGTTTCGACGCCTTCTATTGTGGTGATCTCGGCCCCGGCGATATCGCGGATAAAGGTCTGGCACGCGCGGGCGGGCACCCCGTCAATATGCACGGTGCACGCGCCGCAGGAGGCCACACCACAGCCAAACTTGGTTCCGGTCATTCCCAACCCATCCCGAAGCGCCCAAAGCAAAGGCATATCCGGCGACACATCGAGATCGACCTCGGTGCCGTTAAGTGTAATGCGCGTCATCGCGTGTCTCTCCCTGACGATCTGTTTCTGCCAGACAGGTAGCGTTCACAGGATCGCCAGCAAGCCATGCCGCGCGCAGGATGGCTCAAGAAAAAGTGCGTTCATGAAAACAGCCAGACCGGACTCCGTCTGCCTGCCAATCATCGAAACGAAACGCATGGGTGCCTAGACTGTGCCGCCCAGGCTGCCTTCCAGCGTGGCCAGTTCCTGTCCGCCGGCCATCAGGTCTTGCAGCTCTTCCGGTGTGATCTCACCGCGTTCGGCGGTTCCAAGCGTTTTGCCTCTGTTCAGAACGGTGAACCGGTCACCGACCGCCATTGCGTGACGCACGTTATGCGTGATGAATACCACTGCGATGCCCTGCTTGCGCACCTTGTCGATCGTGGCAAGAACATTCGACGTCTGGCGCACCCCAAGCGCCGATGTCGGTTCGTCCAGGATCAGAACCTTCGCGCCAAAATGCACCGCACGGGCAATCGCGACCGTCTGGCGTTCGCCGCCGGACAGGGTGCCAACAGCCTGATCCGGACCGCGCAGATTGATGCCCATCTTGCGCATCTCTTCCATCGTCACCCGATTGGCGTAGTCATGATCGAAAAAGCGCAGACCGGCGATCTTTTTGATCGGCTCATTGCCCATGAAAAAGTTCCGACTGACCGACATCAGCGGGATCATGGCCAGATGCTGATGAACGGTGGCAATGCCTGCGGCGATGGCATCCCTGGGATCGGCGAAATCAAGCGGTTTGCCTTCAAAAATGATCTCGCCTTTGGTCGGTTTGTGGACCCCGGACATGGTTTTGATGAAGGTCGATTTGCCAGCCCCATTGTCGCCCAGCAGACAATGACATTCGCCTGCGCGCACATCGACCGACACACCGGCCAGCGCGATGACAGAGCCAAAGTGTTTTTCGATGTTCTTCATCTGGATAATGGGTTCAGCCATATCACCGCTCTCCCGTGATCATGCGACGGATATAGGTGTTCAGGATCACCGCAGCGAGCAGGATGATCCCCAGAAACACCCTGAACAGGCTTGATTCGACACCTGCGAAAAACAGCCCTTGTTGCACAACACCAAAGATCAGCGCGCCCAGCGCGGCACCCAGCACAGACCCGTATCCTCCGGTCAACAGCGCCCCTCCGATAACAACCGCAATGATGGCCTCGAATTCCTTGAGCAAACCGCGATCCGCCCCCGCCGATCCGAACTCCATGACCTGACAAACCGCGAACACGGTGGCGCAAAAGGCGGTGAACATGAACATCAGGATCTTGACTTTGTTTACCGGAACACCAGAGTTGCGTGCCGCTTCGGCATCACCACCTGCCGCAAAAATCCAGTTTCCAAACCGCGTTTTTGTCAGAAGGGTGTGACCAAAGATGACCAGAACAATGGCCCAGACAATCAACATCGGAATACCGTCAACCACCGGTTCCCCTGCCCGGCTGCCCCGTTCAAATGTTGCGATCAGACCGGCATCCCCGAGCCAATGAAAAATCGGCTGACCGATCTTGCCGCCGAATATGGGCGCAAGCCAATCGCCCTCTGCGGCATCCCGGATACCGCCAATGATGGTTTTGCGTTCAATGGTTTGCGGAATGTAAATTGTGAAGCCGCGCAAGATAAACAGAAACGCAAGCGTAACGATAAAGCTGGGAAGCCCGGTGCGCACCACGATCCAGCCATTCAACGCACCCAGTGCCGTACAGATGACAAATGTCACGATGATGGCCATCCACATGGGCCATGCCAGAACAACGCCGAACACCGCGATCATCATGCCCGCAAAGCCGATCATTGACCCCACGCTCAAGTCAAATTCACCGGAAATCATCAAAAGACACGCACCGACCGCGATGATCATGAATTGCGCCGAAACCACCGACCAGTTCATGACACCCTGACTTTGGAACATGCCACTGTCCCACGCGAAAAGAGCAAACAGCGTAAAGACCGCAACCGTGCCCACGATACCACCCAGTTCAGGCCGGATCAGCGCGCGGCGGAGCGGCGATATCTCCTTAATTCGTTCGTCTGTATCTGATGCGTCACTCATTGGGTCCCTCGTGCGCTTCGATTGTCTCGAAAAAAGAACGGCCCGGTTCCGGCAGGAACGGGCCGCTCCCGATCTGTTAGGGCTTAGCGGTATTCGCCAGCGAACTCTTCAACCTTGGCCAGCGCGTCTTTGGTCACAAAGCCGGGGCCGGAGTTGATGTTGTTGCCGGGCAGCACGCCGTAGCGGTCCCAATTGGCCAGGATAACAACCGGCATATAGGCCTGCAGGAAAGGCTGCTGGTCGATACCCCAGTTGATGACACCGTCCTTGATGGCCTTCACGATTTCTTCGCCCAGATCAAAGGTGCCGAAGTGAATGTCACCAGCCAGACCGTTTTCCTGCAGCGCCGCGATGGTTGGGTCTGCAGACACCGGACCCAGCGTCAGAATGCCGTCGACATCCGGGTTTGCGGACAGATATGCCAGAACCTTGTTTTTGATCTCAGACGGGTCTGTCCCGGAATCGAGCATGGAATCACCAAGCTCGATCCCCAGCCCATCGGCATATCCCCGGCAGCGTTCACCGACAGTGGGCTGCTGGATGGCGTGGTTGACGCACAAAAACCGGGTCACGCCTTCGTCCTTGGCGCGCTGGCCTGCTGCAAAGCCTGCATCGTATTCCGGCTGACCCACATACATCAAAGCACCGATTTCACGCGCCTGTTCGGGGGTGCCGGTGTTCATGATGATCACGTCGATGCCCTGATCGACCGCATTCATGATGGGGCCTTTCAGAACGTCATAATCGGCAAGCGTTGTGATAATGCCATCCGGGCTGGATGCCGCCGCCTGATCGATGATGCGCGCCATGTCAGCGACATCGCCGGTTGGCGGGTTGCGGTATTCGACATTCACGCCAACCTGCTCGCCGGCCAGCGCGATCCCGTTTTTGATGGTGTTCCACCATGTGTCGCTGTCAGGGGCGTGGCTGACCAGGATATAGGTCTCGCCCTCTGCGGCAGCCGATTGTGCAGTTACGAACGGTGCCGCAACAACCGCCGTCGCCAGCGCCAGCTTCTTTATCAATGACGTCATGTTTTCCTCCCTAGGATTACCAGTCTCTTGGCGACAGACGGGATCTGCCGCGTCTTCGAGTCGAGTTAAGCACAGGGCCCGCATTTTTGCAACCGGTTGCAATAATCCGATTTCTGTTTCACTATTTCAATTGCCGCGGATCAGGTAAACGCGGTGCGGTGGAAAAAGTCGGACATGTCTAGAATGGCCATCACGTTGAAAGAGGTTGCGGAACGCGCCGGTGTTTCCCGGTCTGCCGTGTCGCGGACCTTTACCGATGGTGCCTCTGTGTCCAGCAAGATGCGGCGCAAGGTGGAAAAGGCGGCCAGCGAACTGGGCTACAGCCCCAACGCGCTGGCCTCGTCGTTGACCACGGGCCGCACCAAACTGATTGGCCTTGTGTCAAACAACTTTCACAACCCGATCTTTCTGGAAGTGTTCGATCTGTTCACGCGCGGATTGCAGGACCGCGGGCTCAGACCGCTTTTGGTTAATCTGACCAATGAAACCGATGCGGCTGCGTCGGTGCGGATGTTGCGGCAGTATTCGGTGGACGGGGCGGTTGTGGCGTCATCCACCTTGCCGCCGAATTTTGCCAAGGCCTTCCGCGATGCCGGAGTTCCGGTGGTGCATAGTTTCGGGCGCTTTTCCAGCTCGCCGCAGGTGCATGTGATCGGGATCGACAATGTCGAATGTGGCCGCATGGCGGCGCACACTCTTCTGGCCCGTGGCTATAGACGCGTTGCGTTTCTGGGTGGCCCGGAAAGCGCAACCTCGACCCAGGACCGTTTGTCCGGCTTTCTGCAAGAGCTGGACACGGCTACGCACGCCACTGTCACGCATTCCTTTGCCGAAGCCTATACCTTTGACGCCGGACGCACCGAGATGCAGCGCTTGTTGCAATCCACACCTGCAGAGGCTTACTTTTGCGGTGATGACGTTCTGTCAATCGGCGCATTGTCAGCCATCGCGGACAGCGGCCTGTCGGTTCCCGAAGACATTGGCATTATCGGGCTGAATGACATGGAAATGGCCGGGTGGCAGAACATAAACCTGACCACGATCCATCAACCGATCCAGCAGATTGTGCAATCCTCGATCGAAGCGATGGTGACCCTGCTGGAAGATCCGGATCGCCAACCCGAGTCGCGTATCTTTGCCTGTTCCGTCGTGGAAAGGGGCACGTTGCGCCCCCTGCCCTGATCAGCGGAACATTGGTGGGCGGGCATCCACCCACGCGCCGTTGTCCTTGGCCGACCCAACCGACGCATAGACAGCCGCCATCGACCGCAAACCATCCTCGGCTGTTGGCAACCCATCGCGGGTTTCGCCTTGGATGGCAGCCGCCAGATCGACATAGATATTGGCAACCGCAAGCGGAAACCCTTCGGGATGCGCAATCGCCACGCGCGACAGACGTGTGGCCTCATCTGACAGGGTGCCATCACCTTTTTCCATGATCTGCGTGCGCCCGCCCACGGGTGTATAGAACACCTGATTGGGCTGCTCGGACGCCCAGCGCATGCCGCCGGTTTCGCCAAAGACCTGAATGTCGAACCCGTGTTGACGCCCGATGGCGACGGACGATGTCCAAAGCCGCCCAACCGTGCCGCCCTCCATCCGGAAATTCACCATCGCGTCGTCTTCCAGCTCCCGGGTTGGGATCGTCGAGGCGAAATCTGCCGACAGGCTGCGCACCTGATCACCGGCGATAAAGCTGGCCATATGCAGCGCGTGAATACCACAATCGGCAAACTGACCAGACACGCCAGCCATCGCCGGATCATAGCGCCAGCGGACGCGTGGATTGTCCGCATCGGTGGCGTCGCCGTGATGACCATGGCTGAAATTGGCCACAACCAACCGCACCTTGCCGATCTGCCCAGTCCGCACCATGTGCCGCATTTCCCGCACCATCGGATAGGCGGAATAGCAGTAGTTCACCGCGCAGATTTTGCCGCTGGCCTTGGCCACGCGCACGATCTCTTCGCCCTCTTCCACGGTCATCGTCATCGGCTTTTCGCAAAGCACGTTGAACCCGGCTTCAAGGAAGGCCTTGGTGATCTCGAAATGGGTGGAATTCGGCGTGGCCACGGTGACGAGATCAACCCTGTCATCGCGTCCCGTTTCGCCGTCCAACATTTCTTGCCAATCGGCATAAGCCCGGTCCG
The DNA here is from genome assembly GCF_046591575.1 of Marivita sp. S0852. NCBI lineage: Bacteria > Pseudomonadati > Pseudomonadota > Alphaproteobacteria > Rhodobacterales > Roseobacteraceae > Marivita > Marivita sp. S0852. The sequence continues at coordinate 58,887 of NZ_JBIQWA010000005.1, forward strand.
CTGCAATCCCCAAGGACTGCGCGTAGGCGCGGCCTTTTTCAGCGTCGACATCCAGCGCCCCGGCCGCTAGAATGAAATTGCCGTCGGCTTGCGCACCAAGGCGATGGGCTGGTCCGATCTGGCTGCCTTCGCCGCCGCCGATCATGCCCCAATTCAGTTTTGCCATAATCTTATGTCCTTAGGTAAAGCCAATGGATTCAAGGTATTCCCGATTCTTGCGCGCGTCGCCCAAAGTGTCGGGATCAAGCAGTGGATCGCAATCCTGTTCCACCGTGCACCAGCCTTCAAACCCGTGATCCAGCAACAATTGCCGCACAGCGGGGAAGTCCACATCCCCTTGCCCAAGGTTGCAGAAAATGCCCTGTCCGCAGGCATCGTAGAAACCAGTGCGCTTTGCGATCACATCGGCTTTGACCTGTGGGTCAATATCCTTGAAATGCATGTAGGAAATGCGGTCCATGTGCCGCTTCATGAACGCAACAGGATCGAACCCGGCATAGGAATGGTGCCCGGTGTCAAAACAGATCTTGAGAATGCTCTCATCTACCTCATCCAGCAAACGCTCTAGTTCAGGCTCAAAATCCATAAAGCCTGCAGCGTGCGCGTGAATGCCAACGGTCAGGCCGTACTCTTCGGCCCCCATCTTGGCGACCGTCGCAATCCGATCGCGGAAGGCCGCCCATTCCGCGTTGTCCATCTGTTCGGCCTCGGACGCCCGTCCCGCTGTCGGGGCGCGGCGCTCCGAGATGGAATCGATCAGCACCAAATGCTGCGCGCCATGGGCGGTCAGCGCCTTGCAGGTGCGCACCGCCCCATCCATCACATCGTCCCACGCGGCAGGATCATGGAAGGGCCGAAACACAACGCCCCCAATCAGATCAAGATCGTGGCGCGCAAGACCGTCGGCCAGAACAGCCGGGTCTTCCGGCATGAAGCCGACAGGGCCAAGCTCAATCCCGGTATACCCGGCTTCGGCGCATTCTTGCAGCACGGTTTGCCATGTCGGGTTGCGGGCATTATCCGCAAATTCCACACCCCAGGAACAGGGCGCATTGCCAATACGAAGTGTCATCGGGGTCCTTTCCCAATTCAGAAAGCGCTGACGTCTTTCCATGTTTTGTCACGTGACGACGCCATCGCCGCCGCAATCACTTGGTTGACCTCCATCCCGTCTCGGAATGTGGGCCAAACCGGGTGTCCGGTTTCAATCGCCTGCAAAAAATCGCGGGCTTCTATGATGATCTGATCCTGATAGCCCGTGCCATGCCCTGGCCCCTGACAGAACGGCAGGTAATCGGGATGCGCCGGACCGGTGAGGATCTTGGTAAAGCCCCGCGTCGCCTCTGGACCGTTCGCGATATAGAGCCACAGCGCGTTCTGGTCTTCCTGATCGAACCGGATCGCCCCCTGGGTGCCCGTGACCTCGTAGGCATAGCCCATCTTGCGGCCCGTCGCGATGCGCGAGAAATACAACTGCCCCATCGCGCCACGGGCAAAGCGGCACATCATCTGGCCGTGATCGTCATTGGTCACCGTCCCATTTGGACGGTTGGAATGTACGGTTTCGACCTCCGCGATCAGCGTGTCGATCGGCCCCAGCAGCGCCAGCGCGGCGTTGATCATATGGGGGGCAAGATCCCCCATGGTGCCGTTGGCATCGCCGCTGGTGCGCCAGTTGGCGGGCGTCTGCGGGTCGCTCAGGAAGTCTTCGGTATGTTCGCCGCGAAACCAGGTGATGTCTCCGATCACACCTTCGCAAATCAGCCGCCGCGCGTATTGGCTGGCGGGGGTGCGGATGTAGTTGAACCCCACCATGTTTGCCACACCCGACGCCTCTGCAGCCGCCACCATCGCACGGCTGTCCTCTATCGACGCGCCCAAGGGTTTTTCACAAAACACCGGCTTGCCCAGCGCAAAGGCCGCTTCGGCAATCGCGCGGTGAAATTCCTGCGGGCTGGCGATGACAACGGCGTCAACCTTCGAATCGTTCACCAAAACGCGCCAATCTGCGGTGCAGCGGTCAAAGCCATAGGCGGCGCGATAGTGTTCTGCGCTGGTGTCGCTGGAGGCGCAAATCATTTCCAGCCTTGGGCGCAGGTTTGTGTTGAACACAGCCCCCACAGCCGCCATTGCAACGGAATGGGCTTTGCCCATGTAGCCTCCGCCAATTATCCCGACGCCCAGTTCCGTCACGCCGCACCCCCCTATTTTTCGAAAATCCGTTTGCAACCGGTTGCAAAATTAGTATCGTGGGACTCCGATCTGCGCAAGACGGGAAATGACCGTCGGACGAGAATCGCAAAAGGACGTGCCTGCCAATGACCACTGACACCATCACACTCACCACCGCCCAAGCCATCATAAAGTGGCTGGAAAACCAGTATATTGACGTGGACGGCGAGGTGCTGCGCGTGTGCGGGGGTGGATTTGGCATTTTCGGCCACGGCAACGTGACCTGCCTTGGCGAAGCGCTCTATGATACGCGCGATGCGCTGCCGCTGTATCGGGGGCAGAACGAACAGAGCATGGGCTTTGCCGCTGCCGGATATGCCAAGCAATGGTTGCGTCAGCGGTTTATGTTCTGCACCGCCTCTGCAGGCCCCGGTACGTCGAACCTTTTGACCTCTGCTGCGCTGGCCCATGCGAACCGGCTGCCGATGCTTTTGCTGTGTGGGGATACTTTCCTGACCCGCCTGCCCGACCCGGTCTTGCAGCAGATGGAGAATTTCAACGACCCCACCTTTGGCGTGAACGACGCCTTCAAACCGGTGACGCGCTATTGGGACCGGATCACCCATCCGGCGCAGGTGATCCAATCCTTACCTGCGGCGTTGGCAACCATGCTGGACCCTGCCGATTGCGGCCCTGCCTTTCTGGGTTTGCCACAGGATGTGCAGGGCTGGACCTATGATTACCCAGACGTGTTTTTTGAAAAGACGGTGCATCGCATTCGCCGTCAGGCCCCAGATGTGGGCGAGATCGCAGATGCGGTGGCCTGCCTGAAAGCCGCGAAACGCCCGATGATCATCGCGGGCGGCGGTGTTCAGTATTCGCGCGCGGTGGCAGAGCTGAGCGAATTTGCCGAGGCTCACCAGATTCCAGTGGTCGAAACCATCGCGGGGCGGGCCAACCTGCTGGACACGAACCCGCTGAACATTGGCCCCATTGGCGTGACCGGGTCAGAGAGCGCCAACACAATCGCCGAACAGGCCGACGTGATCGTTGCAGTCGGCACGCGCCTGCAGGATTTCACAACCGGGTCATGGACAGCCTTTGCCCAAGACGCGCAATTCATTTCGATCAATGCCGCGCGTCATGATGCGGCCAAACACCGGTCCTTGCCGGTGGTTGGCGATGCCAAGCTGAGCCTGATCGAAATGACGTCCGCATTGAAGGACTACCGCGCGCCCGACGCTTGGGTGGCGACGGCACAGGACGAGCGCAAAAAATGGGTGGCCTATGTCGCCGATAACGTGGCTTATGCGGACAATCGCCCCAATTCATATGCGCAGGCCATTGGGGTGGTGAACGCGCTTTGCGACAAACGCGACCGCATCGTTGCAGCGGCGGGTGGCTTGCCTGCCGAAGTCACCGCAAACTGGCGCACCTTGGACACTGGCACGGTGGACGTCGAATTCGGCTTTTCCTGCATGGGCTACGAAATCGCCGGGGCCTGGGGTGCGCGGATCGCGCAATCCGAACGCGAACCGGATCGCGACACCATTTCGTTCTGCGGGGATGGGTCTTACCTGATGCTCAACTCCGACATCTATTCCTCGGTGCTTACGGGTAAAAAGCTGATCATCCTTGTGCTCGACAATGGCGGGTTTGCGGTGATCAACAAGCTGCAGAACAACACCGGCAATGAAAGCTTTAACAACCTGATCGCAGATTGCCCCACCGTTCCCGCCCCCTTCGCGGTGGATTTCGAGGCCCACGCAGCCTCCATGGGGGCCAACGCCGAAACGGTGTCAAACCCGGCAGAGCTGGCCGACGCGTTCAAACGCGCGCAGGCGGCGGACAAGACCTCTGTCATTGTCATGAAGGTTGACGCCTATGACGGCTGGACAACCGAAGGCCATGCTTGGTGGGAAGTGGGCACACCACACGTCACAACGTCTGACAAAGTCCGCGACGCCCATGTGGATTGGGAAAGCAGCCGCCCCCGCCAAAGAAAGGGCGTCTGATGCTGCAAGAGGCGCTGGCCAAACGGAAATTCCTGGTGATCGGGCGGGTCGGGATGGACCTGTCACCTGACCCGGCTGGCACCCGCACCCGCGATGCGGGGACGATGATGGTGGCGATGGGCGGGTCATCCGCAAACATCGCGGCGGGACTGTGCAAGTTCGGATGTGACGCGTCGCTTGTGACCTGCGTGTCTGACGACGCCATTGGCTGGTATTGCGAAAATCAGCTGGACCAGTACGGCGTCGACCGGCGCTACGTGAAACGGGTGCGGGGCGAATACCGCACCTCTTTGGCGGTTTACGAAACCCGCGTCGAGGACCACCAATCCGTTATTTATCGCAACAATGCAGCCGATTTTCAGATGTCGGTCGAAGACGTTGAAGCGGTGGACTACAGCGCCTTCGGCGCATTGATCACCGCAGGCACGGTGTTTGCCGCCGAACCATCGCGCAGCGCCACGTTCCGCGCGTTTGAACTGGCCAAGGCAGCGGGCCTGCCGATCATCTTTGACGTGGATTACCGCCCCTATAGCTGGCCGTCCGCTGCGGTCGCCGAAGACGTGCTGAGCCGTGCAGGCGCGATGTCGGATATTATTGTCGGCAATGACGAAGAGTTCGGCTTTATGGCTGGTGACATCGACAAGGGGTTGGGCAAGGCCAAGGCTCTGGCACAAGACAGTGCGCAGATCGTTGTCTACAAGATGGGTCCGCTTGGCGCGATCACCTTTGCGGACGGCGCTGAAATCAAGACCGGGATTTACCCGGTCGAGGCCGTCAAACCCACCGGCGCGGGCGACAGTTTTATGGCGGGCTTTCTGGCAGGCCTGTCCGAAGGCCGACCGCTCAAAGACGCCATCCTGCGCGGATCGGCCTGTGCGTCGATTGTGGTGTCCAAACCCGGCTGTGCCCCGGCGATGCCGAATGCCGCGCAGCTTGAAGACTTCCTGAAGACGCATCCCGGCCCGACCGAGGCCTAAAGAGGACGACCCCATGCATATCGCACCTCACGACAACAAGAACGTGCCCATCGTCGATGCAGATGATCCGACCGTTCCGCTCAACTATTTCAACATTGTCAAACTGACCAAAGGTCAGAGTTTTGACTACCAGGTGCCGGGCTATGAAACCTGTGTCGTTCCCGCGACCGGGACCGTGGATGTCGATATTGAGGGCGTGCGTTTCCCGTCTCTTGGCAACCGTGGCGAAGACGTCTGGGATGGGGAACCCGAGGGCGTTTATGTGCCGGTCGGGGCCAAGGTCAGCATGGTGTGCAGGTCCGACGACACAGAGGTGTTTGTGGCCGGGGCGAAATACGACAAGGTGCTTGATCCCTTCGATGTCCGCGTGGCCGAATTGGACCTTGTGCAATACGGGTCGGACGACACCAAGACCCATCGCAAGATCAAACACATCCTAGGGCAGAAACAGCACGACAAGGTGGGGCGCTTGCTGGTGTCTGAACTCTACACCGTCGGGCAAGGTGGCTGGTCCGGGTTCCCGTCACACAAGCACGACACGGACCGTTTGCCGGATGAGTCGCGGCATGACGAGACGTATAACTTCCGGTTCCGCCCCAAACACGGGTCGGGTGTTCAGATGTTGCAGCGCCAAGACAATGAACCCGGCGATGCCTATCACATCATGGATGGCTCTACGATTTGCATCGACAAGGGGTATCACCCCTGCGCCGTTCTGCCGGGGTATGAGATGTATTACTTCACCATCCTTGGCGGGCTGAGCCAGCGCAGTCTGGTGCAGTATTTCCAGCCCACCCATGCGGATCAGATTGAGACCATTCCGGGGATCAAAGACATGATTGCCAAGTTCAAATGACGCTCGCGACACTTGCAGAGGTGCTTCAGCCCGCGCTGAAGCAAGGGCATGCGGTGGCTGGTTTGGTCACGCTGGGATGGGAAGACATGCGCGCCTATGTGGCGGCGGCCGAGGCGGAGAACGTGCCGGTGATCCTGCAGGCCGGGCCGTCCTGCCGGGCGCATACGCCGTTGCCGGTGCTGGGCAAGATGTTCCGCCATCTGGCGGAACATGCATCCGTTCCGGTCGTGGCGCATCTGGATCACGGCTATACGATGGATGAATGTAAAGAGGCGCTGGACAGCGGGTTCACGTCTTTGATGTTCGACGGCTCCCGCAAACCGTTGGCGCAGAACATCGCGGAGACCGCCGCGATTGCAGAGATGGCACATGCAGCGGGTATCTCGTGTGAAGGCGAGATCGGGTTTGTCGGCTATTCCGGCGGTGAACAATCTGCCGGAACGGACCCGGAAGAAGCCGCGCAATTCGCTGTTGAGACCAATGTCGATGCGATGGCAATTTCGGTGGGCAATGTGCATCTGCAGGAAGACAAGGACGGCGGGCTGGACGAACCCCGCATTCGTGCGATCGAGGCCGTCACATCCGTGCCACTGGTGATCCACGGTGGATCGGGCGTACCGGTGGATCAGCGCAGACGCTTGGCGCAGGGATCATCGATCTGCAAATTCAATATCGGAACGGAATTGCGGATGGCCTTTGGCGACGCATTGCGAAACGCCGTGAATGCCGATCCCGCCCGGTTTGACCGGGTGGCGATTTTGAAAGACACGCATGACCCCGTGGTCGCCGCCGCGCGGCGCGTACTGACAGCCTTTAAGGGAACAGAGAATGGTTAATCTTGGATTGCTGGGATGCGGGCGGATCGGTGTGGTACATGCACGGTCCGCCAGCCAGATCGACACTGTGCGCGTGACCGCCGTGTCGGATGCGTTTGCCGATCCGGCGAATGCTCTGGCTGCCAAAACCGGCGCGCAGGTGCTGGACAGCGACGCGCTCATAAACAGCAAGGACGTAGACGCGGTTGTCATCGGCACCCCCACTGACACGCATTACGATCTGATCCACGCCGCCGCTGCGGCAGGCAAGGCCATTTTTTGCGAAAAGCCGATTGATATGTCCGCTGACCGCATTCGCGACTGTATCAAGGCGGTCGAGGTTGCAGGCGTGCCGTTTATGACCGCCTTCAACCGGCGTTTTGATCCCAGCTTTGCCAACCTGCAAAAGCGGCTGGCCGAAGGCGAGATCGGCGACACCGAACTGGTCACAATCCTGTCCCGCGACCCCGCCCCGCCCCCGATCAGCTATATCAAAAGCTCTGGCGGGATTTTCCGCGACATGATGATCCATGATCTGGATATGGCGCGGTTCCTGCTGGGCGAAGACCCGGTCAGCGTGTTCGCGGTTGGCAGTGCTTTGGTGGACCCCGAGATTGGCGCGGCGGGGGATGTGGATACAGCGGCAGTGACGCTGACAACCGCCAGCGGCAAGATCTGTCAGATCAGCAATTCACGGCGCGCCGCCTATGGGTATGATCAGCGGATCGAGGTGCATGGGTCTAAGGGGATGCTGCGCGCGGCAAACGTGCATGAAAACACGGTCGAGGCCGCAACGGACAGCGGCTTCAAGACGGCAGCCGTGATGCATTTCTTTCTAGAACGCTACGAAAGCGCCTATCGGGCAGAATTGGCTCATTTTGTCGACTGTCTGACCGCCGGAACTTCGGTGACGCCGTCCATCATCGACGGGCTCAAGGCGCAGCAATTGGCGGATGCGGCAACGCTGTCGCGCGACACGGGCCAGCCGGTGACTGTTGCTCTTTAAGCGGCACTCAGACCCTGCTGCGCCGTTCGAATTGGCCCGTTTCAGACCATCTGCACGATGGTCTTTGGTGCGGGGAACACAGGAACCGGTTTGCCCCGTGGCGGGAACACGATTAGCGTCGGGGCGAACACTGTTTTCCGAGCATACCCATGACCCAAAAAAACACCCTTCGCGCGGCGGATCATCTTGTCGACCTTTTGCAAGCACAGGGCACAAAAGCCGTGTTCGGCGTGCCGGGAGAAAGCTATCTGCCTGTGCTGGATGCCTTTTACGGACGTGATCCGGACATCCGCTTTGTCACCTGCCGCCAAGAGGGGGGGGCCGCCATGGCTGCAGAGGCCTATGGCAAGTTGACCGGACGCCCGGGCATCTGTTTTGCCACACGCGGGCCAGGTGCCACCAATGCCAGCGCGGGCGTGCATGTTGCCTTTCAGGATTCCACCCCGATGATCCTGTTTCTTGGACAGGTCGCACGCGACATGGTGGACCGCGAGGCGTTTCAGGAAATCGACTATCGCCGGATGTTTGGCCAGATGGCGAAATGGGTTGCACAGATCGACGATGCGTCCCGCCTTCAGGAATATGTAAGCCGCGCCTTTCGCACCGCGATGTCGGGACGCCCCGGCCCTGTCGTTCTGGCGCTGCCGGAGGACATGCTGTACGACGACATCGCGCAGCCCGTAGCACCCGCCTGGGCCGAAGCCCCGCGATTTATGCCGGTGGCACAGACGCTTGAGGCGGTCAAAGGCCGGATCGCGGATGCAAGAGCACCGTTGATCATGGCCGGTGGCGGCGGGTGGACCAGCACCGGCATTGCCGCGCTGGAACGGTTTGCAGAGACCCAGGGCTTGCCTGTTGCGGTATCACTGCGGTGTCAGGGGCTGATGAACAACAGCCATCCGAATTACGTTGGCCATTATGGCGTCGGGACACCGCCCTATCTTGCGACGCTGATGGAGCAGACCGATCTGCTGATCGCGATTGGCCCCCGTTTGGGGGAGATGACGACGAATGGCTATGCGTTGCTGTCCGCACCGGTGCCGACCCAAAACCTGATCCATGTCTTTCCCGAGCCAGAAGAGCTTGGCCGGGTTTTCGAACCCGAGATCGCCGTGACCTCTGACACCCAAAGCTTTTGCGAAGCCGTCGCCGCCTGGAAGCCGATTGACCCGGACCTCTTTGCCAGCAGAACCGAAACCCTGCGCGCAGAGTTTGAGCGCTTTACTGTGCCGGATTCGGTTCCGGATGATCCGCTTGCCCCCTATTTCGCGCATCTTGCCGATGTGTTGCCGGATACGGCAATCGTCTGCAACGGGGCCGGAAACTATGCCGGGTGGCTGCATCGGTTCTACCGCTATCGCAGCCCGGGATCACAGTTGGCCCCGACCTCTGGCTCTATGGGGTATGGCCTGCCTGCCGCCATCGGGGCCGCCATCTGTGCTCCGGACCGCGAAATTGTCGCCATTGCCGGTGATGGGTGCTTTATGATGACCTGTCAGGAAATGGCCACAGCTGTGCATCATGGTCTGGATCTGACGGTGATTGTCATCGACAACGGGCGCTATGGGACCATCCGTGTGCATCAGGAGCGCGCATATCCGGGGCGGGTGTCGGGCACCGATCTGGCCAATCCGGATTTCTGCGCCTTTGCCCGGTCTTTCGGGGCGCAGGCCACAGCTGTGCAGGATCTGGCATCTTTTACCGCCGCCGTGGCCAAAGCACGTGCAACCCCGGGTGTCAGCCTGATCCATGTGATCGCCGATCCTGACTTTCTGGCACCGGGCAAAACGCTGAGTAACATGGGCTAACCTGGACCGCCGAATTTGCACTGTCGCGCAACATCGCTGTGCCCAAACGGTGAGGCGATATGCGTGGCAGGCCGTTCCGCCGAACACGGTTTTCTGCGGGCTATTGCGCGGTCCGTGTCAGCGGGGTCTTGTTTCACGGGCAATGAGGCCGCAGAATACCGCCAGACACCCAAACCTGCCGAAAGTCAGGCGCGGGCTATGACAACCTTTCGCAGCTGGGGGTGCCGGTTTTGGCGTTTCCGCATCCGGGGATAGAGGGGATCTATCCGGAAACGGGTTCCTGGCCGCGACAGTTCTGGGACAGAACGCAGGATGTGCTGCGGCCAACGAGATTAACAAGGAACTTGGACATGCTTGATGCCTCAAACGCGGGTCACGGACCGTCACTTTCTGAATTCGACTGGCAAGACCCGTTGGGCCTTCGCGGTGCCTTAGACGAGGATGAACGGATGGTCGCCGAAAGTGCGGCGGCCTATGCGACTGATAAATTGATGCCGCGCGTGTCCGACATGTATATGAACGAAGGTGTGGCACCCGAGATTTTCGCCGAGATGGGCGAGATGGGCCTTTTGGGGGTGACCATTCCCGAGGAATATGGCGGGCTTGGTGCCGGTTATGTGTCTTATGGTCTTGTCGCGCGCGAGGTGGAACGCGTGGACAGCGGGTACAGGTCCATGATGAGTGTTCAAAGCTCTTTGGTCATGTACCCGATCCACGCCTATGGCACGGACGCGCAACGACAGAAATATCTTCCGGGGCTTGCCGCAGGTACATTGATCGGATGTTTCGGGCTGACCGAACCCGAAGCCGGATCTGACCCCGCTGGCATGAAAACTGTCGCCAAAAAGACCGAGGGCGGTTACGTGCTGAATGGCGCGAAGATGTGGATTTCGAACAGCCCGATTGCGGATGTGTTTGTCATTTGGGCCAAATCCGAAGCGCATGGCGGCAAAATTCGCGGTTTTGTGCTTGAGAAAGGGATGAAGGGCCTGTCTGCGCCCAAGATCGAGGGCAAGCTGTCACTGCGCGCGTCGATCACCGGTGAGATTGTCATCGACAATGTCGAAGTGGGCGAAGACGCGTTGCTGCCGGGTGTTGAAGGTCTGAAAGGCCCGTTTGGCTGTCTGAACCGCGCGCGCTATGGCATTGCCTGGGGTGTGATGGGCGCTGCCGAGGATTGCTGGCACCGCGCGCGTCAATACGGGCTGGACCGGACGCAGTTCGGGCGCCCGCTGGCGCAGACGCAGCTGTTTCAGAAAAAGCTTGCCGATATGCAGACCGAAATCACGCTTGGCCTGCACGCCGCTTTGCAGGTCGGTCGCATGCTGGATGCCGGCACCGCCGCCCCCGAAGCGATCAGCCTGATCAAGCGCAACAACTGCGGCAAGGCGCTCGACATCGCGCGGCATGCGCGGGACATGCATGGTGGCAACGGGATCATGGCGGAATACCACGTGATCCGGCATTCGCAGAACCTTGAGACCGTGAACACCTATGAAGGCACGCATGACGTTCACGCGCTGATCCTGGGCCGGGCGCAGACAGGGCTGCAGGCCTTTTTCTGATGCCCGCACCGCTGGACGGCCTCAGGGTTCTGGAACTGGCCCGCATTCTTGCGGGCCCGCTGGTGGGGCAGACCCTTGCTGATCTTGGGGCCACTGTGATCAAGGTCGAAAGCCTTAAAGGTGACGATACGCGCACCTGGGGTCCGCCTTTTATCGAACGCGAGGGCGAAGATACGTCCTCGGCGGCCTATTTCTACAGTTGCAATCGCGGCAAATATTCGGTCACCGCCGATCTGACATCACAGGACGGGCAGGCTTTTGTGCAGACCTTGGCCCGTGACGCGGATGTTGTGATCGAAAACTTCAAGGTGGGCGGGCTTGCCAAATACGGGCTGGATTACGACACACTGTCCGCGATGAACCCGGCACTGGTGTATTGCTCGATCACCGGCTTTGGCCAGACCGGACCTTACGCGGACCGGGCCGGGTATGATTATCTGATCCAGGGCATGTCGGGCCTGATGTCGATCACCGGCGACCCCGATGGCGCGCCGCAAAAAGTGGGCGTTGCGGTTACCGATATTTATACCGGCCTTTACGCGGTGATCGCGATACAGGCCGCGTTGGCTGCGCGCCAGACCAGCGGTCAGGGTCAGCATATCGACATGAGCCTGTTCGATGCGGGCACTGCCGCGCTGGCAAACCAGTCGATGAACTTCTTGTCGACGGGGCGGTCTCCACAACGGATGGGCAATCAGCACCCCAATATCGTGCCTTACGAGGTATTTCCCGTGGCCGATGGCGATATCATCATCGCGGCTGGAAATGATGGTCAGTTTCAGCGTCTTTGTCAGGTGCTGTCACTTGCCGATATTGCCAAAGATGCGCGGTATCGTACCAATGCCGACCGGGTGAAACACCGTGCGGCTCTGGTGCCGGTGTTGAAAGCGGCCACGGCCAAATGGTTGAAATCCGATGTGCTGTCGGCGTTGAAAGCGCACAATGTGCCCGCCTCTCCGATCAACACCGTTGCAGAGGTGTTCGCCGATCCCCAGATCGTACATCGCGGCATGCAGGTGCAGCCTGAAAACGTGCCTGGCGTGCGCACACCCATCACGTTCAGTCATTCGGAGCTGAGTTTGACAAAAACCGCGCCGCGCCTTGGTCAGCACACCCAAGCGGTGCGGGATTTTGGCTGGCCTCAAGACACCTGACCCAAGCGGCGCATGACTAGAAAAGCAAGCGCGCGGACCTGCCGCGCGCCTGTCGGTGTTTTGGCGTTTATTGGGCGAACCGCTTTGCCGCAGGAAGGTATTTCATCAGCAACCAGTACGACAGACCAGCGGGGATCAGGCTGGCATACCAGGAAATCCCCGAGAAGATCAGCGCAACCACAACACCGATCGCCATCGCGATGACCGCCGCCCAGTTCACGCCCTGATATGGCCCTTCGGGATCATAAAGCTTGTCCAGATCCAGCGTCTGCTTGCGCAGGAAGAAATAGTCGACAACCAGGATCGCAAAGATCGGGCCCAGGAATGCGGAATATGTCTGGATGAACAGGCCCAGACCGGCAGCAGATTCGTCTTTCACCAATTCCCAGGGGAATGTGGCAAAGGCCAGAAGCCCGACAAGAACAGCAGAGGTTTTATAGCTGAGCTTGAACACATCCATCAGCGCATACGCTGGCGGAACCACATTGTTCAGAATGTTGGTTGTCACCTGTGCAAACGCAATGAACAGCAAGGTGATCACCAGCAGCGGCTTGTTGTCCACGGCGCTTGAGAACACCTTGATGGGATCAACTTCGCCGGTGGCACCAGAAACCATGAGACCGATCAGACCCATGAACAAGGTCGCTGGCAGGATCGAATTGGCATAGATCACTGCCTGACGCACCGGCCCCACATTGTGCCGCAATTCGCGCGAATAATCGGACACGTTTAGCATCATTGTGCTGTAAATCCCCAAAAACAACATGGTTGCCCCCCAGAAGGGTGCGCCCCAGGTGCCTTCGACATTGACCAGATTGGTCGAAATCTCGTCACCGTATTTGTTGATCACGCTGAAGAACATGTAAATCAGCGAGCAAATAATGAAGATCGACCCGATGTTTTCCAACCACTTGATGCCGTGAAACCCAAGGACCGACAGGCCGATTTGCAGGAACTGAAAGCCCACAAAGAAGGCCCACATATTGGAATAGCCAAACAAGGTTTCCGACACGAGGTTCAACGCACCGGCCCCGATCCAGCTTTGGAAACCAAACCAGACGATTGCAGGCACGGACCGCACCAGCGCCGGGATGCGCGTTCCGGCAAAGCCAAAGGCAGAGCGGGCCTGAACCATGAATGGAATGCCGTATTTATGGCCAGCCTGACCGTTGATCATCAGCGCCACACCGATAACGGTACAGCCGATGGCGATGGCCACAAAAGTCTGAAGCAGGTTCAGAGTGCCCACAAGGCCTGAGCCAACGGTGAATGTGCCAATCGAAACACAGCCCCCAAGCCACGCAAACAGATAGGATACCGGACCCATGATCCGCGTTTTCTGTGGCGCAAGGCTTTCTTCGCCAATCGCCTTTTGCTCAATCGCCTCCACGTGGGAGGCTTCGATCTCGGGATTCAATGTCATGATGTCTCCTCCTTAAATTCAGGCAGCGATCGGCGTGGCATAGCCACCCACCTTGCTGGTTTTCAGCCCGCACGCGACCAGACCTTCGATCATCTTGGTGGCGACTGTTACGCCGTCGATGACCGGCACGCCGGTTTCACGGGTCAGCCAATCGGTCAGATCCGCCATGCCTGCGCAGCCCAGAACGATGGCCTCGCACTGGTCTTCGCGAACGGCTTTCAGTATCTCGTCGCGCACCCTGTCGCGCGCGCCCGATCCTTCCTCCTCCAGAGCCAGAACCGGTATTTCGGCTGACCGAACACGCTTGCATTGATGGGACAGGCCGTAGCCGTGGATCAGATGCTCGATCACGGGAACAGAGCGCGGTAGCGTCGTCACAACCGAAAACGATGTGGCGATCATGCTTGCGCCTTTTACCGCGGCCTCGCAGATGCCCAGCACCGGCCCGGAAAAGACCTCGCGGCACGCGCGAATTCCCGGATCGTCAAAGCAGGCGACGACGACACCGTCCAAGCCATCTGCCTCGGCCTGTTTCAGGCGCGCCAGAAGACCCGGTACCGACATAGCTTCGTCGTGGTGCCCTTGAATGCTGGCGGGCGCGTCTTGGCCTGTCGCAGCAACAATCGTTGTCCCCTCACTCACAACCTTCTGCGCGCTTTCGACGATTTTGTCCGTCATCGACACGGTCGAGTTGGGGTTCATGACCAGAATCTTCATAGCTCCTCCTAAATTGATAGCAAAGATTGTTAACAATACTTGTTATCAAGTCAAACAAAAACTATCTTGAGTTCAGATTGCGCCCGGAGTCTGACATCGGATAGAGTGTCGCCATGAACGAGCTTTCCAATCACGATCAATCAGATACGCCATCCCGATCACCGGAAGATACAATTGCACACGCCATCCTGACGGCGGTGGCAGAGCAGCGATTGCCCGCCGGAACCAAGCTGCGCGAACAGTCTTTAAGCGAACTTTTCGGCTGTAATCGTGCAAACGTGCGCCGCGCCCTGACAGCCCTTGCCGCGCAAAAAGTCGTCGAACTGCGTCCCAATCGCGGTGCCTATGTCGCGACGCCCTCTCCGCAGGAAGCGCGCGAGGTTTTCGAAGCACGTCGCACAATCGAGCGCACCCTGGCGCGCAATGTGGTCGAACGGGCCAGCGCCGAAGACATCCGGTTCATGCGCGAAAACATCGCCCAAGAGGCACAGGCCAGAGCCGCCAATGACAAGCCACTGGAACTGCGCTTGTCGCGGGTTTTTCATATGAAACTTGCCAAAATTGCCGGAAACCGGGTTCTGGAGCGTTTTCTGGGCGAATTGACCCTGCAAACCACCCTGATCCTTGGTTTATACAGCGCCGCCGGCACGTCAGCCTGCGCCGAGGACGAACATGCCCGGATTGTGGACGAGATCGAGGCTAGAAACACCGACCGCCTGGTGATCCTGATCGACGACCATCTCCGCCACCTTGAATCGGGCATTGATTTCAACCGCCCCGAAACCCGCGAATTGACACTTGCGGAACAACTGGCGCTTTAGACATTGTGACACCGGTCGGCGGCACCTGGCACCGGGGCGACGGCAGGGACACCAGTGCCAGAAAGCATAGCAGCGCCAGCTGCCGGAGCATTCACACCGCTCAGACTTACCGCGGCTTCGGGAACGTGATGTTGGTCACATCGGCGATGAAGAACGGAAAATAATCCTCCGTTCCGAAATGATTGCCCGCCTCAAAATGGGTCGGCAGGCGGAAGCCGGCGACGTCGTCGAACTGCGAAAGGTAGCCACCAAAGGGCTGAAGCCGGTAGACCGTGTCCGCGTTGGCGTCACTCCATCGCATAAACGACACATGCAGCGGTTGACCATCTGCCGCGACTGTCACGTCGGCCGATTGTTCCATGCCATTGTGGCGCATCGTCATGCGCGCGGCGTTTGCCGAAACTGGTTTCCAACTGACATTCGGCCCCGGCAAAACAGCCGCCGGAGTCCAGAAGACTGCTTCCGCGACATAGCGTCCAAAGGCAGCCCGTCTGTGGTCCGGGTTCCCGCCAAAACGGGCCACAGGCACAAGACCCCCGAGCCAGAACCGGGTCCAAGCGCCGCTGTCCGATCCCGCCATGCGCATCGCGCCCGATCCACCCGACATCTTCCAGACAAAACCATGCGGCACAGCCAACACCTGGGTTGCGCGCATCAGCATATAGCCGGGGGCGGCCTTGTCTCCCATGCCGAACTGGCCGACCATTTCCAACCTGGCCACCGTAAAAAGCGGTGTGCCCTCTGCGATGGCGAAGGTGAAAAACCGTCGCGCCGGTTCCGGCAGGTCGGCCACCATGTCAGGTGAAAAAAGGGGCGGATCGTTCAGTTGCATGCCGATCAGCCTGTCCATTTCAGCACGGTCCGCCCGGTGGTCCAACTGTCTCCATACAAACACAGTGATCAGGGCAATCCCGATCGTCACAGCAAACAGACCCCAAATCATACGCATGTTACCCCTTTTTCGGCGCGTGTGCAGGCGGTCCAAGACATCCGGTGACACCCCTATCACAATTGCTGAGGAGACGCTGTTTAAAGAGGAAAAGATCGCACCACCAAACTCCGGGATCGAACATTTAGTCCCTGCGCGGGTCTCGGGGATAGGTTCCGAGAATGTTGATCATGCTTGTGAAGTAATCCAGTTCGTCCAGCGCGCGCGCGACGGCCGGGTCGTCGGGATGGCCTTCGATGTCGGCATAAAATTGGGTCGCGGTGAAAGAGCCGTCGACCATGTAGCTTTCTAGTTTGGTCATGTTGACGCCATTGGTCGCAAAACCGCCCATCGCCTTGTAAAGCGCGGCGGGAATGTTGCGGACTTCGAACACGAAAGTGGTCATCATGCCGTGATCGCCACGGCGGGTGGTATCGCCGTCGCGCGCCATCAGAAGAAAGCGGGTTGTGTTGCTGTCAGTGTCTTCGATGTGCCGCGCCAGAACATCCAATCCGTAGATTTCGCCAGCCAGTTCGCTGGCCAGAGCTGCGATATGCGGATCACCCCGTTCGGCGATTTCACGCGCGGCGCGGGCATTGTCGGCGTTCACGCGGCCGCGGATGCCATGTTGGGCCAGAAACGTCGCGCATTGCGGCAGCAATACCACATGAGAATGTGCCTCTTGCACATTTTCAAGCCGCGCGCCGGGAACACCGAGCAGGTTTATGTGCACCCGCACGAACGCCTCGTCGATGATTTTCAGCCCGCTTTCAGGCAACAGCCGATGAATGTCAGCGACCCGGCCATAGATGGTGTTTTCCACCGGCAACATCGCCTGTTCCGCTTTGCCGCTTTGCACTGCCTCGATCACATCTTCGAAGGTCCGGCATGGATAGGCCTCCATATTCGGGCGGGCATCACGGCACGCTTCGTGGGAATAGGCACCCGGCTCTCCCTGGAAAGCAATCTTCTGTGACATTGGCACCTCCGAAAAATCTGCCCAACGGGCGTTTGGTCGCGCCTTCTACATCTTGCCATGTGCAAGGGGAAGCAATAGATACCCGCGCGATACGCAGGAAATTCAAGCGGCGGGTACCCTTATATGTTTGACACAATGACGTTCACAAAGATCGTTGGCAGCTTTTGCGGCGCGCTCTTGATCTTTCTACTTGGGAAATGGGCGGCAGACACGCTGTATCACGTCGGTGGCAAACACGGGGAAGAGGTTGCGGTTTACGTGATCGACACAGGCGAAGACGACGAAGTCGTTGAAGAGGTTGTGGAAGAGGTGAATTTCGACACGCTTTTGGAAACAGCCGACGCCAGCGCGGGTGAGCGCCAGTGGGGCAAGTGCCGCGCCTGCCACAAGCTGGAGGCCGGAGAAAATGGTGTCGGGCCGTATCTTTATGGTGTGGTCGGGCGTGATGTCGGGGCTATTGACGGATTCAACTATTCGGGTGCCTTGAGCGAGGCCGCCGATGTGTGGACGGTCGAAAATCTTTACAGGTTCCTTGAAGATCCACGTGGTTGGGCACCGGGCACCTCGATGGGATTTGCGGGCCTTTCGAAGTCTGACGACCGGGCCAATCTGATTGCCTATCTCGCGACATTCGCAGACTGACGCCAGATCTTTTGACATTATAGATCGCCGCTGCCCGTTGGGTGGCGGCTTTTCTTTTGTCACTTTTTCGTTTGTGTCCGTGCAATTGCCGCCTCCTCACGTATTCTCAACTTGAATGTGGGCGAGATCGTTCTTTAGCTTACATTAACCATCAAACGCTGATGCGCCTGGATGTAACAACAAGAGAGATTGGAATGTCGAAAAAAAGCAGCTTGCTGTCCGCAGCCAATTTTGATCGCCGCCAAACCCTATTGATGATGGGAGGCAGTGCCGTTGCGGCGACGGCGGGCGCGTCTGCTTCGATGTCCCTGGCCGACAGTCACAGCGCAGAGGCCGATATCATCCGGTCGCATGGCTATTCGTTTTTCGGTGATCTGAAATATCCGGCGGATTTTGCCCATTTCGACTATGTCAATCCCAATGCACCTAAAGGCGGCGAGATCACACTCAGCGCACGCGGTACGTTTGACGGGTTCAATCGGTGGGCCTGGCGGGGAAATCCGCAAACGAATGCGTCGGTTGTTGGTGAATCGCTGATGGCAAGACCGGTTTGGGGCACGCCGGTTCCGGCGGATTCCCTGACGGACAGCTATTGCCTGATCGCGCGTGAGGTCGAGTATCCGGCGGACAAAACGTGGTGTGTCTTTCATATGCGCGATGATGTGGTGTTCCGAGACGGATCTCCGGTTCGGGCGCAAGACGCGGCGTTTACGTTCAACCTTTTTCTTGAGCAAGGCATCCGGTCCTGGTCTCGGGCGGTGAGCCAGCGTGTGACAGGCGTTGAAGTGATTGATGACATGACCCTGCGTTATACTTTTGCCGAAGACATCTCTCGGCGGTCATTGATTGATCAAGTCGGCGGGATGATTGTTCTGTCCGAGGAATGGTACAAGGAAACCGGAGAACGGCTGGATGAGCCCTCTGTTCTGTCGCCAATGGGAACCGGACCCTACCAGGTCGGCGATTATGAATTCAACCGCTATGTCGTGTATGAAAGGAACCCGAATTACTGGGGATGGGACCATCCGGTGAATGTGGGACGGCACAATTTCGACCGTATCCGGATTGAATATTTTTCCGATGCCACGGCTGAATTTGAGGGGTTCAAGGCGGGCGAATATACGTTCCGCGCGGAAGGGTCGAGCAAACGCTGGGCGACGGGGTACGACTTTCCGGCGCTGGACAGTGGCGATGTTAAAAAAGAGTCCATTCCGGACCAAACACCACCCTTGAACGCCGGAGTGATTTTCAACACGTTGCGGGCACCGGTTGATAACCGCGATGTGCGTCACGCATTGTCGTTGGCGTTCAATTTTGAATGGACGCGGGAATCTTTGGAATTTGACCTGACCACGCAGCGCAATTCCTTTGCACAGGATCAGGAATGGGAAGCGAAAGGCCCGCCTGAAGGGGCCGAGCTTGAGCTGTTGACCTCTTTGGGGGATGTTGTGCCTCCCGAGCTTTTGACAGAGCCTGCCGTGATGCCCCACAGCTCTGATCCAAGCCGCACATCGGACCGCCGCAACCAACGGGCGGCCCTGCGCATTTTGCGGGATGCGGGGTGGACCGTGGATGATCGGGGGCGCATGGTTGACGAGAACGGCAATCAGATGTCGTTGAGTTTTCTGGTCCTGTCGACCTGGGATGACACGCGCAAGGCCACCATTGAAACCTATGTAAATACACTAAGAGACTGGGGTATCCGGGTAAACGCCCAAGCCGTGGACAGCGCGCAAGGCCAGCTGCGGTTCCGCGATAAAGATTACGATATGATCTACACTCAGATACAGACGTTTTCGGGTGTGGGAACGGGTTTGAAACAGACCTTCGGATCAGAGACAGCCGAAGTGTCATCCTGGAACCCGTCAGCGCTGCGCAGTCCCTTGGTTGACGCGATCATCGAGGCCGCGCTTGATGCGACATCGCGCGAGGAGGAAATTGCGGCCCTCACCGCTTTGGACCGCGCCTTGCGCTATGAACGGGTTATCGCGCATGCCGGATATATCCCGGAGGACTGGATCGCCTATTACGATATGTTCGAACGGCCCGACGATCTGCCGCCGCTTGGCATTGGGGTGCTGGATTTCTGGTGGTTCAACCAAGAGAAATACGAGGCGCTCAAAGCGTCTGGCGCATTGAGGTAACGGACCCTTGGGAGCCTATATTCTTCGCCGCCTTCTGCTGATCATTCCCACGCTTTTGGGGATCATGATCATCAATTTCGCTTTGACCCAGTTTGTCCCCGGTGGGCCAATCGAACAAACCCTGGCCAAGATGCAGGGCGAAGGCGACGTGTTTGCCGGATTCTCGGGTGATGGCGGCAATGAGGTTGCCGAGGAAACATTTGGATCCGACAGCGAATACATCGGCGCGCGCGGGCTTCCAAAGGAATTTATCGAAACACTTGAGGTGGAATTCGGATTTGCCCGCATTGTCTGTGAAGACGGGTTCACCGGCACACCCGATCTGGACGATCCGGCCTGTTCAAAAGAAGCCATCGGCGCGATCGAACGCTTTGGCATGATGATGTGGAACTACCTCCGGCTTGATTTTGGCGAGAGCTATTTCCGGTCGATTGGCGTGATGGAACTGGTGCTGGAAAAAATGCCGGTGTCTATTTCCCTTGGTCTTTGGTCGACCGTGATTGCCTATCTGGTGTCCATCCCGCTGGGCATCCGCAAGGCCGTCAAGGACGGCACCTCCTTTGATACCTGGACATCTGCCGCGATTATTGTGGCCTATGCGATACCGGGATTCCTTTTTGCGATCTTGCTGCTGGTGCTGTTCGCGGGTGGCTCTTATTTCCAGATTTTCCCGCTTCGAGGGCTGACATCCGACAATTTTGATCAATTGTCCTTCTTTGGCAAAATCGCGGACTATGTCTGGCATATCTTCCTGCCGGTTCTGGCATCGACAATTTCCGCCTTTGCCACGCTGACATTGCTGACAAAGAACAGCTTTCTCGACGAGATCAAAAAGCAATATGTGATCACCGCCCGCGCCAAGGGACTGCCCGAAAAGAAGGTTCTTTACGGCCATGTGTTCCGCAACGCGATGCTGATTGTGATCGCGGGCTTTCCGGCGGTGTTCATCGGGGTGTTCTTTACCGGGTCACTGATCATTGAAACGATCTTTTCGCTGGACGGGCTTGGGCGGCTTGGATTTGAAGCCGCGGTTGCGCGGGACTATCCGGTGATTTTTGGAACGCTGTTTGTGTTTGGCCTGATCGGGCTTGTGGTCGGTATTCTGTCTGATCTGATGTATGTTTTGGTTGATCCACGGATCGACTTTGAAAAGCGGGAGGGCTGAGCGTGGTTGCGCAACCCGAACCCGATCGTCCCGGTATCGTGACAGAACCGTCGCCTGCCGTGCCTGTCGCGCCAAAGCGGCGGATGTTCAGCCTATCCCCTCTGAACAAAAGACGGTGGAACAACTTCAAACGCAACCGGCGCGCCTTGTGGTCGCTGATCATCTTCTGCGTGTTGTTCGGGCTGTCGCTGTTTGCCGAGTTCATTGCCAACGACAAGCCGATCCTCGTGCAGTATCGCGGCGAGTTCTACACGCCGATCTTCAATTTCTACCCCGAGACCGCGTTTGGAGGTGACTTCAGAACCGAGGCCGCCTATCGCGACCCGGAGGTCAAATGCCTGATTCGCACGGGGGGATTGGAAAGCTGTTTTGACGACCCGGAGGGCCTTCTTCAGCAAGTTGACGAAGGCTTTGTTCCAGAAGGGGATTTCGAGAAAGGCTGGGCGCTATGGCCGGTCATTCCCTATGATTACCAGACACCCGTGGACCGCCCCGGTGCCGCCCCCCTGCCCCCGAGCGAACAGAACTGGCTGGGCACCGATGACACCAAGCGCGATGTGATGGCGCGGGTTATTTACGGGTTTCGATTGTCGATCCTGTTTACCCTGATCGTGACTGTGGCTGCCAGCGTCGTTGGTATCATCGCCGGTGCGTTGCAGGGGTATTTTGGCGGGTGGCTTGACCTGATCTTTCAGCGGATCATCGAGATATGGTCATCGACCCCGTCGCTTTACATCATCATCATCCTGTTCGCGATCTTGGGGCGCAGTTTCTGGCTCCTTGTATTTCTGACAGTGCTGTTCGGCTGGACCGCGCTGGTGGGTGTGGTCCGGGCCGAATTCCTGCGGGCGCGGAACCTTGAATATGTGCGCGCCGCCAAGGCGTTGGGTGTGTCGAACACGACAATCATGTTCCGGCACATGCTGCCCAACGCGATGGTGGCAACGCTGACCATGTTGCCGTTTATCGTAACGGGCACGATTTCCACCTTGGCCGGCCTGGATTTCCTTGGCTTCGGGTTGCCGTCCTCTGCCCCATCGCTGGGTGAATTGACCCTGCAAGCCAAACAAAACCTGCAAGCGCCATGGTTGGGATTCACCGCGTTCTTTGTGTTCGCCCTCATGCTGTCGCTTCTGGTGTTCATCTTTGAAGGTGTGCGCGATGCCTTTGATCCGAGGAAGACATTTACATGAGCCATATCCTTGAGGTCACCGATCTAAGCGTGAGCTTTCGACAGGATGGCGAGGTGATCCCGGCTGTCCGCAACGTGTCTTTCGCAATCGAGCGGGGAGAGACCGTGGCGCTGGTCGGGGAATCGGGATCGGGCAAATCCGTCACCGCGTTGTCAACGGTTTCGCTTTTGGGCGAGTCTGCCATTGTCGAAGGATCGGTCACCTATAATTCCGAGGAAATGGTGGGCGCATCCGAAACCGTGCTGCGGAAAATTCGCGGCAATGATATCAGCTTTATCTTTCAAGAGCCAATGACGTCGCTGAACCCGCTGCATACGCTGGAACGACAGTTGTCGGAATCGCTGGCGTTGCATCAGTCGCTGGTGGGCGACGCGGCGCGAACCCGTATCCTTGAACTGCTGACCAAGGTTGGCATCCGTGATCCTGAAACGCGGCTTGGGGCCTATCCGCACCAATTGTCGGGCGGACAGCGTCAGCGTGTGATGATCGCCATGGCGCTGGCAAACGGGCCCGAATTGCTGATCGCAGACGAACCCACTACCGCATTGGACGTGACCATTCAGGCGCAGATCCTGGAACTGCTGGCTGATCTGAAAAAGGCCGAAGACATGAGCCTACTGTTCATCACCCATGACCTTGGGATCGTGCGCAAAATCGCCGACAGGGTCTGTGTGATGAAAAATGGCGAGATCGTCGAAACCGGGCTCACCCACGAAATTTTTGCCGATCCCAAGCACCCGTACACCCAGATGCTGCTAAGTGCGGAATCCACCGGATCGCCCGATCCGGTCAGATCCGATGCCGAAGAAATCGCGCGCACTGACAATCTTAAAATCTGGTTCCCGATCCAAAAAGGGTTTCTGAAACGCACGGTGGGCTATGTGAAGGCCGTCAATGACGCGTCTATCGCGGTGCGGGCCGGGGAAACCATTGGCATTGTTGGTGAATCCGGGTCCGGCAAAACGACGCTGGCGCTTGCCATCATGCGGCTGATCCAATCCGAAGGCGGCATCACCTATCGCGGCCAGAATGTGCGCGACTGGTCAACCCGACAGCTGCGGCGGCTGCGGAGCGAGATGCAGATCGTGTTTCAGGACCCGTTCGGTTCGCTCAGCCCGCGTATGACCTGTGAACAAATTATTGCCGAAGGGCTTGGCGTTCACGGATCGCCAGACGGGCGCAGCCATCGTGAGCTGGTCACGGAAGTGATGACCGAAGTCGGGCTTGATCCGATGACCATGCATCGCTATCCGCACGAATTTTCCGGCGGACAACGCCAGCGCGTTGCCATCGCACGGGCGATGGTGCTGCGTCCAAAGCTGGTGGTGCTGGATGAGCCGACATCGGCTTTGGACATGACGGTTCAGGTGCAGATCGTGAACCTGTTGCGTGCTTTGCAAAAGAAATACGATCTTGCCTATCTGTTTATCAGTCACGACCTGAAAGTGGTGCGCGCGATGTCACACAAGGTGATCGTGATGCGCAGCGGGGATGTGGTTGAGTATGGCAAAGCCGAAGACGTGTTTACCCAACCGGAAACGGACTACACCAAAACATTGATGGCCGCTGCGTTCGACCTTGCCAGCTAGATGGCAGAGCTGTGCCCCGCCGAAGACAGCTCGTAGGCGTCAAAGCTGCGCGCAATCATCCGTGTCAGCGGGCGTGCGTCTTTCGGCACGAAAAGACCGGTTTCATCCAGGGTCAGCAGGTTTTCGAATGCGGCGCTGGTTTTTTCCAGGATCGCCTGAACGTCGTCTGTCGTCGTGTCAAAGGACGCCACCAGCTCATCGGTTCTGACCCTGAAATCGCACATCACCATTTCGATCATACGCGCGCGGAGTTTATCCTCATTGGTAAAGCGATGGCCGCGAACGGTTGCGAAGGAATGCGCCCGAATGGCCTTGGTATAGGCAGAGGTGGCGGGCGCGTTCTGCGCATAACCTTGCGGGAACCTAGAGATAGAGGACGCGCCAAGCCCCACAAGCACGTCGGCTGTGTCGTCCGTGTAGCCTTGAAAGTTACGGCGCAGGGTGCCGTTGCGGGCCGCAAGGGCAAGCCCATCTGATTTTACCGCGAAATGATCAATGCCGATTTCATCGTAATCATCCCAGGTAAAAAGCTTGGAAGCAGATTCGAACAGATCAAGCCGTTCATCCGGGCGGGGCAACGCATCGGAGGGGATCATTTGCTGGCGCTTTGCCATCCATGGCACATGCGCATAACCGTAAAGCGCAACCCGGTCTGGCGAGAGCGATAATAGCTTTTGCACCGAATCAACGATTCGCGCGCGTGTCTGGTGTGGCAGGCCGTACAGGATGTCGGCATTCAGGCTTTGGATGCCACGGTCGCGAATCATGTCAACCGTGCGCTTTGTGGTTTCAAAGCTTTGCTCGCGGCCGATTGTTTTCTGAATATCGTGATCAAAATCCTGAACGCCGATCGACGCGCGGTTCATCCCGCCTTCGAACAGGGCGGCAATCCGGGCCTCGTCAATTTCGTTGGGGTCTATCTCGACCGAAAATTCGTAATCTTCTGCAAAATCAACAACTTCTCGAATAGCCTGCGATAAATCCCGCATGTGATCCGGGGACAAAAGCGTGGGTGTTCCGCCCCCCCAATGCAACCGCGACAGGCTGACACCTTTGGGCAAATGGCGTTTGAGCAACGATAATTCGTCTTTCAGCGTCTCGACATAGGCCGTCACCGGGGCCGCATCGGCGGTTCCTTGCGTGCGGCACGCGCAAAACCAGCACAAGCGCCGACAAAAAGGCACATGCAGATACAGCGAAATCCGGGAATTTTCGGGAATCGCCTCAATCCAGCTTGAAAAATCGTCAATTGAAACATCATTTTTGAAATGTGGCGATGTGGGGTAGCTCGTATATCGAGGTACTTTCGCGTCGAAAAGTCCCAGCCGGGAAAGTTGTGTTCGCGTTGCCATGCGCGTACCACTAGGGTGGTTGTTGGGGAGCAGCTTTGATTCAGATCAAGATCGGAAAAAGATGTTGAACCAAAACAGCCTAGCCATCGCACAAGAGTGTAAGGATTGTCCGATCCGCCATCGAGCCGTTTGCGCTCGGTGCGAGACCGATGAACTGGACCACCTTGAGGACATCAAGTATTACCGCCGGTTCGAAGCGGGCCAGACGGTGATCTGGTCCGGGGATCGCATGGATTTTGTGGGATCGGTGGTATCCGGCATCGCGACGCTGACCCAAACCATGGAAGACGGGCGCACACAGATGGTAGGGCTGCTGTTGCCCAGTGATTTCGTTGGCCGTCCGGGACGCAATGCTGCGGCCTATGACGTGGTTGCCACGACGGATATGGTCATGTGCTGCTTCCGCAAAGGCCCGTTCGAAGATCTGTTGGTGCGCACCCCGCACATCGCCCAGCGGCTTCTTGAGATGACGCTTGATGAATTGGACGCGGCGCGCGAATGGATGCTTGTTCTGGGTCGCAAAACGGCCCGCGAAAAGATCGCATCCCTGCTGTCGATTATCGCAAGGCGCGATGCGACACTGAATATGGGTGGCTTTGACGGGCCCGTGTCCTTTGACCTGCCTCTCACCCGCGAAGCGATGGCCGATTATCTGGGGCTGACGCTTGAAACCGTGTCACGGCAAGTGTCCGCATTGCGCAAGGACGGGATCATCGCGCTGGAAGGCAAACGCCACATCACGGTGCCGGATATGAGCCTTCTTATGGAAGAAGCCGGTGACGACACCGACGGAGGGCTTCTGGTCTGACCTGTTATTGGCTAAGCGCGGCACCGTAGCCGATCGCGGCTGCCAGGATAAGACCGAAGACAACGGCAAAACCGATTTTCCACGCAGACCAGGGGCGTTCGCCCTGCACCGCGCCGGTTCTGCCGTTCACCACAAAACGATAGCTTTTGCCGCGATACTTATAAGCGGCAAGCCAAACCGGCAGCAAAATATGTTTGAACGTCACATCTGAGACGCGCGTATCAATATGATGTATGCGCTGACGGTCCCCACCGATGTCGAATTTCACGTCCCGGGTAATCACCCGGTCCATATAGCTGCGCGCTTCAACAAAGCCATCGGCAAGCTCTACAGTATAGGCTTCGGCGCGAAACCCGGCCAGATATTCGGGATGATAGGGTTCAAGCGCTGACAAATCCCATGGCTCTAGCGCATCGGTATATCGTTTCGGCAAAGATCGTGACGCGAGCACCAGAACATCATCGAAAAATCGTGCGACACGGCCTGACGCGAGTCGCCACCGCACCTTGGCAACACGTACGGTTTCGGTCTTGCCATTGCGCTGCACCCGGCGCGTTTCATAATAGACCGTGCCATGCTCGCCGCGATAAGATGACGCCGTATCGGCATCAAACGTCCAATAGGGCACATAAATTCCCGTCATGCGCCGCCCTTTGCGAGCATAGTCCTGAAGACCATTGGGCGCGAACCAAAGCCGACCCAACCAGTCGGTCATCGCGTTGCGTGCCTGTTCTTCCTCAAGTGCAAACGGCAACAGCCCCTTGGGCTTGATATGGCGATTGCGCCCGGTATCGGCCACAACGGGCGTCGCGCAAAACGGACATTCAGCGGCGTGGACACCTGGATCAAATTCAACCTGTGCTGCGCAATTGGGACATTGCGACACGCGGATTTCTTCCATTTCCTGCGATGGCAGATTGTCGGCAAGCGCGGTTTGAAAATCAATCTCTCGAATGACATCGCCACCCCAAGGCCCGGCCCCCGCGATATTGCTGGTATTGCCACAATGGTCGCATTTGAGAAGCCCGGCTGCCGGGTCATAGCGAAAATCAGCGCCACAATTGTCACACGGGAACCGATGTTCCTGGACTGGTGCGGTCAGCGTGTCCTCAGACAAAACGCCCACCCCCTGTTTCTTCTTTTCTTAAATATGCAAACATAACCTCTGTGTTACGCCGGCGGTGGGGGTGGGGGCAGTACGGTGAACAACTGCGCCAACTCCATCACATCTTCCGCCCGTAACCAGCCGTCTTGACCGGGTGTCCAGACATAGCTGTCTCGGGTCAATGCCCCTTCTGTCGCCATGCGCCCCAAAGCCGCCTTGGAAAACGGGCCGGTTGTGGTGCCATTCTCGGCAACATGCCAGACATGCTCAACCGGCGGGGGCGGCGGTGCGACCTGCCGGGCCACCGGGGCGGCACCTTCAATCTGCCTGGTGCCCCCCCAAGGCCCCGATTGCGCCGCGGCATGGCCGATCTGCATGCCAAGTCCCGCACCAAGCCCGGCCTGAATGGCGGCCGCTCCGCCGCCGTCTTTGCCCAATGCTTCGGCGGCCTGAAACTGCATGTATTCATTCAGATTTCCGATCACCCCCATAGAGGACCGTTTGTCCAGAACCGCTTCGACAGCGGGTGGAAGCGAGATGTTTTCGATGTAAAGCTCCGGCAATTCCAGCCCATATTCGGCAAGGCTCGGGGCGATCTCTTTTGCCAGAAGCTGACCCAATTCGCGGGTGTTGGCCGCCATATCAAGAACCGGAATCGACGCCCGCGCAATTGTGCGTGAAAACTCCTGCACGATGATGTTGCGGATCTGGTAGCTGATCTCGTCCATCGTGAATTCGCCATCGGTGCCGACGATTTCAACAAGGAATTTTGCGGGGTCGGTGATGCGGACGGAATACGTGCCAAAAGCGCGCAGCCGGACCGGTCCGAATTCAGGATCGCGACAGATAATCGGGTTCTTGGTGCCCCATTTCAGGTTCTGGAACCGGGTGGTGTTGACGTAATAGATCTCTGATTTGAAGGGCGACCGGAACCCGTGATCCCAATGCTGAAGCGTTGTGAGGATCGGCATATTGTTGGTCTCAAGCATGTAAAGACCGGGGGTGAACACATCGGCAAGTTGCCCTTCGTGGATAAACACCGCCGCCTGCCCTTCGCGCACGGTCAGTTTGGCACCATATTTGATCTCGTGGCCCTCACGCTCGAACCGCCACACCATCGTGTCGCGTGTGTTGTCCGTCCATTCGATAACATCAATGAACTGGCCGCTGAGAAAGTCAAAAATGGGCATTGGGGTCTCCGTTTGATCAGCTGGGGCCGCCGCCCATCAGCTCTTGTGCAAGGGATTGCACGATGGGGCGTGCTTGCGCTGCCGTCATTCCGGGGGTCAGGCGCGGGTTGTACAATATCTTGAGCAACATCTCATCATGCGTTGTCAAAAGCGCAAATTCTTCGTCGTCGTTAAAAATCGACGGACGTGCATTCCGGTCATCATTGGCAAGGCCAAGCCCTTGCGCCAATTCCTCATGGTAACAAGCGCGCCGGGTCAGATCCGGGTGTTCGCTGCGCACCAATGCGATGGCCTGCCGGTACGCATTGTCAGAGCGGCTGTCGGCGAATGCCACAACCAGACAGTGTATCGACCGGGGCAAGTTGACGAAAATGGCCCGATTGGACACGTCCATACCCGGCGCAATCCGATCCAGCGTTTGCCGCAACTGGTCCTTGTCGTCTTCGCCCATGACAAGCACATGAAAGTTCGTCTGGGATGTCCCAAAGGAAATCGGGTGCCCCGACACGCGCGACAATCGGCGGGTGTAAGAGGCCAGGGTTGCCCGATCCTTGGCCCGCATATCGCCGGGCACGCTGGCCCCGAATGTCACGCCAACACGGACCGGGCTTGTCCATTTCTTGATCGCACCAAGCGCGCCGCTTGAGGGTTGCAGCCCGGCCCCGCGGGTATATTCCTCTGCCAGCGCGATACGTTCAAAGTTGCGCACCAGCATTTCATCGGTGAACGGAGTGTCAACGCCTCCTCCGTCGTCACGCAGCAATCCACGGGTCAACAAATCCTGCTGCACGCGCGCGTAATATCTTTGAAGTTCAAGCGACGCGTCGGACGGGCCAGCAGGTGGCGCAACAGGTGCCACAGGTGGCGGCCGGTCTGGGCGCGCCTGCGGCTTTACACCTGCGGGTCCGTCATTGAACAGCGGATCGCAGGCGGACAGGGCCACAAGCGCGGCGCAGGACCAAAGGATATGTGACCAGCGCCGCATCGCGGGTTACTCGTCTGGCATGGATGTGGCTGTTGTATCGCCAATCCCGTCCCGGCGGGATTTGGCCGATGCCAAAGTATCCCTGAGTTCGGTTTCCATCTTTTTCAACTCGACTTCGGCGGCCGCGCGACGGGCCTTTCCTTCGTCGGCAATCTGCAGGCTTTCCTGAATGGTGCCGATCAGGTCGGCGTTGGCTTGTTTGACCGCTTCGATATCGAAAACGCCGCGTTCCATTTCCTCGCGGATCAGCTTGTTGCTGTCGCGCAGGTTCTTGGCATTGGAGGTCAGAAGCTCATTGGTCAGATCATTGGCATCGCGCACCGCAGCCGCCGCTTCGGCAGAGCGCTGAATGGTCACGGCCTGCGCCAGCTGGGTTTCCCACAAGGGGACAGTGTTGACGAGGGTCGAGTTGATCTTTGTGACCAGAGACTTGTCGTTTTCCTGGACAAGACGGATAGACGGAAGCGATTGCATGGTCACCTGGCGGGTCAGTTTCAGATCATGCACCCGGCGTTCCAAATCATCCCGCGCCGCGCGCATGTCCCGCAATTCCTGTGCTTTCATCACCTGATCGTCTTCGGCAGCGGCTTTGACCTCTGCTTCTTTGGCGGGAATGTCGGTGGCATCAATCTGGCGCAGCTTTTCTTCGCCTGCGGCAATGTAGAGGGCTAATTCATCGTAGAATTGAAGCGTTTTGTCATACAACAAATCAAGCGATTTGATGTCTTTCAAAAGCGTATGCTCGTGCTTGAGAAGATCGTCCGTGATCCTGTCGATCTGGCCTTGGACCTGTTCAAATTTTGCCGTGAATTTGGCAAAGGGTGCGGCCCGCCCCAACAGCTTTTCCCACCAGGACCGATCCCGGCGGACATCCAGTTCGGACACGGAAAACCCCCGGATCGTGCTCACGATGCCGCGCAGGCTGTCACCAGCCGGGCCGACATCCTTGTTGCGCACATCCGCAAGCATGGATTGTGAAATCTCTTGCAATTCGGCTTGTGCGTTCGATCCGAAAGACACGATGGACTGGGTGTCCTCCATATCAATCTCGTCCATGCGTGAACGGATTTCCTCGCTCACCACCGGGTCGGCGCTGGCCAATGGGACCACGTCTTCCGCAGGTTTGGGATCAGGCAAAATAACGGCGTTGACCTCTTCGACCAGGGCAAGCGCGTCCTGGGCTTTTGCGCGGACTGTTTCGGACATGGATGTTCCCCTAAAACTCGTTTCTATCTTAATCGCTTTGACGCTCGATCCGAACGCCCTCTTGTTTCAACCGGTCCCGCAGCACGTCAATTTCCACCGTCAGATCCGAGCGATCATCCAGCAGCATCTTTTGCGTGCGTGCCGAGAAGTTCTTTTCCAGATCATCCAAAAGCGCCTCGTAATCTTTAAGGGCCTCGGGATCGCTGGTGCGTGAATACACATCGGCAAACTTGATCGTCGCATCCCGCGCGCCCATCAGATAAACGCTCAGGTACTTTTTGGCACCCGTCAAATCACGGGGATCTTCCTCGACCGTGCGAAACAGGTCTGTCGCGGTGACACCAAACTGGTCGACACGGGCAATCATGCGGCGGTTGCCGGACCGCTTGATCGCATCGCGCATCGCGCCAAGATAGCCTGCCGCCTCGTCCACGGCGCGGGCGACGCGATCCTGTTGGAAGGTGTCAATCCCGTCCATGCCTTTGTCCCGCATAGGGTCAAATCCGAAAGCGCCGAAATGCAGCGCCGCGGCGGCAGTGCCGTAAATTGCAGAGGCGATCAGCCCTGGTTCGTTGGCATAGGCGGCAATCGCAACACCCAGCCCCGTCAGGACCCCCGCCGCCGATTTGCGCGGGAACGCGGGGCGACGCGCAACCTTGCGGGCATTGAATTCGGCTTCGGCAATCAGACCACCGCGCAACAGCCATGCCCCCAACACCAAAACGCCTGCCCCGACAAGACCAAGGCCCAAGCCGATGGCACCCTCGTTCAAAGAGGTCGCCGCCAATATGATCGGCGGCACAAACATCACATTGGATCGTGCGCCGACCGGATGCACCTTGGCACCTTTGAACCCTTTTTGGGCAGGTCGTGCCGGAGTTTGCGGCGCTCCGTCCGGACTGTATTTTCCGCCATAGCGTTGCGCCATGGTTACAATCCTCCCAGCCAACCGCTGGTGACGCCAAAAAGCAAAACGATAAGCAGCACGTAACTGACACGTTGCAGGCCGGCACCGGACATTGAACACCCTTTCCCAAGTCTCTTTAGAAACTTAAGGGATGTTCCGGGGGCTTACTAGGGGGAAGTCGGCACAGTTGCGCTCATGTCTGCCGATTGCGCTGCATCCGGTCGAAAAGCAGGTTCGCCTGAAGCTCGAACCCGTTACGCCCATGCGCGATGCCGTTTTTCCGCGCCCGCACTTCGAACGCGCTGGCCAGGGCTTGCATCTTTGTTTGGAACTTGCGCCGCGCGAAAGGTGATGGGGCCTGCTGTCCTGTCCCGACCAGAGCGTTGGTTTCCGCTTCCATTTTGCACAGCAGTTTTTCCAAAGGCGGGGCCATCTTCTGCAGAGTCTGGGTTTCAAAATCAATTGTACCCAACAGCCCCATGACCGTATCGGCGATCGCACGGGTCCGTTCCGTCAGATCATCATCCTGCAGAACCTGCAAATGGGTCAGGAGCGCCTCGAACCGGTCTTCGCATGTTTGATACAATTTCTGATTGGCCAGCCGCAGCCGCACAACCGGGTCATTCAGGCCCTTGTCCCGCATGGGATCAAGGCCGAATGACAAAAGGCACAGAATAAAGATCGCGGTTCCGATCAGAAAGGGAATGGTGGGCTGCCCGACTTTGGCGGTTGCCAGCAATCCGACAACCAGAGCCACGATAAAGCTGCCAATGAGTTTGAACGGAATGCGGGGACGCGCGGCAACCTCTGCCTTGTCATATGCGAGGTGGTTCTTTTGCCCGATGGACAGGAATACCATGCCAACGGTAAACAAACCGATCACCAACAAAGCCGATGCAAACCCCGCCACTGTTCCGTCCAGAAGCCACAGGATCAGCGGACATGTTGCCAAAACCATGAAACCGACAGGCACATTGTCGACCGGTGTCGATTTCCCGAGCGCCGCAGAGTGGTCGTACTCCACCAATGAGTTTGTCCGCATATCCGTCATAGGAACCCCAGCCCAAAAATGGTGATCCACAACACGCCGAACGCCACAAAGGACGGAATCCCGCCATGCATCCGCAATCGCTGAATTGCGCCGCGCATGGCTTTTGCTGTGTCCTCTGCCACGGTGCCAAGATTTGACAACACCAGCAGCACAGAGATCACAAGGACCATTGATGTCAAAAAAGTCATCACCATGCGCGCACCGTCGCCGCGAATCCGGGCGGAAAATGGGCGCGATCTGGGTAAGTTCAGGGAGTCTTTCTTACCTTTGCGGGGCGCGGCTTCCGGCGCAAAGGTTTTTTATCTGACTTCAGTGGTTTAGCATCTTCTTTGTCAGGTGCCGCATCAAGCCCAAGCTGGTCCCGCAAGACCTTGCGGCGGACTTCCTCGACATCGCCGGGCTTCAATTGCCCTAATTGGAACGGGCCATAAGACACCCGGATCAGCCGATTCACGGTCAATCCAAGTTCGGCAAGGGTCCGGCGAATTTCGCGGTTTTTGCCTTCGCGCAAACCCAGCGTCAGCCACGCATTGGCACCTTGCTGTCGGTCCAAAGACACAGCCATCGGCTGAAACACCTCTCCGTCGATGGTCAGGCCCTTGCGCAAAGGCTCCAGATGGTCGTCCGTCGGCCTGCCCTTGACCCGCACCCGGTATTTGCGCAGCCAGCCGGTTGACGGAAGTTCAAGCTTGCGTTTCACACCGCCGTCATTTGTCAGCAACAACAGACCTTCGGAATTCAAATCCAGCCGTCCCACGCTTAAGACACGCGGCAAAGTGTCGGGCAGATTGTCAAAAATCGTCGGCCGCCCCTGCTCATCCTTTGTCGTGCTGACCAAACCAACGGGTTTGTGGTAGAGCCAGAGCCGGGCGTCTTCAGGGGCCGCAATCGGTTTGCCATCAACGGTGACCTTGTCGGACGCGGTGACATTCAACGCGGCACGGTCGATCTTTTTGCCGTTCACCGACACGCGTCCTTGCGTGATCATCCGCTCGGCGTCGCGGCGGCTGGCAAGCCCGGCGCGGGCGATAACTTTGGCGATGCGATCACCGGGAGGCGTTGTGTCGGTCATGGTGATTGGCTTAGTCCAAATCCGAGCCTTGGGAAAGCCGATTGCGCGGTCTATGAGGGGGGATGGTGTTTCGTTCATATATGGGCATAGCCTTGCAAGAGGCCAAAGCCGCCGCATCGCGCGGAGAGGTTCCGGTTGGCGCGGTTGTTGTCGGTGCCAACGGTCAGGTGGTGGCAGCGGCGGGCAACAGAACCCGCGAATACAACGACCCCACAGCCCATGCAGAGGTTCTGGCCCTTCGATCGGCCTGCAAGGCTGTCGGCGCGGAACGGCTGGGAGATTACGACCTTTATGTCACGCTGGAGCCATGCGCGATGTGCGCGGGCGCGATCTCAAACGCGCGCATCCGCAGGCTTTATTACGGGGCCGATGATCCGAAATCAGGCGGGACCAAGCATGGCGCCAAGGTGTTCTCGCACCCGCAATGTCATCACAAACCCGAGATTTATGACGGGCTTGAGGCCACCAAAGCCGAAGCGTTGCTGAAGGCTTTTTTCGAATCCAGACGGAAAGACATCGCATGACGCGGGTTATTCTCTTCAACAAACCTTTTGATGTCCTGTCCCAGTTTACCGACAAAGGCACCACAGGCACACCGCGCCGAACATTGTCGGACTTTATCGCGGTCCCCGGTGTCTATCCCGCTGGGCGGCTGGATCGCGACAGTGAAGGGCTTCTGGTTTTGACCGACAATGGCAAGCTGCAGGCCAGAATCAGCAATCCAAAGTTCAGATCGCCCAAAACCTATCTGGCCCAGGTCGAAGGCCTGCCGACAGACGCACAATTGGACCAGCTCCGCGCTGGCGTGACGCTAAAAGATGGCCCCACACGGCCTGCGCTGGTTAAAACCATCAATGCGCCAGAGGTATGGGAGCGCACACCGCCCGTGCGGTATCGGAAATCTGTGCCAGATTCCTGGATCGAAATTACGATCACCGAAGGCCGAAATCGCCAGGTGCGGCGCATGACGGCGCATGTCGGGCTTCCTTGCCTCAGATTGGTACGGTGGTCGGTTGGGGAATGGTCGCTGGATGGTCTTGCGTCCGGCGCATGGCGGGACGCTTAGCTCAAACCCATTTTGCCAGCGGAGGCAGACTCATAAGGACCGCATTGGCATCATGCCCCGTTTCCAGGCCGAATTTCGTCCCCCGGTCATAGACCAGATTGTATTCCGCATAGAGCCCGCGATGCACCAGCTGCGCATCCTTGTCGGCATCCGACCACTCCTGCACGCGACGCTTTTCAACCAATGGAACAAAGGCCGGAAGGAAGGCGCGACCGATATCCTGTGTCAGCGCAAAGTCCTTTTCCCAGTCCCCGGTGTTGTGGTCATCCATAAAGATGCCGCCAACGCCGCGCGCGCGGCCCCGATGGGGGATATAAAAATACGTGTCCGCCCATTCTTTCAGCTTTGGGTAATGGGCTGTGCCATGCGGGTCGAGATGGGTTTTCTGCGTCGCGTGAAAATGCGCTGTGTCGTCATCATATTCGATGCAAGGGTTCAGATCGGACCCGCCCCCGAACCACCAGGCATGCGGGGTCCAGAACATGCGTGTGTTCATATGCACCGCCGGACAATGCGGGTTCTGCATATGTGCAACAAGGCTGATGCCCGACGCCCAGAATCTGGGATCATCCTTCATGCCGGGAATACCTTTGCGCGCAGCCATGGCATTTTGCGCGCGCTCACCCAGCGTTCCATAGACGGTTGACACGTTGACACCGATCTTTTCGAACACCCGGCCACCGCGCATAACGCTCATCAAACCGCCCCCGGCGTCAGTCCCGTCGTCTGATGTGCGTTTGGTTTCAGTGACCTCAAACCGACCGGGTGTTGCATCGCTTAAGGGTCCGGTGTCGTGGCTGTCCTCAAGCCCCTCGAACGCGGCGACAATCTGGTCCCGCAGCTCGCGAAACCATTCCGACGCGCGCGTCTTTTCCCGGTCGAAAGAATCCGTCATATCAAAGCCCTGTTTTTTGCACAGAACACTACACCGCGACCGAAATCACAAGCCACCACAAGACGTTGTGCTGCGTTGATCGCTTTTAATGTGCCGGGGCACCAACAGGATCAAGCAATGTGCGCCCGCCATCAATTGTCATGATCTGTCCGGTGACAAACCCTGCCCCCTCCGACGACAGAAACTGCACCGCACCAACCAATTCCGACGGGCTGGCAATCCGGCCAAGGGGTGTGTTTTCCTCGATCTGATCACGGTATTCGTCATTCTGCTTAAGCGCGGCCTGAAGACTGGCCGACATGACCGAGCCAAGCGACACTGAATTCACCCGGATGCGATGTTCGGCAAAGGCAACCGCCAGCGAACGGGTCAGCTGATCCAGTGCGGCGGTTGAAACAGAATATGACAGCAATTCCGGCTGCGTCCGGCGCGCGGCAATGGATGACAGGTTCACGATGGCACCGGCCTGACCGCTTTCTTTGCCTTCTGACTGTTTGATCATACGTTTCGCCACCATCTGGGACAGGCGGTATGTGTTCGTTACGTTTTGCATCATCAGCGTTTCAAACGACGAATCATCCAGGTCCAGCGGATCGGACGGCAGGATCTGGCGGCTTCCATTGATCAGGATATCGACCCGATCAAACGAATCTATCGTTGCGGACAGCAGGTTGGCCAAGGTTAGACGTTCGCGCAGATCGCCGGCAAAATACCGGATATTGCCGTCCTCTTCGGCCATATCTCCACATTCGTGGCACAGGCGTGCCTCGTCCATATCGGCGAACATGACATTGGCACCCTGATCCACAAAATGCCGTGCAATGGCCAACCCGACACCGTTCGCGGCACCGGTGACAATTGCGGTTTTGCCTTCAATCGAAAATGACATGGGCCTCAGCCTCCTTCAGCGCCGTTTGCGACGCATCGCCCGATCCCGGGATTTCGGTTGTTCAGCATGCAGGATCTTGAAGCGCGTGTCGCCGTCCAATTCCTGCACCTGAACAAAACTGTCCGCCAGCGTGGTCTCGTAGGGCAAATGCCGGTTGGCGACGATGATCAATTGGCCCTTGGGTTTCAACAAACGTGCGGCTGAGGTGATGAACGCTTGGCCGATAGAGGCGTCCGGGGTGCGGGATGTATGAAAAGGTGGGTTGCTGACCACCCAGTCAAGGCTGGCAGCTGCGCCCCAAACGGTGGCGTCTGCCCAGTGAAACGAAACACGCGGGTCATCCAGATTGCATTTTGCACAGCTCAAAGCCCGGTGGTCGGCTTCGACCAAATCAACATGAGCCACTTTCGGCAACGCCAAAAGGAATTTGGTCAGAAAGCCCCATCCGCCACCCAGATCGGCCCCATCGCCCTTGAGCGAGGCAGGCAGCGCATCAACAAGCGCCTTTGACCCGGCATCGGGCCCATCGGCAGAAAAGACACCGGGTTGGGTGATCCAACCCTCTTTAACCGGCGCAGGCGCGGCAAGAGTCCAGTCCGCAAAGGCGTCGCTTGCGGTGAACCAGAACAGCTTGCCATGTGCTTTGGACAGCTGACCGACAATATCGGTGCGCGCTTTTACAGCCTTGAGCGTGGCATCTATGCCGTCGGTTTTGGCCCCGTCCACCAGAACCACGCCCCCTTTGGCAATGTCGTTCGCCTGCGCGATCAGCCCGCGCGCCAGATCACGGCTGCGCGGCAGGGACACATGCACAAAATCGGCAGGTCCGTCGACGTGAACGGCAACGCGTGCGCCGATCTGTTCGAAACGGTCGAAAGATGGTTTGTCATTTTGTTGAACTTCTATGTCGCCCACATCGAAATCGCTGACATCAAATTCGTCGGTCGGTTCAAGAAACACAAGGCGCGCGTCTTTGGGCAGCTCAAGCGCGCCTGTCTCAAGCGCGTGTGCAAGTCGTGGTAAGGTCATGGCGGACTCCCGGAGACCCCGGTTATTCCTTTTCCATGGTGCATTGCAACGGGTGTTGATGACGACGGGCAAAATCCATCACTTGACCCACCTTGGTTTCGGCGATTTCATGGCTGAACACGCCCACAACCGCGACACCTTTTTTGTGTACGGTCAACATGATTTCAAACGCCTGCGCATGGGTCATGCCGAAAAACCGCTCAAGAACGTGGACGACGAATTCCATCGGCGTGTAATCGTCGTTCAATAACATCACCTTGTACAAAGGAGGACGTTTCGTCTTGGTACGCGTTTCAACAACGACATTGGTGTCGTTGTCCTCGTTTGACGGAGGGCCAGCCTTGGGACGGAGCGATGCCGTTACTGTTGCGCTTTTGGTCATATGGACTTGGGTTCCTTATGCTTGAGCATCTATATAACCTGTCGCGACGTCGAGAAAAGAGGGGCGTAACACGGATATGGCGCTGAACCTGAAAACCATCGGATTCGATGCCGATGATACGCTGTGGCACAACGAACGCTTTTTCAAGCTGACACAAGCCCGGTTCGAAGAGCTTTTGTCTGATTATACTGACAAATTCGTGTTGCACGACCGCCTTATGGACGCCGAGATCCGTAATATCGGACATTACGGATTCGGTGTAAAAGGTTTTGTTTTATCCATGATTGAAACTGCAATTGACGTAACGGACGGGGCCGTTCCCGGCCATGTCATTCGTCAGTTGCTGGATGCCGGTCAGGACATGCTGGCCCACCCGATCGAACTTTTGCCCCATGTCCAAGAGACAGTGGAACATTTGGCGGGCTCTTATCGGCTGGTGTTGATCACAAAGGGCGATCTGCTGCATCAAGAGCGGAAACTTGCGCAATCCGGGCTGGGCGAATTGTTCAGTGACGTTTCCATTGTGTCTGACAAATCCGTAGCGACTTATCAGACCGTCTTTGAACCGCTTCACGGTGGGGCCAGTGCCGCGATGATGGTTGGCAATTCCATGAAATCCGATGTTGTCCCTGCGGTTGCGGCGGGCAGCTGGGGTGTGTTTGTGCCGCATGATCTGGAATGGGATCTTGAAAAGGCAGATCCCCCCGACAGTCCACGCTATCACGCGATTGCCGATATGGGTGCCCTGCCCGACCTGGTGGCGGAAATCGGCTAAGCCGGTTTGCCATATTCCTGCCACATTGGCTTACCTAGTAAGCCCCGGCACCCGCGTCGCAATATCTTGCGCCGCACCCACGAAATGCTGTCAGAAAAGGCATATAAATAAGGACTTTATCGCTTTCTTCTCATGTGTTAGCGTAATGAAAATAATAACGCTGACCGGAAAAATCCGGCGGCATGAGGCAGAAAAAGGCGGATATTGTGACGGGACGGCGTAAAGTGCCGGGTCGAGTAGGCCTGTATGTGATTACTGCAATTTGGCTGGCAATTCTGTTGCCGATCAGCGCGATGGCGGCCCCCTATGCCGCGATGGTGATGGATGCGCGAAATGGCGAAGTGCTGCATTCGCGCAATGCGGATACGCGCCTGCATCCGGCGTCCCTGACAAAGATGATGACGCTTTACGTCGTGTTCGAGGCGGTCCAGAACGGCGAAATCAGCATGGACACAAAGGTCCGCATTTCGAAAAAAGCCGCCGCCGAGCCGCCGTCAAAGCTGGGCTTGCGGGCCGGTTCCGAGATCAAGCTTCGGTTCCTTGTGCGCGCGGCCGCAATCAAGTCGGGAAATGACGCCGCAACAGCAATTGCGGAAGCGATCTCTGGGTCGGAGGCCGCCTTCGCCCGCCGCATGAACCGCACCGCCAAGGCGCTTGGCATGAGCCGCACCACCTTCAAGAATGCACATGGACTGACCGAAAGCGGCCATATGTCGACAGCCCGTGACATGACCATCCTGGGACGGCATGTGCTGTATGACTATCCGCAATACTACAATCTGTTTTCGCGCCGCAGTGCCGATGCCGGTATCAAAGCGGTGAACAACACCAATCGCCGTTTTCTCAATTCCTATCGCGGTGCTGACGGAATCAAGACCGGCTATACCCGCGCGGCCGGCTTTAACCTTGTCGCCTCGGCAGAGCGCGGTTCAGAGCGCATCATCGTGACTGTCTTTGGTGGCAACTCGACCGCATCCCGAAACGCGCAGGTGGCCAAGTTGATGGATCTTGGATTCAACCGTGCACCAACGCACATGGCGCTGCGCACGCCGCGCAAACCGGCATATATGGGGCCGGTTGCGCCAAAACAGACAGAAACCATCATCGCAAAAAGCCAGACACCCTCGACCAGCACCCGCGCCAAATCCATTCGGGTGGTGGCCGCCGCTGTGAAATCCAGCCTCCGGCCAACAGCGCGCCCGGTTGCCGAACCGGTATTGCCGGACGCGCTTGTTTCCGAGCTTCAGGAAGATATTGAATCAGTTCTTGCCGAGGTGCAGACCGAAGATGTTCAGGACGTGGCTGCAACGGCCGCGCAGGTGGCTCTTGCCGTTGCCACACAGCAGTCACAGCCGAAACCCGACCAGACCACAGCCGCGCAGGCCGCGCCCAGCGCATCGGTCAAGCCGGTTGTCAGGCCCCGCACCATCGTGTTGGCCTCGGCTACAGCCCGGCAGCCAACAGAACCCGAGATCAAACGTGAAAGCGAAGTTGTCACGCGCATCTCGACCTCTGGCGGGCGGCATTGGGGCATCAATGTCGGGCGCTATCCCAGCCGGTTTGCCGCAGAAAAAGCTTTGCTCAAAACGGCACTATCCGAGATGGCCACACTGGACGGATCACTGCGCAAGGTGGTCAATGGCGCACGCGGATTTGACGCAAACTTCATGGGTCTGACCCGCGAAAGCGCCGATCTGGCCTGCCGCCGGCTTCAGGCGCGTCAAGTGACATGCTTTATGATCGGGCCAAGCTGACCGAAACCCAGTCGATTAAGAACCGCGTCAGGTTTTTGGATGATCGTCGTAGTCGCCTGACAGAATGCGTTCGGCGGCACCCTGGGGGTCATCATATTGCCGGGCGCGTACCGTAAAGACAAATGCCGCAAGTCCGATGCCGCCCAGGATAAGCGATACGGGAATGAGATAGGCAAGGACGTTCATCTATGGCTCCGGTTGCTTGAGATTTCGATTACCTGAGGCGCAGGGCGTTCAGCGACACTGTAATCGAAGACGTGGACATCGCCAATGCGGCAATCAGCGGCGAACACAGCCCGGCAACAGCCAGCGGCACTGCGATGATGTTATACCAGGTTGCGATGGTAAAGTTCTGGCGAATACGCTTGATCGCTTTTTGCGATGTGGCCACTGCGTCGGAAATCGGTTCAAGCGAGTTGCCCAAAAGCACAACATCCGAGGCAACCCGTGCTGCATCCAACGCCGACGCCGGAGAGATCGACACATGCGCACCAGCCAGCGCTGCTGTGTCATTCAGGCCGTCGCCAACCATAAGCACATGCGCTCCGCTTTGCGTCATATCCTGAATCTTGGCCGCCTTGTCCTCGGGCAGCGCTTCGGCAATCCATTTCCTGATCCCAAGACGGTTGGCAAACGCCTCGACCGCGGGTGTGGTGTCACCAGACATCAGAACAACATCATAGCCGTCCTGCTGCAATTGTGACACCACGGCCTCGGCCCCATCGCGAATCTGGTCTTCGAAATAAAACGGCTCTGCCGCGATATCGCCGATCCGCAACCAGGCAGAGGTGACAGCGCTTTCTCCGCCGCCGACCCAGCTTGCGCGACCAAGTCTGACGGTCTGACCTTTCCAACGCCCCTGAGTGCCGTGGCCGGGATGTTCGGAAATGTCGGTGACTTTCTCTGGCTTGATCCCGGTCGCGGAGATGGCCTCCGACAGGGAGTGCGACAAGGGATGTGACGACCCTTCGGCCAAGGCCAGCGCGATGCCCAGATTACGGGATGAATGGTCACCAATATTGGTCACTTCGGGGGTACCCGCCGTCAATGTGCCTGTCTTGTCGAAAACGACGGTGTCTACCTGTGCCATACGTTCAAGAGCGGTCGCGTCCTTGATCAGCAGACCCTTGCGGAACAATCGACCAGAGGCAGCCGTGGTGACCGCAGGCACCGCAAGACCCAATGCGCAGGGACAGGTGATGATCAGCACAGCCGCGGCAATATTGAGCGCCGTGCGCAGATCGAATGTGTAAAAATACCAGCCGACAAATGCCAGTGCTGACAAGATATGCACACCCGGCGCATACAGCTTGGCCGCCTTGTCAGCCAAAGACGTGTACCGAGACCGACCGGATTCCGCGACCGCGACCAGATCCGCCATGCGGTGCAGCGATGTATCCCGCCCCACCGCGCTTGCGCGAATGGTCAAAGGCCCGGTCAGGTTCACTTCCCCCGCGCTCACGCTTTGGCCGGGGCCTGCATAAATCGGGCGCGTTTCGCCGGTCAGCAATGATCGGTCCAGCTCGGACTGCCCGTCAACGATGTCGCCGTCAACTGGCATCCGGCCTCCGGGGCGGACCAGAACCAGATCACCAATGACCAGTTCGGACATCGCGACCTGCTCTTCTGTTCCGTCACCCGACAGCCGGGCCACGCGCGGAACCTCCAACGCTGCCAATTCCTCGGCTGCAGAACGGGCCGCCGCGCGGGTGCGGTGGTCCAGATAGCGCCCGGCCAGCAAAAAGAAGGTCAGCGTGATTGCCGCGTCAAAATAGGCGTGTTCGCCCGACAGTGACGTTTCCCAAAGCGAGGTGGCGACCGCCAAGAGAATGGCCAACGAAATTGGCACATCCATGTTGAGCCGCCCGGCCCGCAACGCAGTCCAGGCGTGTTTGAAAAACGGTTGCGCCGAAAACGCGATAGTTGGCAATGCAATCGCGGCAGATATCCAGTGGAACATGTCGCGGGTCGGCCCGTCTGCGCCGGACCAGACGGCGACCGACAACAGCATGACATTCATCGCGGCAAACCCGGCGACAGCCAGCCGCATCAGCAAATCGCGACCCGCCTTGTCGGTCTCGGTCGCGCGCAGGGCGGTTGCGTCCAGTTCATGTGCTTCAAAACCGGCAGAGTCCAGAACGCGGATAAGATCGTTCGCCGTCAGATCCGGTGTGGCCTCGACCTGTGCCCGTTTCAGGGTCAGGTTGACACGCGCGCCCAGAACGCCCTTTTGCGCTGTCAACGTCCGCTCTACGCCAGAGATGCAGGCGGCGCAGTGGATCGACGGCAGGGACAGGACAATATTGACCTCTTTGGGCATGGCGGCCTCGGCCACCGCCTCGGCGGCGGGCGCGGCAGAACATGCGGGACAGGCCG
Organism: Marivita sp. S0852; assembly: GCF_046591575.1. Lineage (NCBI taxonomy): Bacteria > Pseudomonadati > Pseudomonadota > Alphaproteobacteria > Rhodobacterales > Roseobacteraceae > Marivita > Marivita sp. S0852. The sequence goes on from NZ_JBIQWA010000005.1 coordinate 101,698, forward strand.
AAGCCGGAGGACGCATTGCGACGGTCATGGCTTAACTCTCGACGTGCAGAACGACGCGCTGTTCGAATTCGGTTCCGTCCAGCGCGACGGCCTTCATCCGGATATTCCAGTTGCCCGGACGCAGAGTTTCGCGCGCGACATAGGCTTGGCCGTCAAAGGCAAATTTCGGAGTTCGGTCGTCCTGAACATGTGTCGCGCGCCCCAGAACCGCGTCCAAAGACCCGGCCTGCACAGGGCGGCCTTCGGCGTCCCTGATACTCAGGATCAGCAGCCCGCCTTTGGCTTCGGCCTCGACAGTCCAACCCAGGGCTTCCTGCCCGGCACGCCGATCATCAAAGCTTTGCGAGGCCACGTAAGAGTTTTTTACCTCAAGTCCCGGAAAGGTCGAAACGGCGGAGTATGCCAAGAACAGATTGACCGAGATGATCACCGCAAAGCAGCCTCCGAAAATTGCCAGCGCATGCCAGCCCGTCAATTTGCGTTCAGATGCCATCAGTTGCTTCTCCCGTTGAAGATGCTGTCTTTGTGCGCGCGGTGACCATTGGTCAGGTCTTCAACCCAGAACCGGATGTCTGTGCGTTCGTCGCGCGCCGGATCAGAGCTGGGTGGCGCAACCACATAGACGCGCTGCAGGAACGTCTGGTTCGCGGGCACGGATACGGTTTCATATGGCGTTCCTTCAAGCTGTACCCGCAGCGAAGGATGACCGGTGATCGACACGCGGAACGGACGGTCCTCGCCGTGTTTGTTCAGCAAGCGCACATCATAGGTGTTGCGGATCGACCCGTCGGACAATGTCACGAAGGTCGGGTTACGGATGGGTGCCACGCTCAGTTCGATATCCGGGCGGATAAACAACGCAAACACCAGCCCGACACCAACCAGCGCCCAAAGACCGGTATACATCATCGTGCGCAACCGGAATATGTGGAACCAAGGCGACCGGGCGGTCTCGCCCGCGCGTTCGCGCGGTTCGTCCGACAATGCAAGATAGTCTACAAGCCCCCGAGGCTTGCCGATTTTCTCCATGATATCATCGCAGGCGTCGATACACAGACCGCAAGTGATGCATTCCATTTGCTGCCCGTCACGAATATCGATCCCCATCGGGCAGACATTCACGCAGGCCATGCAATCAATACAATCGCCCAGCTGTTCCGCCTGGTCACCCTTGCGATGCTTGCCGCGCGGTTCGCCGCGCCATTCGCGGTAGCCAATGGTCAATGTGTCCTCGTCCATCATCGCGGCTTGGATACGGGGCCAGGGGCAGGCATAGATGCAGATCTGTTCGCGCGCGAACCCGCCGAAGAAAAAGGTCGTGGCGGTCAAGACCAGCATCGTGGTGTAGGCAACTGGATGCGCCTGTCCGGTCACCAGATCAACCAGCAAGGTCGGCGCATCGGTAAAGTAGAACACCCATGCCCCGCCCGTCGACAGAGCGATCAAAAACCAGATCGTCCACTTGGACAGGCGCAATCGCACCTTGCGGAAATCCATTTTTTTCTGACGGTGCAACCGAAGCTGCGCGTTGCGGTCGCCTTCGATCCAGCGCTCGACCGCGATAAACAGGTCGGTCCATACGGTCTGCGGGCAGGCATAGCCGCACCAGACGCGCCCAAGCGCCGATGTAAACAGGAACAGCCCCAGCCCCGCCATAATGAGAAGTCCGGCAATGAAGTAAAATTCATGCGGCCAGATCTCGATCCAGAAAAAGAAAAAGCGTCGGTTGGCAAGATCCACCAGAACCGCCTGATCCGGCAATTGTGGCCCACGGTCCCACCGCAACCAGGGTGTGACGTAATATATGCCCAAAGTGACGATCATGATGACCCATTTCAGGCTTCTGAAGTTCCCCGAAACTTTTTTGGGAAAGATCGGTTCGCGCGCTGCGTAAAGGCTTGGCGGCATCTGATTTTCTGACTGCGACACGAGACGAAAGGCTCCTGAGACTCGGATTGGCTTGAGTGTGTTCTTTCAGGCCAGACCGCGCCAGACTTTGACCTGCATCAAATTCTATATCTTTAAGTCAGGTTTTCGATCCTTCTTGCCGCAGCCACCGCAAAAACGCCTTGAGCGGCGGACGGTGCACGCCTGGTTTGGTGACAATGTGATAGCCCGCATCCCGTCGGTCTTCGAAAACAGCGATCAGCCGCCCAGCATCAAGGTCTTCGGCCACCGCGATTCGTGTGGTGACAGCGATGCCCTGACCATTGCGCGCCCCGTCAATCATCAGGTTTCCGGGAACCTGCGTGCGAGACAGAACCTTGTGGTCTTTCAGTCCCTTGGCGGCCAACCAGGACGAGGTTTCATTGGTGCCCAGCTCTTCCAGCCACGGAAAACGGATCAAGTCGAGGGGCGACTGCGGCAGCGTGCTGCCGAAAAGCGATGGTGCCCCGACAACAACGATGGGGGCTGACATCAAGGGTGCGCTGTCCAATCCGGGCCATCCGCCAGTGCCATAGCGGATGGCCACGTCGATCCCGCCCGGCGACGGGTCCATCAAAAGCGGGCTGGGATTGATCATCATGTCGATGCCGGGATGTTCGGCCTGAAACCCTGCCAGCCGCGGCATAAGCCAAGCGGCGGCAAAAGTTGGGGTGCAGCCGACATTCAGCGCGCGCTCTGCTTCGCTGGCCGATACCGCCTCGACCCCGGCCGCGATGCGCCCAAAGCCATCTTGCAACGCGCGCGCAAGGTCGGCCCCGTCCGGCGTCAATTCCAGCGCGCGATTCGAGCGGTCAAACAACGGTATGCCCAGATGCGCCTCCAACCCTCGCAATTGCTGCGAGATAGCGGCGTGACTGACATTCAACGCCGCCCCCGCATCCGCGACCGATCCGGTTTGCACAAAGGCACAAAACGCGCGCAACGCGGACAGGGACGGCAGATTCATCCAGTTTATCATGTAAGCTCAATTTACATAAACGATATATCCCTGACTCGAATGAAAATCGCAAAACCGCAAGTATAGCGCATGGCCCGCAACATCGAGGAACACCAATATGTTCAATTTACTTGCAAGGACTTACTTTCGAGCGACCGGCATATCCCCCGACCGGTATCACCGTGACGTCAACCGTTCATGGGATCGCAAAGATATCGGCACCAAAACCGCGCCGAAACGCTGGGAGGATTGGAAATGATTGATCCGGTGGTCTATCAGCGCCCCTGTCTCTGGTACGCGAAAACGGCGCGAAGCCGCGTGATACCACGGCACCGGCGCGGCCTGATTGGATGGGTTTTGAATAGAATTTTGTGATGTTTCAAACCGGACAAAGCGGTGACAGCATCAGGGCAAAGTCTTTCGGCCCGAAGGCCGAAAGATATATCGTATCACGTTATTCGGGTGTGGCTTCGCCGCCACCCAGACCGTGCACATAGACAGACACCGCGCGCACCTCGGCTTCGCTCAGGCGGTCGGCCCAAGACGGCATCACGCCAAAGCGTGAATAGGTCACTGTTTCGACCAAAGTGTCGTAATCCCCGCCATAGAGCCAGATGGCATCCGTCAGATTTGGTGCCCCCTGCCAGCGGTCTCCGGTGCCGTCATCCATATGACATGCCGCACAATTGTCGAGGAACAGCTCTTCGCCCGCCGCAACTTGCGTTGCATCCTGCGGCTCTCCGGACAGCGACATCACATAATTGACCACTTGGTCGATCTCTTCGCTTTCGAACAGCTCTCCATAGGCGGGCATTTCAGAATAGCGCGCGTCAGGATCGTTTTCGTTGCGGATTCCATGTGCAATGGTGGCGTGGATGTTTTCGATATCGCCCCCCCACAGCCAGTCATCGTCAAGAAGGTTCGGATATCCCGAGGCTTCTGCCCCTGCGGCACCCGATCCGTGACATTGCGCGCACCAGGTCCGGAATACGGCCCCGCCTGCGTTCTGAGCGTATTGCGTCAACTCCGGATCATCCGCGATCGCCGTCAACTCGACCGAAGCCAACTGCGTGTTGATACCGGCATTGGCGTCTTCAAAGCGGGCAATGTCCTGGGCAACTTCGCCACGGGTCGAATAGCCAAGCAAGCCAGGCGTTGCCTCGCGAATGCCGGGCCATGCGGGATAGGCGATCGTGTAAAGTACCGCCCAGACAATCGTGGCATAGAATGTCCACAGCCACCAACGGGGCAACGGTTTGTTGTATTCCTTGATCCCGTCCCACTCGTGACCAGTGGTTTCATAATCAAGATCGTCGTCGTTCTTGTCGCTCATTGCCTCGCCTCCTTGGATTCGGCGGGTTTATCTTCGTGGCGAAACGGGATGTCGGCGGAATCGCGGTGCGTTTTGTTGCTGCCTGGACGGACGACCCACAGGATCACCGCCACAAAGAAGCAAAACAAGACAAGCAACATCCAGCTGTCGGCGAATTCACGGAGAAAAGAATAGGTTTCCATTGTGTCTTCCTCCTATCGGTTTGCGTCAGGAGTGAAGGTCGAGAAATCGACCAACGTGCCCAGCATCTGAAGATATGCAATCAGAGCATCTGCTTCTGAAACACCGGGCTGCCCGTCAAAGTTCCGCACGTTGACGGCTGCGCCATAGCGTTCCAAAAGACCGTCATAGTCGCTATCCGGGTTGGCCTGGGCAAGGAAATCAGACTGCGCCGCCTCCATCATCTCGTCCGTGTAGGGAACGCCGACAAATGCATTGGCCGCAAGAAGATCGCCGACATATTCACCATCCAGCAAGGTCGCTTCGAGATAGCCGTATTTTGGCATGATGGATTCCGGCACCACCGATTGCGGGTCGCGCAGGTGGTCGACATGCCAATCATCCGAGTAACGGCCACCCACGCGGGCAAGGTCAGGCCCAGTCCGTTTGGACCCCCACTGGAACGGGTGATCGTACATCGACTCTGCGGCCAGCGAATAGTGGCCATAGCGCTCGACCTCGTCGCGCATCGGGCGGATCATCTGGCTGTGGCACACATAGCAGCCTTCGCGCACATAGATATCCCGTCCGGCCAGTTCGAGCGGCGTGTAGGGGCGCATGCCCTCCACTTCCTCGATGGTGTTTTCGAGGTAGAAGAGCGGCACAATCTGCACCAACCCGCCGATGGTCACGACAAGGAAGCTAAAGATCAGCAACAACGTCGCGTTGGTTTCAATGACCTTATGCTTGTCAAGAATACCCATTGTCCAAGCCTCCTTATTCGGCCGCGACGGCTGTAGAGCTGGTCACGGCGTCTTTGGCCGGGCTGCGCTTTACAGTCATCCACAGGTTGTAGCACATGATGAGAGCACCGGTGAGGTACATGACGCCCCCCAAGGCCCGCACAACATACATCGGGAATTTGGCGCTTACGGTGTCGGCAAAGCTGTTCACAAGGAAACCGTTTGCGTCAACTTCACGCCACATCAGGCCTTCCATGATCCCGGTCACCCACATCGAGGCCGCGTAGAGAATGATGCCGATGGTGGCGAGCCAGAAATGCCAGCTGACCATGCTCAGGCTATAGAGCCGCTCGCGGTTCCACAGCTTCGGCACCAGGAAGTACAGCGCCCCAAAGGTGATCATGCCGTTCCAGCCAAGCGCGCCGGAATGCACGTGACCGATGGTCCAGTCAGTGTAATGCGACAGCGAGTTCACCGCGCGGATCGACATCATCGGGCCCTCAAAGGTCGACATGCCGTAAAAGCCAAGCGAGATCACCATCATCCGGATCACCGGGTCGGTGCGCAGCTTGTCCCAAGCACCAGACAGCGTCATCAGGCCGTTGATCATCCCACCCCAGGACGGCATCCACAGCACGATCGAGAACACCATACCCAGCGTCGACGCCCAATCGGGCAGCGCGGTGTAGTGCAAGTGGTGTGGACCGGCCCAGATATACAGGAAGATCAGCGCCCAGAAGTGAATGATCGACAGCTTGTAGCTAAAGACAGGGCGTTCGGCCTGCTTGGGAATGAAGTAGTACATCATGCCCAGGAAACCGGCGGTCAGGAAGAAGCCAACTGCGTTGTGGCCATACCACCACTGCACCATCGCATCCTGAACACCTGCAAAGACCTGCACAGATTTAGACCCGAAGATCGAGACAGGAATGCTGAGGTTGTTGAAGATATGCAGCATCGCCACGGTGACGATGAAGGACAAGAAGAACCAGTTGGCCACATAGATATGCGGCTCTTTGCGCTTGATGATCGTGCCAAGGAAGACGAACAGATAGGCCACCCAGACAATCGTCAGCCAAAGGTCGATATACCATTCGGGTTCAGCATATTCCTTGGACTGGGTCGCCCCGAGCAGATAACCGGTGGCCGCCAGCACAATAAACAGGTTGTAGCCCCAGAACACGAACCACCCCAGGTTCCCGCCCCATAGCCGCGCCGCACTTGTCCGTTGAACCACGTAAAACGATGTCGCGATCAACGCGTTGCCGCCGAATGCAAAAATCACCGCAGATGTGTGCAGCGGACGCAAGCGACCAAAGTTGGCATAGCCCTGTGCCCATTCAAAATTGAGCGCCGGAAACGCGAGTTGAAACGCAATAAAGGTTCCGACAAGGAACCCAACCACACCCCAAAATGCCGTTGCCACAACGCCATAGCGGACAACACCGTCCATGTAACTTGTTTCCAGAACGGCAGCAGGCACGGGTTCATCCGTGTTGCGCAGCGTCCAAAGAAACAGCCCAGCAGATACCGCCATGATAAGAATGGCATGAACCTGATAGGCCAAATCGCGCGCATAACTGGCGGCGATCATCGCAAAAAGCGTGATCAAACCGAGCGCGATCAGCTTGATATAGTTCAACATTTTTCGTCCCTTCGTCTGACCCGCGCGATTCGAGTGCCGCGCAGGCGGTTGTTAGACTGGGGCCTTAATGGGGAATCTGGCCAAAGCTATCCTTGATCTGCATCAATAGATTTTGCGCAGTTTGTTGACCGGTATCAAAGCGGACACGCCAAGAAAGGCAGAAGCTTTGCCGTGAGGACTATTTCAGACGAGGGAACAACCATGTCTTTCAAAACAATTCTCGCAATTGTCACGGACAAATCACATCTTCAGGACACCATCGCCCAAGCCGCTGACATGGCGGGCGCTTTGGAAGCACATCTAGATGTTGTGTGTCTTGGCGTGGATCGCACACAAACTGGCTATTACTATGCCGGAATGAATGCAGCGGTGCTTCAGGAAACGCTGAACCAGGCCCGCGACGAGGCATTGGAGCTGACAAAAATCGCTAAAGAGCAGCTTGAAGGAACGGGCCTGCTGTTTCGGGTGACCGATGCGGTGTGCCAGTTGGCGGATATTGCGCGCTTTGTCGCGTCTCATGCCCGGTTTGCCGATCTTGCAATTGCCCCGCAACCCTATGGCGAAGACCGTGGCGTCGAGCTTGAGCCCGTGGTCGAGGGCGCATTGTTTGAGGGCCAGTCTCCGATTGTGGTGCTTCCGGCGAATGGCAAAGCCCTGAAAATCCCCGAGCGCGTTGCGATTGGCTGGAACGAAAGCGCCGAGGCTCTTCGCGCGATCCGCAGTGCGCTGCCCTTCCTCAAATCGGCCCAGACCGCCCATATTGTTGTGATCGACCCTCCAAAACACGGACCCAACCGCTCTGATCCCGGTGGCCAGCTGTCGCAGTATCTGGCGCGTCATGGGGTCAAAGTGGAAATTGATGTCCTGTCAAAGACCATGCCGCGCGTGTCGGATGTGATGCGACGTCATGTGACCGATATGAATGCGGATCTTGTTGTGATGGGGGCCTACGGTCATTCGCGTTTCCGCGAGGCCATTTTGGGCGGTGCCACACGAAACATGCTGGAAACATCCGAAGTGCCGGTTCTGATGGCGCATTAAGGGCGGATCAGGGCCCGGCACAGGGCCTAACCGGTCAACAAACGCAATCCCTGTGTGACATCGGATCGCACAGCCAAACGAAGGCCGGGTTCATCCCCGGCCTTGAGGGCAGAGATGATCAGCCGGTGAAATTGCGGTGCCTCGGTGCGGCGCAATCGGCCATACAAGGCCCGCATTGTCGGCCCCAGCTGCAGCCAGACTGTCTCGGCCATGGCAAGCATGGCCGGTGCCTGTGCGCGCAGATACAATGTTCGGTGAAAATCAAGGTTGGTGCGGATGTATCCAACCGCATCCCGATTCGATACCGCATCGGCGATTGTTCCGTTGATCGCCTGAAGTCGATCAATCAACGCCAGATGCGCCCTTGGCAGCGCCCGGCTGGCCAATTCTACTTCGATCAGTGCCCGCAACGCGGCCAGCTCTTCGATGCGATCATTCGACAGCTCTGGCGTGGACACACGCCCGGACGCCGACATCGACAAGGCCCCTTCTGCCACCAAACGCTGAACCGCTTCGCGCGCAGGCGTCATGGACACCTCGAATTCCTTGCCGATCCCGCGCAGCGTCAGATGTTCGCCCGGTGACATTTTGCCAAACATGATCCGGTTGCGCAGGCCGCGATACACACGATCATGCGCGGACAATTTGGGTTCGGTCGGACGGTGAACAACGCTCATGGTGCCGAACCGTGATCACACGACCCAAAGCCGTCAAGCCTCAAACCTGTATCTGTGAAGGTGTGGGCCTTCATGCCGCAGCCAGACGCGCGCTTCTTGATGTGGGCCGTACAGCTGCTCGACCACATGCCAGAACGCGGGCGAGTGGTTCATTTCGGCCAGATGCGCCACCTCGTGGGCCGCCACATATTCCAGAACAAAGCGCGGCGCGAGAACCAGACGCCAAGAGTACATCAATGCACCGGCAGAGGAACACGACCCCCACCGCGACCGCGTGTCCCGCAAGGTCAGCCGCGTGTAAGGCTTGCCCAGCTTCTGTGAATAGAGGTCTGATGCGCGAACCAGCTCGGCGCGCGCCTGTTCCTTGAGCCAGGCAAGAAGATGCCTGCGGCCTGTGTCCAATGGGTCTGGCACTTCAATGACCTGCCCCACGACCCTAAGCCGCCTGGATGTGCCCTGGATCAGCTGAAGCGGCACATCTGACACTGTGAGCGACTGCCCCGGGCCGACCAGAATGTGTTCCGCCTGTTGCGAAAGATGACCCAGCACCCAATCCTGCTTTTCAGCGGCAAACGCCATTGCTTCGCGTTCGCTGACTCCACGCGGAATCGTCAATGTCACCGACCCGTCAACGCGGGAAATCCGCAGGGTCATCCGACGGGCCCGCGGATTTTTACGCAGCTTAAGCGGAATTCCGGGGTTGTCCGGTAGAGTTCTGACGCCCATATCCCGCTCTATCAAATCCAAGTCGCAAAGCCTTTGACACTGCTTCGGTGTTATGGCAGTTGGCGCAGATTGTCGATATGACCACGCAATTAAAGGGGATCTCCCATGCCCAAAGAAGAATGGGGCGTCAAACGTCTTTGCCCGACAACCGGCAAGCGTTTTTATGACCTGAACCGCGACCCGATCATCAGCCCCTACACCGGTGAGGTGGTCGAGGTTGACACCGGCAAAACCCGCATGATCGCGGCAGACGCCGCCGACCGTCAGAGCAAGGCCAAAACCGACGAAACGGAAGAGGCGGATGTTCTTGAAGATGATGTCGATGTCGAACTCGAAGATGACGACGTGCTCGACGACGACGAGGATGATAACGTCTCGCTGGACGAAATTGCGGACGTTGCCGCAGAAGACGACGATTAATTTCTTGCCGAGGGGCGGAATCATGCTTGATCCCGCCCCCGGCTTTGCGTAATCCAACGCGCAGAACGGGGCCTTAGCTCAGCTGGGAGAGCGCTTGCATGGCATGCAAGAGGTCAGGGGTTCGATCCCCCTAGGCTCCACCAATTCCCTTTTTCGTGAAATGAATGGAACGCCGTGCCAGAGCTTGGCCGGGCGTGTTGCGTCATGTGTTCAGGCGCGTTTGCTCCAGCAGATCAACAGGGCCGTTATTATCGATTCTGAATAGGCGCAAAGCGCTTGCCCGAAAACAGCCCGGCCCGATTTTAGGGGGCACGTATTATCGCCGGGACACATTCCCCAGAACGGTGATTTCCGGGGCGCGGTCGCTGAGGGTCGCGCATATAATTTCGGCCAGCAGGCGAAACTCATCTTCGCGCGATGTGCCTTTGCGCCAGATCATCCCGATGGTCCGCGACGGCGGAGTGCCGCGAAACGGGCGTGCCACGACCAGATCCTGATGGGTCACTTCGGATTTGACGTAAAGCGCTGGCATCAGGGACACACCCATGCCCGTCGCCACCATCTGGCGCAGGGTGTCAAGGCTGGTGCCTTCATAATCGTGAGACAGTTCGACCCCATAATCGTCAGAGATTTTTCGCACCAGTTCATAGAGCTTATGCCCCGGTTCGAGCGACAATATGGTTTCTCCCTTGAGCATCGCAGGATCAATTTCCGGCTCGTTCGCCAATCTGTGATCGACAGGCACAACCACTTGAATTGGCTCACGAAACAGGGATTGTGCCTCAAGTTCAATTCGGTTGAGAGGCAAGGGAAAGAACAAAAGGTCCAGCGACCCGTCCTCCAGCCCGGACAAAAGCACATCCGGCAATCCCTCGCGGACATAAAGACCAAGTTTGGGATATTGGGCGTGCAGATCGGGAATGACAAGCGGCAGGAAATACGAACCCACCGATTGCACAACCCCGATCCGGATCACCGACGACAACACGCTTTGTTGCGATTTTGCGATTCCGTGGATTTCAGCGACTTCGCGTAAAATCCTGCGACCGCGTTCGGAAATTTCTTTGCCGGTGGATGTCATCATCACTTTGGACCGGCTTCTTTCGACCAACGTTGTTCCAAGCCGCACCTCAAGATCCTTGATCTGCGCGCTGAGCGTCGGTTGCGTTACATTGCACGTTTCGGCAGCGCGCCGGAAATGCAGATGATCTGCGACGGCCACCAGATATCTGAGCTGTTGAATCGTTGGCATAATCGCGCTTCTGATAGTTAAACTCTATCAAAACTACTTACATTTTCGATTTGGTCAATGACCCGCTGCAGCCTATGTCGACATTTGGGTGAAGGAGCAGGCAGTATGCGGCGGTTCAAAAATATCTTGTTCGTGTGCGACGAACAAAGTCCGTATGAGCTTGCGCTGGACCGGGTGCGGTGGCTGGCACGCTCGAACGAGGCTTCTGTCACATTGGTTGACACCATCGACAGCGGCGGCGCGAGCAACCTGTCCAAGCTGTTCACCACAATTCCGGGGTTGGGAAACGAAGAGATCGGAGAGGCTGTCGTGTCTGTCCATCGCGGCAAGCTTGAGAACCGTGCAAAGGCTCTGCGTGCGCAGGGTATCGATGTAAAGACAAACGTCCTGATTGGCACACCGTTCATCGAGATCATTCGTCAGGTCAGCCGGGGCCGCCACGATCTGGTGATCAAAGGCGCACACCGCGCTGCCGGACGGCCGTTTTTCCCCGGTGCCGACATGCACCTGTTGCGCAAATGCCCCTGCCCTGTTTGGGTGCTGAACGCTGGGTCAGAGCCCAGGTCACAACGGATCATGGCCGCCATTGATCCGGCCCCGCAGGACCAGACACGCGACACACTAAACCGGACCATTCTGAAACTTGCGACATCGCTGGCCCGCAATGACGGTGCCAAGCTCGACGTTGTGAATGTCTGGCGATTACAGGAAGAAGCCACCTTGCGCCACGGCTTGGCCAATATCCCGGCAGCAGACATCAATCGCCTTGTGGATCAGGAACATCAAGACAGCAAAGAGCGGCTTCGCGAACTGATCGCGGATTTTTCCGAATTCGACGACATCATGCGCGTTCTGCACATCAAGGGTATTGCCGCGGACGCCCTGACCGAACACGTCTCTGCCGAGGGCATCGACACAATTGTCATGGGCACATTGGCACGCACCGGCGTGGCCGGGCTTTTTATCGGTAACACCGCAGAAACAATCCTCAATCATGTGACATGTTCCGTACTGACGGTCAAAGCCGACGGTTTTGTCTCACCCGTGGATTCCGGCGAAGAAGGACGCAGCAACTGATGCCAGATGGTATAACATCGACCGCGCGCGGCAACGGATGGGTCGGGATTGTTCCAATCCTCTTTTCTGCCGCGCTTTTCGTTTATTTTGTATCCTTGGTGCCAACCATCGCCGTGCCCGAGGTCATTCGCTACGCGATACCGTGGATTCCGTCGCTTGGCATCGAATTTGCCTTCCTGGTCGACGGGCTAAGCCTGACATTTTCCCTGCTGATCTCGGGAATTGGCACATTGGTGTTGCTTTACTCGAACACCTATCTGGCAGGGCACCCGCAATACGCCCGCTTCGCGTTGTTTCTGACCGCGTTCATGGTGTCGATGCTGGGTCTAGTGCTGGCCGATGACCTGATCCTGCTTTTTGTGTTCTGGGAGCTGACCACCTTTACATCCTACATGCTGATCGGGTTTTCGCATGAGGGCGAAAAAAGCCGCCGCAACGCGTTGCAAGCCCTGTTTGTCACCGGGGCCGGAGGGCTGGCGTTTTTGGCGGGGCTGATCATGTTGGCCGCAATCACCGGCACGTCCAGCATTTCAGAGATCATCACCATGAAGGACGCGCTCAAGGCGCATGCCCTTTACCTTCCGATCCTGATCCTGCTGTTGGCGGGCACATTCACCAAATCGGCGCAGGTGCCGTTCCATTTCTGGCTTCCCAATGCGATGGCCGCCCCTACCCCGGTCAGCGCGTTCCTGCACTCTGCCACGATGGTCAAAGCGGGCGTGTATGTCATGGCCCGGATGCATCCGGCAATGTCCGGAACGGATGTCTGGCTGTGGACACTGACCATCTTCGGAGCCATCACCGCAGTTTTTGCAAGCTTCCTGTCGCTTCGGCAAACGGACCTGAAACAAGCCCTGGCGTACACGACCCTCATGGCGCTGGGAACGTTGACCTTGTTTCTGGGTCAGGAATCCGGCTACGCGATGACGGCGTTTGCGACGTTTCTGATTGTGCACTCGCTTTATAAAGCATCGCTTTTCCTGATCGTCGGTTGCATCGACAAGGCCACTGGCACGCGCGAAACCGATCAACTGGGCGGGTTGTCTCGGGTGATGCCGATCACCACGATTGCGGCGGCGATTGCCGCCATGTCGATGGCCGGGTTTCCGCCATTCCTTGGGTTTATCGGCAAAGAGCTGAAATATGCCGGGGCCATTGCGGTGGCATCAGAGCCTATTCTGGTCGCGGGGGCCGTACTTTTAGCGAATGCGCTGATGCTGGCGGTGGCGGGTGTTGTGGCGTTCCGACCGTTCTGGCGCGGCAGCGTTCCCGCCGGTCAATCCCCCAAAGAGGCCCCTTGGCAAATGCTGGCTGGTCCGGTGATCCTGGCAAGCTTTGGGGCGCTTTTCGGCATCTACCCTGATCTTCTTCAGACAGCGCTCATCAACCCGATGGTCCTGTCCCTGACCGGAGAGATTGAAGAGGCGAAAGAGCTGACGCTTTGGGCCGGAGTGAACATCCCGCTTGTTCTCAGCATCGCGACATTTGTGCTGGGCCTGGTCATCTATGCCGTTCATGTCCAGATCCGTTCGGCTCTTATACGGGTGTTCAACGCCATTCCAAACCTCGATCGGGGATGGGATCAATTCCTGGCCGGACTGAAAAGCTTTGCCGCATGGCAGACCCGGCTTGTTCAGAATGGGAAACTGTCCAGCTATATCTACGCCACGTTCCTGACCATCGCGGCAGGCATCCTGTTAACGTTTGGTTATACCGGCCTGCCAAGTATCGCTGTCGATCTGTCGGATGTGGAATGGAAACATACGTCCATTGCGCTGCTGATTGCCGCAGGTGCCATGCTGACATTGTTCACCAACTCTCGCATCGCGGCGATTGCGGCATTAGGTGTTGTCGGGATTGGTATCGCGCTGGTCTTTATCGTGTTCAGCGCACCTGACGTGGCGATCACCCAACTGTTGGTTGAAACGCTGATCGTTGTTCTGGTTGCCGTGGTCATGCTGCGTTTGCCATCTCTGCCCAAAATCAAATTCCGCCTAAGCCACGCGCTTTTGTCGGGTGCGGTTGGCGCGGCAGTCAGCCTGATCCTGATTGCGGTTGTTTCGACACCTTTGGATCTGCGCCTGACCGAGTATTTCGAAGCGACAAGCTGGCCTGAAGCCTATGGGCGCAACATCGTGAACGTCATCCTCGTGGATTTCCGGGCGCTTGACACATTTGGAGAGATCGCCGTGGTCGTGATTGCTGCGCTGTCAGCTTACGCCCTTTTGCGCACCACCCGCAAAGGAGATGAAACATGAACTCCGTGATCCTGCGGGCCGGGACATCCTATCTTGCCGGTCTGCTACTTGTGTTTTCCGTCTACATGATGCTGCGCGGACATAACGAACCCGGCGGCGGGTTCATCGGTGGGCTGACAGGGGCCACGGGCTTTGTTCTATATGCCATCGGCTGCAGCGTCGGCGAGGCGCGAAAGGCGCTGCGCGTGCTGCCGCAAACCATCGCGGTTTGGGGGCTGGGCATTGCCCTTGCCGCCGGATTGTTTGCCGCCGTGTTCGGTGACGCGCTGTTCACCGGGCAATGGCTGTTCATCGGGGCCACCAACGATGACAAGGGCCTGCCGCTGTCGTCGGTTCTGGTCTTCGACATTGGTGTCTACCTCGTGGTCTTCGGGTCCGTCCTCACCCTCGTCTTCGCCATGGAGGAGGAAATCTGATGGAGGTTCTTTTTGCCATAACCATCGGGGTTTTGGTGGCGTCGTCTGTGTATCTGATGCTGTCCAATCACCTGCTGCGTTTTATCTTTGGGCTGGTTCTGATTTCCAATGCGGCCAACCTGACTATTTTTGTGGCAGGCCGCCTGACCGACGGGGCACCCCCGTTGATCCCCGAAGGGTCAAATGCGCCGATTGGATTTGTCGCCAACGCCTTGCCTCAGGCTTTGGTCCTGACGGCAATCGTCATCGGCTTTGGTCTGTTTGCCTTTGCGATTGTCCTCGTCTTCCGGGCGTGGACATCGTTGAATTCCCTCACGCCGGACGACATGCGTCTTGCCGAACCAGACGAGGCACGTAAGTGAGCTGGCTTCTCGCACTTCCTATCGCGATTCCGTTTCTGACCGCAGTCGCAACATTCCTCACCCGCGAAAAATCAGCCGGGCGCTGGATCTCGATCTTCGGGTCTGGCCTGCTTTTGCTGGCGTCGCTTGTCTTGATGTCAACCGTTCTGCAAGACGGCGTGATCGCAGGCCAGATGGGCGGATGGGCCGCCCCGTTCGGGATCACGCTGGTGGCGGACCTTTTGTCGGCGGTCATGGTCCTGATCACCGCCATCGTGGCGGTTGCCGTGTCGATCTATGCGTTGGCCGATGTCGACGAAAAGATGGAGCGTCTTGGCTACCACGCTTTGTTCAACATGCTCATCGCGGGTGTTGTCGGTGCCTTTGTCACCGGTGACCTTTTCAACCTTTATGTTTGGTTCGAGGTGATGCTGATCGCGTCCTTTGGCCTTCTCGTCCTTGGCGGGCGGCCCGAACAGATCGACGGTGGCGTGAAATATGTGGCGCTGAACCTGATCTCGACGATCATGTTCCTGACCGGCATCGGCTTGATTTACGGTATGACCGGTACGCTTAACATGGCCGATTTGGCGACAGCTGTGGATGATGCAGACCAGCGCTTGCTGACCATTGTTGCGGTGCTGTTTATGATTGCCTTCGGCGTCAAAGCTGCGGTGTTTCCGCTCTTTTTCTGGCTTCCCGCATCTTACCACACTCCGGCTTTTTCGGTGTCGGCTGTCTTTGCCGGATTGCTGACCAAAGTTGGAGTCTATGCCCTGATCCGCATGTTCACGCTGGTCTTTGATCATGACACCGCGTTTACCCATACGATCCTGCTTTGGGTCGCCGGGTTTACCATGGTTGTCGGTGTTCTGGGGGCTGCGGCGCAAAGCGATATGCGCAAGATCCTGTCGTTTCACATCGTCAGCCAGATTGGCTATATGATCCTTGGTCTTGCACTGTTCACGCCGCTCGCTCTTGTCGGGGCTGTGTTTTATCTTGTTCACCATATCGTGGTAAAAGCGAACCTGTTCCTGATCGCGGGTGTTGCGCAGCGGATTGCAGGCGCAACAGAGCTTGGCCGCATTGGTGGGCTTTACAAATCAGCCCCTCTTCTGGCGCTGTTTTTTGTTGTGCCCGCTTTTTCGCTGGCCGGATTTCCGCCCTTGTCGGGGTTTTGGGCCAAGTTCCTGCTGGTGAAAGCGGCGCTCGATATTCAGGCATGGTTTATCGCCTTTGTCGCGTTGGCCGTCGGGCTGCTGACGATCTATTCCATGACCAAGATCTGGGCGCAGGCGTTCTGGGAACCCCATCCCGATGGTATTGAGCCGAAATTGTCTTCGCTGTCGTCGCGGGATCGGGCCGCCTTTCTGATCCCTATCGCTGGATTGGCTGTTCTGACGGTGATCATTGGCACGATGCCCGAGGCATTTGTGCAGTTTGCCGAAGCATCCGCGGCGCAATTGCTGGACCCGACCGCCTATATCACCGCAGTTCTGGGAGAGCAGCCATGAACGCCTTTGGCCTGAACCTGATCCTTGCGCTTGCCTGGGTTGCCTTTACCGGCACGGTGTCGTTGACGGGTGTGCTCACGGGCTTTGTCATCGGCTACGGCGCGCTTTGGTTGATCCAGCCCTTGATTGGCACCAGCACCTATTTCCGGCGCGTCACGGCCTGGATCAAGCTGATTGTGATGTTTCATTACGAGCTGTTTGTCTCAAGCTTCGCGGTCGCGATGGATGTGCTGACCCCAAGGCACCGGTCCCGTCCAGCCCTGATCGAAGTGCCGCTCGACGTCAAAACCGATGCCGGTATTCTGCTGGTGACAAACCTGATCTCTCTGACGCCCGGCACTCTGAGCCTTGATGTCAGCGAAGATCGCAAAACCCTGTTGGTGCATGCCATGTTCGCCGACGACCACGACGCGCTCCGGCGCAGCCTCAAGGACGGGATGGAGCGTTGGGTCATTGATGCAGTGGAGGACGTATAATGGGATCGTTTCTGGAAATCTCGCTTGAACTTGGGTTCATGCTGATCGTGTTGTCGGTTGTGATTGCCTTTGTCCGATTGGTCAAAGGGCCCAGCCTGCAAGATCGTGTCGTGGCTTTGGATATGATGACCGTATCCATCGTGGCCTTCTGTGGGCTTGCGGCGATCCGGTACGAAACGTCTGCTTTTATTGACGTAGCCCTCGTGCTTGCGTTGGTCGGCTTTCTTGCGACGGTCGCCTTGGCGCGCTTTGCCGAGCGCAACACAGCCCGCGCAAAAGAAGGAGGTCCGCAATGACCGAGACAATTACAGGTCTGCTGATCCTGTCAGGAAGCGGTTTCGCGGTGATCGGCGCGCTTGGCCTGCTGCGGATGCCGGATGTTTTGATCCGGATGCACGCCTCGACCAAAATCGGAACATTGGCCTGCGGGCTGATCATGGTCTCTTGCGCTGTCTATTTCGGCACCTCCGAGATCATCATTCGGGCCATCGCGGTCATTTTGTTTCTGCTGCTGACCGCGCCGATTGGCGCGCATATGATCGGGCGCTCGGTGATTTCAACGGGTGTTGCCCTTTGGAACACCAATGGTGTCGCCAAGGATGATCTGGATGAAAACCTTCCCCTGAAAAACGTCGACACATAAAAAAACCGCCCTTGTCGGGGCGGCTTTACTGTCGTTTTTGGTCGCGTGATGTGCTGGGTTACCCGTTGACGCTGTCTTTCAGAGCCTTCGCAATGGTCATCTTGACCACCTTGTCCGCGTCTTTCTTGAACTGCTCACCGGTGGCCGGGTTGCGCACCATACGCTCTGGGCGTTCGCGGCAATAAATCTTGCCGACGCCCGGAAGCGTCACTGCGCCACCGCCGGACACTTCCTTGGTGATGATACCGGTCACTGCGTCCAACGCGGCGCTTGCGGTCTTCTTGTCGCTACCCATCTCTTCGGCCAGAGCGGCCACAAGCTGGGTCTTTGTCATTGGTTTTGCCATTTCGTGGTCTCCTTCACTGCCCGATCTTGGGCCACATGGCGGAAAACTAACCGTATATTGCGGAAGAACACAACGGCTGGTGGCCTAATAACAAGGGATTTTCGCGTCTTTCGGCACTTTTCCACAGGTTTCGCGAGCCAACAGGGCGAAATGCAGCTGCGTCATCGCAGATTTCCGAGAATCGGTCAGAGAAACGCCGTCTCCTCAAAGCTGCGCAATTTGCGGCTATGGATGCGTTCAAGCGGCATCTCACGCAGCTGTTCCATGGCGTGAATGCCGATCATCAGGTGCCGGGCCACCTGTGTTTTGTAGAAATCCGACGCCATGCCAGGAAGTTTCAACTCGCCATGCAATGGCTTGTCGCTGACACATAAAAGCGTGCCATAGGGAACACGAAAGCGAAATCCGTTCGCCGCAATTGTCGCGCTTTCCATATCCAGCGCAATGGCGCGGCTTTGGCTAAGACGCTGCACCGGGCCATGCTGATCCCGCAATTCCCAGTTTCGGTTGTCGACACTGGCCACCGTGCCTGTGCGCATCACACGTTTCTGGTCGTACCCGTCCAGCTGTGTCTCGGCGGCGACAGCACGTTCAAGGGCAATCTGGATTTCCGCCAGCGCCGGGATCGGCACCCAAACCGGCAGGTCATCATCCAGCACGCCATCCTCGCGCAGATAGGCGTGAGCCAGAACAAAATCGCCCAGGCTTTGCGAATTCCGCAATCCGGCGCAATGACCCACCATGATCCAGGCGTGTGGGCGAAGCACGGCAATATGGTCGGTCGCGGTTTTGGCATTTGACGGCCCGACGCCAATATTCACCAACGTAATGCCCGCCCCGTTTTTGCGCGTCAGATGATATGTCGGCATCTGCGGCATTTTATCGGCCGCAGGGATCGGCGCGTCGGGATCGGTGATCTCGACATTGCCGGTGCTGACAAAACTGACATAGCCGCTGTCCGGATCAGCCAGCTGCGCACGGGCATAGGCTTCGAACTCGGCCACGTAGAACTGATAGTTGGTGAACAACACATGGTTCTGAAAATGCTCGGCATCGGTCGCGGTGTAATGCGACAGCCGCGCCAGCGAATAATCCACACGTTGGGCTGTGAAAAGCGCCAGCGGCTCTGCCCCGTCTGGTCCGGGTTGGGCAACACCGTTGACGATATCGTCATTTGTGGTCGCAAGGTTGGGAACGTCAAACACGTCCCTCAGGATGAAATCGGCCGCACCTTCCTGCGGCACCAGGATCTCTGGTTCGGTGGCGACGGCGAAATGCACCGGCATCGGCGTTTCGGACACGCGAATTTCAACCGGAACACCGTGGTTTTCGATCAACAGACTTATCTGTTGTTCCAGATAGGCGCGAAACAAATCCGGGCGGGTGATCGTGGCGGCATGCGTGCCCGGATGCGACACATGGCCGAAACTCAGACGGCTGTCGACCTTGGCAAAGCTTGTCGTTGTGATCCGAATTTCAGGATAAAACGCGCGATACCGGACACCCGGATGGCCTTGTTGCATCGCAGTCTGGAACGTCTTGCACAGAAAATCCGTCGCCATCGTATAAAGCGCACAGAGCCGATCAACAGCGGCTTTCGGGTTATCGAACCGCTCGGGGGCGGATGTATCCGGACTGACGACATCCAAATTGATCGAACGGTCCTGCATACGATGCCCTTTTTCATTTTTGCCTGCCTGACAGTCAGGTTGACAGGTCCACGGCGCAGGATCAAGCTGCCCGGATCAGCGAAAGGCACGACACCGCGTATGGACTATGAAACAGTTTCGCCAGAGGCGTTTGGCGCCAGCCTGACGGGGATCGGCCTTAATATCCTCACCCGAGATGTCCGCGGCCTCTCGGCACAATTGGTCCGGGTTTTTGGAATGACGGCGCATCGCGTCACGGATGATTTCGCCATCATGTCCTACGGCAAGGATGTGTTTCAACTTCATGCGGATGCGACCTATGCCGAAAACCCGTTGCTGGGTCTGGTGCCTGAAAACCCGCCACGCGGGGCTGGAATTGAAATTCGGCTATACGACACCGATCCGGACAGCGCCCATGATCTGGCCGACGCCGCGGGCTTTACCGTTCTACAGCCACCAACCAACAAACCGCATGGCCTGCGCGAATGCTATCTGCTTTGCGACGATGGCTACGCATGGATTCCGTCTCGCCCGCTATAACGCGCGCCCTTTTTAGTCAGGAGCTCATCAATGACCGTCACGCAATTGGCACCAAATATGGATCACTGGCAAGAACGCGTGGATTTGGCTGCAGCGTTTCGCTGGGTGGCACGGCTGAACATGCACGAAGCCGTGGCCAACCATTTCAGCCTGTCCATCAACGAGGACGGCACGCGGTTCCTGATGAACCCCAACCAGATGCATTTCGCCCGGATCAAGGCAAGCGATCTGATCATTGTCGATGCAAACGACCCCGAGACATTGAATGGCCCCAACGCGCCGGACCCCACGGCCTGGGGGTTGCATGGCGGATTGCACCGGCATTGCGCCCATGCGCGCTGTGCAATGCATGTTCACTCGATCCACGCCACTGTTCTGGCTTGTTTGCAGGATCCGAAACTGCCCCCGATCGACCAGAATTGTGCGACCTTTTTCAACCGCTACGTGGTCGACACGCAATATGGGGGCCTGGCGTTTGAAGAAGAAGGCGAACGCTGCGCACAATTGCTGACCGATCCCAAACAAAAAGTCATGATCATGGGCAATCACGGGGTTATGGTGATTGGCGACAGTGTCGCCGATACGTTCAACCGGCTCTATTATTTCGAACGCGCGGCAGAAACCTATATCCGCGCATTGCAAACCGGAATGCCGCTGAATGTGTTGTCCGATGACATCGCGGAAAAAACCGCGCGGGAACTTGAAACCTATCCCGAACAGGACCTTCGACATCTGGCCGAATTGAAAGCCATTCTGGATGCAGAAGGGTCAGATTACGCCGCCTGAGCACAGAAGCCTGCTTGCATTTTTGACGGCCGACCCCAACTGTTAAGCCATGGAAAAAACACTGATTTCACTGGGCCATGGCTATAGTGCCCGCTATCTGGCTGAACGGCTGGTTCCGCAAGGCTGGCGCATTGCGGGCACCACACGCGACCCCGATCGCTTTGGCGCGTTGCGCGCGCAGGGCATTACCCCGCTTTTGTGGAACCGCGATGCCATTCTACCCTGGCTTGAAAACGCCAGCCACATGCTTGTGTCCGCTGGCCCTACCGAAACCGGAGACCCGACACTGGCGTTGCTGGGGCCCGACATCCGAAAGCACGCAGCGCATTATGACTGGGTCGGGTATCTGTCGACCACCGGTGTCTACGGCGATGCCCAAGGTGGGTGGGTCGATGAAACCTCTCCTCTGACGCCTTCGACGGAACGGGGCAGACGCAGGGTCACCGCAGAGGCCTTGTGGGCAGACATCCCGGACCTGCCCCTGCATATCTTTCGTCTTGCCGGGATTTACGGACCGGGGCGTGGACCGTTTTCAAAGGTCCGCAAGGGAACGGCGCGACGGATCATCAAAAAAGACCAGGTGTTCAGCCGCATCCATGCCGAAGACATTGCGCAGATTTTGGAGGCCTCGATCAACGCCCCGGCCCCCGGCAGGGCGTATAACCTGTGCGACGATGACCCGGCCCCGCCGCAGGATGTCATCGAACACGCCGCTGTTCTGCTGGGCGTGACGCCACCGCCCGAGATCCCCTTTGAAGAGGCGGATATGACCCCGATGGCGCGCAGTTTTTATGCGGAAAGCAAACGGGTGCGAAATGACCGGGTGAAAACCGAATTGGGGGTTAACCTGAAATATCCCGATTACCGCGCCGGGCTTGCTGCGGTTCTGGCGGCAGAAGGGTCAGAAAAGTGACAGACGATCCGCACGCGCCAAGATCACTGACTGATCTTCTGGACGTGCTTGATCCGCAGGACGCCGCGACAGGGTTGGGCCAGGCACCCCCGGTGCAGGACGCCAGGCTTAACTTTCAGGAAATGCTCGATCGCGTAGGTCCGCGCTCTTTCGGGGCCGTTTTGCTTGTGCCCTCGCTTATTCTGGTATCCCCGCTTTCTGCAATTCCGCTTATGCCAACGCTAGGTGGGTTGCTTATTCTGACCATTGCCACGCAAGCGTTTTTTGGCAGGCGGCACATCTGGCTTCCGGCGTTTTTGGCCCATCGCACCTTCAGCGCGCGCCAGAGAACCCGTGCCGTCAGCTATCTCAGACGCCCTGCCGCGTGGCTGGACAGGCACAGCCGAAACAGATTGTCCCTGCTGACCGCTCCGCCGCTGGATCGGGTGGCCCTTCTGTCGGTGATGGCTGTCGCGACAACCTGGCCGTTTCTTGAGATATTGCCCATGTTCACCTCGGTCAGCGCCGGCGGTGTGGCGCTGGTGGCGTTTGCTCTGATGGTGCGGGACGGTTTTGTTCTGATCGCAGGATACGCCGTGATCGCCGGAACGCTTCTCTTTGTGATACGATTGGTGACCGGATTCATCTAGCCCAACGCATAGATAGCCACGAGAGCGTGCCGCAATCCGTTCAGGTCAGGGTCCGGTCACACAACCGCAGGTTCACCCGTCAGGCGCGTTTTCCAACCGACGCCTCGCCCATAACCTCAAGAACCTTGGCTTCGATATGTTCGGCATTCAACCGGGCGACGTCATACATCGCAGCAGGGCTGGCCTGATCAATAAAGATGTCGGGCAACACCATGGACCGGAATTTCAAACCGTGATCGAACACCGCTTCCTCTGCCAAAAGCTGCGCCACGTGACTGCCGAAACCGCCAACCGCGCCTTCCTCGATTGTGATCAGCGCATCATGGGTCGCCGCAAGGTTCAGGATCAGTTCGCGATCCAGCGGTTTGGCAAACCGCGCATCCGCAATCGTCGGCGTGATCCCCTTGGCCGACAGCGCCTCGCTTGCGACCTTCACTTCGCCCAGCCGCGTTCCAAAAGACAGAATCGCGACGTCCTTGCCCTCTTGGATCATCCGGCCTTTGCCGATCTCCAACACGTCGCCACGTTCGGGCATCTCGACGCCCTGCCCTTCGCCCCGCGGATAGCGAAAGGCAATCGGGCCATCATCATGGGCAACCGCCGTCGCCACCATGTGCTTCAGCTCGGCTTCGTCGGCGGCTGCCATAACCACAAATCCGGGCAAATTCGCCAGATAACCGATATCGTAACTGCCCGCATGGGTCGCGCCATCCGCGCCAACCAGCCCCGCGCGATCAATGGCAAAGCGCACCGGCAAGCGTTGAATGGCAACGTCATGCACAACCTGATCATAGCCCCGCTGAAGAAAGGTCGAATACATTGTGCAAAACGGCTTGAGCCCACCCGCCGCCAACCCGGCACAAAAGGTCACGCCGTGCTGTTCAGCAATTCCCACGTCAAATGTCCGCGACGGATAGCGTTCGGCAAAAAGATCCAACCCGGTGCCATCTGGCATGGCCGCCGTCACAGCGCAGATCCTTTGATCGTCTGCCGCCTCTGCAATCAGCGCCTGCGCAAACACTTTGGTATAGCTGGGCGCGTTTGACGGCGCTTTGGACTGTTCTCCGGTGACGACATCGAACCGGGCCCGCGCATGGCCCCGATCCGCTGCATCCTCGGCCGGAGCATAGCCCTTGCCCTTTTTCGTAATCGCATGAATCAGGATCGGCCCGTCCGCACGATCTTTGACCGTTCTCAGCAATGGCAGAAGCTGATGAAGATCATGTCCATCAACAGGCCCCACATAGGAAAAACCAAGCGCTTCGAACAATGTCCCGCCGATGGCCAGACCCTTGAGCATATCCTTGGCCCGCTTGGCACCTTCGCGAAACGGCTCCGGAAGAAAGCTGACCGCGCCCTTGGCCGCATCCTTGAGATCCTGATACGGCGCACCCGCGTATAGCTGCGTCAGGTAAGACGACAGCGCTCCGGTCGGGGGGGCAATGCTCATCTCGTTATCATTCAGAATGACAATCAGCCGCTTTTTGAGATGCCCGGCATTGTTCATCGCCTCATAGGCCATGCCCGCGCTCATCGCGCCATCCCCGATCACCGCAATCGCATCGCCATGCCCGGTGTCACAATCCCCACCCAGATCGCGCGCCACGGCAAAGCCAAGCGCAGCCGAGATCGAGGTTGAGGAATGCGCCGCCCCAAATGGATCATACGGAGATTCCGACCGTTTGGTAAAACCGGACAACCCGGCCTCTTGCCGCAATGTGCCCATCTGCTCGCGACGCCCGGTCAGGATTTTATGCGGATAACACTGATGTGACACGTCCCAGATGATCTTGTCGCGCGGTGCCTCAAAGATCGCATGCAGGGCAACGGTCAGTTCAACCACCCCCAGGCCCGCGCCCAGATGGCCACCGGTTTTCGACACGGCCGCAATCGTATCGCGGCGCAGCTCGTCGGCCAATTGCACCAATTGAGCGTCGGAAAACCGCTTGAGATCAGCAGGGGATGACACAGTATCCAGCAGCGGTGTGCCTGAAATAGGGGACATGAAACCGCGCCTCCGGGTCGCGTTAGGTGTCGCGCGAAATAACGAATTGCGCGGCCTCATTCAAGGTCTGCGCCCGCGCCCCAAAGGGCGACAAGGCATCACAGGCAACCGAAACCAGATCTTTCGCGCGCGTCTTGGCACCCTCCAGACCCAGCAGCGACACAAACGTGGCCTTTCCACGATCTGCGTCCTTGCCCACGGCTTTACCAACGGTAGTTTCATCACCTTCGACGTCCAGGATGTCATCGGCGATTTGGAAAGCAAGCCCAAGGGCGGTTGCATAATCGGTCAGCGGCGTCAGATCCTCTTGCGCCAACCGCGCGCCCGCCTGCGCCGACCAGACAATCAGCGCGCCGGTCTTGCCCGCCTGTAGCGCCGTGATCTGATCCAGCGTCAACGGCGTGTCCGCATGTTCTGCCGCGATATCGAGGGCCTGTCCCAGCACCATTCCCGACCGACCCGACGCTTGTGCAAGGCTATGGGCCAAACCCGCCCGGACGGCCGGGTCGGCATGACTGGATGGATCAAGCACCAGTTCAAACCCCAGCGTCTGCAAGGCATCGCCAACCAGAACTGCGGTGCCGTCATCCCATTTCCGGTGAACCGTTGGAAGCCCGCGCCGCAGGTCATCATCATCCATGCAGGGCAGATCGTCATGGACCAGCGAATAGGCGTGAATCGCCTCGATCGCCGAAGCCGCCCAAACCGACTGCTCCGGTCCGATCCCGAACAACCGTGCGCTTTCCATGACAAGAAATCCGCGCAGCCGTTTGCCCCCCGCAACGGCATACCGCATGCCTTGCACGACCGGCAAATCGGGATCACGCGCCAGCACAGCGGTCAGATGCGCCTCAATACGGGCAGCATCGGCTTTTAGAACTTTGGCAAACACCGGGTTTATTGGGGGTCGACAGGTGTTGTTCCGGTCGGTTGACCATCCGCATCCAGAGTGATCGCAGCCACCTTTTCCTGCGCCTCGTTCAATTTGGTCTCGCAGCGCTTTTTCAGTGCCGCTCCGCGTTCATAAAGCGCGATGGATTCCTCCAGCGCCACATCACCCCGCTCCAATTGCCCCACCACTTTCTCAAGCTCGGCCATCGCCGCTTCAAAGCTCAGGTCGTCTACAGGTGTCTCGCTCATGACGCGGCCTCCATCAATTCTTCCACATGCGCGCGCGCGCTGTCTGCAAGGGCGGTCAAATCATAGCCCCCCTCCAAAGTCGAGACGATGCGCCCGCCACAAAGCTCTGCTGCCAAACCGCACAGCTGTTTGGTCAACCAGCGGAAATCCTCGGTCGTCCATAGCAATTCCGCCAGGGGATCATCCTGATGCGCGTCAAACCCTGCAGAAAGGATGATCAATTCAGGTTTGAAATCGCGCAGCCGTGGAAACGCCTTGGCCTCATACAATGCCCGCATCTCTGCGCCACCCGATCGCGGCGGCAATGGCAGGTTCAAAATCGTGTCATGCGCCCCGCGCTCTGACGGGTCTCCTGATCCGGGCCAAAGCGGCATCTGCTGGCTGGTGATCAGCAGCGCCCGCGCTTCTTCCCAAAGCAGATCCTGGGTTCCGTTGCCGTGATGGACATCAAAATCCACCACCGCGACACGCGATAAACCATGCGCCTCTAACGCATGTTTGGCTGCAATGGCCGCATTGCCAAACAGGCAAAACCCCATCGCGGTTGTCTTTTCGGCATGATGCCCCGGCGGCCGGGTCGCGCAGAACGCATTCCCGACATCGCCGCCCAACACCATATCAACGGCTTTCACCCCAGCACCGGCGGCCCGCGAAACAGCCTGCCAGGTGCCCGGCGACGCCCAGGTATCCGCATCAATCTGATGCATGCCCTCTTTCGGAATAGCCGCCCGCATCGCGTCGATATGCGATTGCGGATGGACATATCGCAAATGCGCCTCATCCACCTCTGGTGCCGCTACCCGCTTTAGATCCAAACCCTGAAGGCTGTGCAATACATGCTCCAACCGCGCCACGCGTTCGGGGTGACCGTCCGGAGTGACGTGCTCCAGACATTCTGCATGTGTGATCAGCGCTGTGGTCATGCGCATCCCTCCCAGTTCTTCTTTTCCAAAATATGCAAATCCAACAGGATCAATCAGGTGCCAGCATATACCCGGCACCGCGCACTGTCTGCAAATAGCGCGGCTGTTTAGGGTTATCCTCAAGCTTGCGGCGCAGGCGGGTGATCTGCACATCGACCGCCCGTTCCTGGCTCTGGCCCCGGTCGCGACCCAATTCTTCAACCAGCTGCGTCCGGCTAAGCGGCTCTCCGGGTTTGGCGGCAAACACTTTCATCAGCTGAATTTCGGTCGATGTCAGACGCACCAGATCCTCTCCGCGCCACATCTCGGCGCGTTCGGTGTCATAGCGGATCGGACCAAGGGTAAGGAACTTTGGGGCCCCATCATCGGCAATCTGATCTGGCATCCGCCGCAGAATTGCATTGATCCGCAACAGCAGCTCTTTGGGTTCGAACGGTTTGGCCAGATAATCATCCGCCCCCGCCTCAAGCCCGGCAATCCGGTCCTCGGTTTCGGCGCGGGCTGTGAGCAGTAGAATGGGCGTGGCAGAGGTTTCGCGAATGCCTTTGGTCAGGCTGATCCCGTCTTCGCCCGGCATCATCACATCCAGAACGATGAGATCAAAATCAAGACCCGCCAAAATTCGCCGTGCATGCGCGGCATCCCGGGCGGCGCTGACAAGAAATCCGTGGCGGATCAGGAATTTTTGCAAAAGTCCCCGGATACGTTCGTCATCATCGACAATCAGTAGGTGCGCGTCAGGGTCCATCAGGTCAACGCCCTTCTCTCAAAGCCAAATACGCCTGGCGCATGTCTTCATCCATCATCGCTTCCAATACCGTTTTGAAACCTGCCACCGCCTCTGGTCCGGCCTTGCGATACGCATCCCGCATCCGCACCCGTTGCGCATCCGACAGCTGTCGCTCCAACGCGGCCCCGGCCTCCGTCAACGTCAAATGCCGCTCGCGCTTGTCGCTGCGTCCCACATGACTTTCGACAAGACCATCTTCAATCAAGGTCCGCAACACACGGTTCAGCGATTGTTTGGTGACCCCCAGAATGGCC
Organism: Marivita sp. S0852; assembly: GCF_046591575.1. Lineage (NCBI taxonomy): Bacteria > Pseudomonadati > Pseudomonadota > Alphaproteobacteria > Rhodobacterales > Roseobacteraceae > Marivita > Marivita sp. S0852. The sequence continues at coordinate 129,278 of NZ_JBIQWA010000005.1, forward strand.
AACAGATTGTTGACCGTTGTCATGGGCGCACAATGAATGAAATGCAGCGCACGATGATGCGCCCGCCCATATGACAAACCTTCGAGAATGCGATCGGGATCAGCGGTAAAGCCGCGATAGGCAAAGAACATCGCCTCAATACCCTGGCGCAGTTGGTCATCCGTCAGATACAACAATCCCTGTCCACCTGCCGGAAGAGGCCTTTCTGTCATACGCGATCCGTCCGATCTGTCTTTACGCAATGATTTGAAAATACGTCAGTCTTGTTGACATTCCAAGGACCAAATGGTAGCGAATCTCAGTTTTGGCGCAACTTTATGTCCGGATCGGACCTATATTGCGCAATTATTGAAAATCCGGGTAGGGGAGAGATGACATGGCCGGAAGCTACGATGACCGCGACGGAACAATCTGGATGGACGGCCAGATGATCGACTGGCGCGATGCAAATGTCCATATCCTGACCCATGCCATGCATTACGCCAGTTCTGTCTTTGAGGGCGAACGCGCGTATAACGGTAAAATCTTCAAATCGCGCGAGCATTCTGAACGGTTAAAGCGATCGGCCAATATGATCGACTTTGACATCCCCTATACGGTGGATGAAATCGAGGCCGCCAAGGCTGCGGTGCTCAAGGCGAATGGCTTGTCCGACGCTTATGTGCGCGCGGTCGCGTGGCGAGGGGTGGGCGAAGACATGGGGGTCGCCTCTGCCAAAAATCCGGTGCGCATGGCAATCGCAACCTGGGAATGGGGTGCCTATTACGGCGATGCCAAGATGAAGGGGGCCAAGCTGGATATTTCCAAGTGGAAACGCCCGTCGCCCGAGACCATTCCCAGCCACGCCAAGGCAGCGGGCCTTTACATGATCTGCACCATGTCCAAACACGCCGCCGAAGCGAATGGCTGTTCGGATGCCATGATGTTTGATTATCGCGGCTATGTTGCCGAGGCGACTGGTGCAAACATCTTTTTTGTGAAAGATGGCGAAGTGCATACGCCGGACCCGGATTGCTTTCTCAACGGCATCACGCGCCAAACCGTGATTGGCATGCTCAAGGAACGCGGCATCCCCGTGCATGAGCGCCACATCATGCCCGAGGAGCTTGAAGGTTTTGAGCAATGCTGGCTCACCGGCACCGCCGCGGAGGTGACGCCCGTTGGCCAGATTGGCGATTACACCTTTGAGGTCGGCGCGTTGACCCGCGACATCGCCGAGAGCTACGAAAACCTCGTGCGGCTCTGATGTCCGCCACACCGGGCCTTCCGGCTTTCATCGAAGGCTATGGCCCGGTTGTTCCGTGGACAAACACACCCGTCACACCGAAAGTCCGCCGGCCTGTGCGTGCGCCGGTTCAGCCCAGACGTGCCCCGAGTTTGCGCATGGCTCTGGAACGCGCTGATCTGCGCGACGGGGCTGTTTTGTCGTTCCACCATCATTTGCGCAATGGCGACGCGCTTATGGTGCAAACGCTTCTTTTGTGCGCCCAGATGGGGGTGCGGGATCTGACCATCGCAGCCTCTTCGATCTTTCCCTGCCATGCGCCTTTGGTGGCGTTGATCGAACGGGGGATCATCACCCGGATGACGACAAGCTATCTGTCAGGGCCGGTGGCCGATGCTGTGCGGGCAGGCCATCTGGCATATCCGGCCGTGCTTCAAACCCATGGCGGACGCGCCGCCGCGATCGAGGATGGCCGCCTGGATATTGACCTCGCTGTGATTGCTGCCCCGGCGGTGGATGGCGCGGGCAACATCACCGGCGCAACCGGGCGCGCGGCCTGTGGGCCGTTGGGCTATGCCATGGTTGATGCAGCCCATGCGCGCCATGTGATTGCTGTAACAGACGGCCCCGACACACACCTGCCCCGCATCTGTATCCCGGCCTCACGCATTGATCAGATCACCCGCATTAAGACTTTGGGCGACCCCGCGCAGATCGCATCAGGCACCACAGCCAAACCACCCACAGCTGCGGGTCAGAAGATCGCCGATATGACCGCCCGCGTGATCACCGAAGCCTTTCGGCAAGACCCCGAGTTCAGCTTCCAAACCGGCGCGGGCGCAATATCGCTGGCCACGGCCAAGGCATTGGCTCCGATGATGCATGAGGCGAAAATGCGGGGGCGTTTCGCCTGCGGCGGCATCACCGCCCCTCTGGTCGAAATGCAACGCGCGGGGCTGTTCCAAGAGCTCCGCGATGTCCAGGCCTTTGACCTGTCTGCTGTCCGCTCTTACGCGACCGACCGTCATCATATCGGGATATCGGCGTCTGATTATGCCCATCCGGCACGCCCCGATGCGGTGGCACATCATCTGGGATGTGTGGTGCTGGGGGCTGCCGAAATCGACCAGGATTTCAACATCAACGTGACCACCACCAGCGATGGGCGCATCATCGGTGGGTCCGGTGGGCACAGCGATGTGGCCCAGGGTGCAAGATTGACAATTGTGACCACCCAGACCCACGCCCGCGGCGGTCCGAAACTCGTGCCTCACGTGGTGCACCGCACCACGCCGGGATCTTACATCGACATTGTCGTAACAGAGGCCGGCGCGACGATCCAATCAGACAGGTGGCGCAGGCTGGACAAGGCACTTGGGCAGGCTGGCGTGCCGGTGGTCCCAGCGGCAACGCTCTTTCCGCAGCGCACCGACACAGTGCGAGAGCCGTCGCAAAAGAAAACCGTCGCAGTAAGCGAACACCGCGACGGTCGTGTGATTGATGTGGTCCACGCCGGTTAGCCCGGCGACATGCCACGTAGTTTTTCCGACCGGCGACGCAGCATCTCGACCGTGGCCAGCAGGCAGATCGAAATCCCCACAAGAATGGTGGCCGCTGCCAGAATGGTGGGTGAAATCTGCTCGCGCAGGCCGGTGAACATTTGCCAGGGCAGCGTTTGCAATTCCGCAGAGCCAATGAACAAGACCACAACGACTTCGTCAAACGATGTGATAAACGCAAACAATCCGCCTGAAATCACACCCGGCAGGATCAACGGCATCTGCACCTTGAAAAAGGTCGTGACCGGGTTGGCCCCCATATTCGCCGCAGCGCGCGTCAGCGATCTGTCAAAGCCCACCAGCGTGGCGGTGACGGTGATGATGACAAACGGAATTCCCAACACCGCATGCGCCAGAACAACACCCCAATATGTGCCGACAATGCCGATCTTGGAGTAGAAGAAATACATGCCCGTCGCCGAGATGATCAACGGGACAATCATCGGCGAAATCAGGATCGCCATGATCGCGCGCTTTCCCGGCACATGGGATTGCGACAGTCCAATCGCCGCCAAAGTGCCCAGCGACACGGAAATTAACGTCGCAACGGGCGCGATGATCAGCGAATTTTTGACCGCGCTGGTCCATTCCGGGTTGGTCAGGAAATCGCGATAATGCTTGAGCGAATAGGCCTCGGGATCAAAGCGCAACATGCCCGGCGTGAAGGTAAAGAAATTCTCTGCATTGAACGACAGCGGCATGACCACGACAATCGGCGTGATCAGGAAAAAGAAAATCGCGCCGCAGATCACCCGGAAACTGTAATGCCACAGCACCTGCCCCCCGGTCAGGTACGGCACCAGATGCGCGCGGTAGCGGCCCATGCCGATCCAGTAAATGAACCAGCCAAAAAACCAGCCGAACAGTGCGCCCAGCACAAGCCCCGGAGTGGCACCCAGCAAAAAGCCCGCAACCGCCCCCAAGCCGATCATAGCCCAGCGCACTGGCCTTTCCTGCGCTTCGCCCAGCACCTCCATCGCGACAAAGGCAAGCCCCGCCATCAGCAGGCCTCCCACAACGATGCCCAGCACACCAGACCCTTGCGCCGTGCCAATAAACAAACCCGCAATCGCGCCCGCAGCGGCAAGAGTGCCGGTGGTGAACGCGATGGGCTTTTTCTCGATCGGTGTCAGAATGGCTGTCGACATGGCCTCAGCCCCCCAGTTTTACGTTGTCGATGCCGACGATCCGGTCATAGGCCCAATACAGCGCCAAAACGACCACCAGCAGAATTGTGCCCAATGCGGCTGCCAGACCCCAGTTCAGCGAACTGGAAATATGATAGGCGATCCGGTTCGAAATAAAGATACCAGATGTGCCGCCCACGATCTCGGGCGTGATGTAATAGCCGATTGACAGGATAAACACGAGGATCGACCCCGCCCCGATGCCCGGCACCGATTGCGGGAAATAGACCCGCCAGAAGGTCGTCCAGTTGGTCGCGCCAAGCGATTTCGCCGCGCGCACGTAAGATGGCGGGATGGTCGACATCACGGAATACATCGGCAGGATCATAAACGGCAGCAGGATGTGGGTCATCGCGACAATCGTGCCAAACTGGTTGTTGATCATCGTTAATCGCCCGTCATCCGCCACCATACCAAGCCAGACAAGAACATCGTTAATTACACCTTGCTGTTGCAACATCACCTTCCAGGCAGAGGTTCGTACCAGCAACGAGGTCCAGAATGGCAGCAGAACCAGGATCATCAACAGGTTCGCCGTGCGCATCGGCAAGTTCGACAGCAGATACGCAATGGGATAGCCCAAAAGGATGCAGCTGAATGTGATGATAAGGCTCATCACCATCGTGCGTTGGAACAACAACCCATAGATGCGCTCGTCCTCTTCGCGCAGAGCCGGACCATCAGCCGTCTTTTGCATGTCGATGGAGTTCAGGAAATAGCCGCTGGTATATGCCGGGCTGTAGGTTTTGATCGTTTGCCAGATCTCGGGCTGTAACCAGTCTTCGTCGATCTCTTCGAACCCGGCCTGGAATGTGATCGTCTCGAAGCCCTCAGACGCCACCAGTGCATCCGCCGCGCGCAGCATATCCGCCCGCGGGCCGGTATAGCCGGAGACATCACCCTCTGACAGATCCTGATACAGCGCGGTGTGGACAACGGTCCAAGGCTCTTCTTCAAGCGGGCTATCGCCCTCTTCTGTCTGCATGAACCTTGCAAAAATTTCAAAGGATTCGGATGTGCGTGGCAAGATTTCCACAATGTCAGAGCGCAATTCGAAAGCCGGCATCGCCCCGGTTCCGTCCCACGCATCCTGCGCGGTGATCCAGTCCGGATCACCCATCAACTCGGCCCAGGGCCGTGCTTCATCCCAATTCGGGTCCAGATCCTCGAATTGATCCAGATACACTTCGCCAATGTCATCAATGCCGCGCCCCGATTTGCGGAACAAGGACGACGACCCGGTGCTTTCATAATTCAACCGCGACCCAAGCCGCGTGTGCAGCTTGCGTTCTGCCGCATAAAATACGTCGTAATAGGCGGCCTCGAACACCGCATCGCCGGGCAGTTCATCCTGGGACGCATCGTAATCGGCCAATGCCTCCACGGTGCGTGGCATCGTGTCTGACACGATCTGATTTTCCACCGACCGGAACAGCATGTCGATGATCGGAGCCACGAATGTCACCAGAACAAAGATCAATAGCGGTGCAATCAGCATCAGCGCACGCAGCTTCTGGGCGCGCAATGCCCTGGCAAGCGATCGTTTCAACGGTGTTCCGTCGGCGGCCAAAACCGGGCCGCTATCGGCCTTGTCTGCAGCGCGCAAGGCGTTGTCGGGCGTCGGCCCCGTGATCTTGTCCGGTTCAGTTGCTGCGTCCGTCATGGCTCAGGTGCCCTCGACTAGTATAATTGTGCTGGTAGCGGTGCGACGGCGGATCTCGGCGACCTCTTGATAAGCGGGGTCGGAATACGCGCGCTTGGCTGTCTCGTAGTCATCGAATTCAATGACGACATGCCGGTCCTGGCTACTGCCCTCGGGTGTCTGTGATTGTCCGCCACGCACGATGAACCGTGCGCCATAGGCTTCCAGAATCGGCGTATCGCGTTCGATATATTCCTTGTACGCCTCGGGAGCATTCACGGTGATATGGCCGATGATATAGCCTTTGGGCATGTAAAATTCCTTTGTGACGAGGAGGGCATCCCTGCCCTCCTCGATCTTGTGCAGGTGGGCAAACCGCCCATCCGCTGCATCAGATCAACGTGCCAACCACGCCTGGAACTTCGCGTCGATGTCGTCGCGATAATCTGCCCAGAATTCGTAGTTATAGAGGAACGTGTTCGCCGCGTTTGCGGGATCGGTCGGCATGTGCTGCGCCATTTCGATACCCAGATCGGCATGCGTGCTGACCAGCGGTGCAGACGATGCACGCGCAGGACCGTAAGAGATGTACTTTGACTGGTCCGCAAGACGCTGAGTGTCGGTCGCGAACACAAGGAAGTCCTTTACCCGCGCAAGACGGTCCTCAGACAGACCTTCGGGAATAATCCACCCATCAAGGTCGAACACCTGCGCGTCCCACATCATCGCAACGGGCTGGTCCTGCTCTTCGATCACGCTGAACAGGCGGCCATTATAAGTGGAGCCCATAAAGATTTCGCCATCCGCCAAAAGCTGTGGCGTGTCCGCACCAGCCGACCACCAGATCACCTCGTCCTTGATCGTGTCCAGCTTGGCAAGCGCACGGTCCTGACCTTCGTCAGTTTCCAACACGTCATAGACGTCATCTTTTGCGACCCCGTCACACAGCAGCGCCCATTCCATATTGTTGATTGGGCGTTTTTCCAGGGCGCGTTTGCCGGGGTATGTTTCAAGATCGAACACATCACAGATTTCATCCGGGGCATCCGCGCCTTCGGGAACCATGTCCGTGCGGTAGCCGAATGTGGTCGAATACACGATCTGCGGGATAAAGCAGTCTGACACGATCAGATCACCGAAATCGTCGCTGGCACTGGTCCCGTCGGGCGCGGCAGCCAGCAATTCATCGTGATCGACTTCCATTGCCAGACCTTCGTCACAAAGCCGAATCGCGTCAGCGGCAACGACATCCACCAGATCCCAGGTGATATTGCCGGCTTCATTCATCGCGCGCAGCTTGGCCACGGCCTCGTTCGAGCTTTCATCCCAGCTGGCGCTGACATCGGAATTCATTTCCAGATAGGGTTCGACATAGGCTTTTTGCTGGCTGTCCTGATAGGCACCGCCCCAGCTGACCAGTGTCATGCTGTCGGCCATATCCTGCGCAGAGGCACCTACGGCGGCAACGGTGAGTGCGCTGGTCGCCAGAAGTGTGTGTGACATTTTCATTGATATTCTCCCATTTCGACCCGTTTCTTGACATGTGGCAGAGGTTGTCGGGCCGCCCAACCAACGCCTGCAATGTCACATGGGAGCAATCCCATGCGGCATCTCATTCAGTTGGGTGCGTCCAGCGCATGACAGTCCTCGGGCAACCACCCGATTTCAATCTGCGCGCCGGGTTCAAGCCGCACCTGGTCAGGTGCATTCCGGGTTTTAATGACAAATTCATCATTGCCCGCAACCTTGAGCCGCGTGCGGAAAATGTCACCCATATAAATGAATTCCAGCACTTCGGCCTTGAGCGTATGCGCCCCGTCCTGCAAGCGATCCTTGTTGAATTCCACGCGCTCTGGCCTGATTGACACACGCGTCCGATCACCGACACCGCTGACATTCACAGGCACCGCGTCAATCAGCTCTCCATCATCCAGTTGCACCAGACATTGGTTGCCCTGAATTTCACGGATCACGCCTTCCATCGTGTTGTTTTCACCGATGAATTGCGCAACGAAACTGTTTTGTGGCTTCTCATAAAGCTGATCCGGCGGTGCAAGCTGCTGAATCCGTCCGTCATCGAACACGGCAACACGGTCCGACATTGTCAACGCCTCGGTCTGGTCATGGGTCACGTAGACAACCGTGATGCCCAGACGATGGGCAAGATGTGTGATTTCGAACTGCATTTTTTCACGCAGTTGTTTGTCCAACGCGCCGAGCGGTTCATCCATCAAAACCAGCTCCGGCTCGAACACCAGCGCCCGCGCCAGCGCGATCCGCTGTTGTTGTCCGCCAGACAGCTGCGCAGGACGGCGCCCGCCGAACGCCCCCATTTCCACCATATCAAGCGCGCGCTTTACCTTCGCTTCGCGATCAGATTTGCCAATCTTGCGCACTTCCAGAGGAAAGCTCAGATTCTCGGCAATGGTCATATGGGGAAACAAGGCGTAATTCTGAAACACCATCCCGATGCCCCGCTTGTGGGGTGGAATATTGTTGATCGGCTGGCCGTCAAGACGGATATCCCCGTGCGTGGCTGTCTCAAACCCCGCCAGCATCATCAAACACGTTGTCTTGCCCGACCCCGACGGGCCAAGCATCGTCAGAAACTCGCCTTTCGGCATCGTGAGGTTCAGATCTTTGACGACAAGCTGTACGCCGTCATAACTTTTTTGCACTCGCTCAAATTCTACGAACGCGTCATTGTGTGACGTGTCGGGCAAACCGTACTCCCTGATATGACGCGGTTTGGCACCGCTTTGATTGCAGACTAAAACGCGTTGAGGGTCATATTGCAACCGGAATGCCGGAATTAACATTGTCAGTTTTGCGAGAATATTTTTCCAGGCGGGCGTTCGATCCACCTAAACCTTATGTGAACTGCGCCGGGATCGGCTCAAAACGCCGCAAAACGGCGCCCCCTCGCCTGTTCCGTATACTCTGATGATAAATGTGGCGCGGCACCTGCGTTTTCGGAAACCCTGGACCCCAATCAATGCGCATTACGGACCTGATTGTCGCTTGACCTTGGTTCAGTCTGGTGTCCAGTAGGTTGAAAGCTGACAACGAAACAACGCGTTATGGCGAGGGAAAACCTTTGGCACTTAAGCTAATCGAAAAACTGGGTTTGAAACTTGCGCCCCCCTCGACACCCAGCTTTGTGCCCGCACATCCGTATGACTTCAGTCATGTCCCATCGCCGCTAAAGCGGCCCCCCACCTGTCAGGCTATGATGGTTGACGATTTGAAGATCATCTACCTGCCCATAGCCAAAAACGCATGTTCTTCGCTGAAACGATTAGTGGCCAATCTGGGCGGCGTCGAATTACAGGATGGCGAAGACATTCATCACAAACTGGATGCCAACGACACAGGGCTTCAATTTGAAGACCGAACAGACAACGATATCCGCCGCGCGCTGTCAGACCCATCCTGGATGCGCTTTGTGGTCATGCGTGATCCGCTTGATCGTCTTGTGAGCGTCTACGTGGAGAAATTTGTCCAGAATCGAACGATTGCCGGACAGGCCCCAACAACTGGTCCGGTTTTAGAAGCCGTCCTTGGCAAAGAGGACCTCACACCAGAAGATTTCGATACTGGAATAACCTTCCGAGAGTTTGCCGAGTATATCCTGTCGGAACGTCCGGAGCGCCTGAACGGTCATTGGCGGCCACAGGCAGAATATCTTGGACACATTCCCTTCACGCATATGTATGACGTCAAAAACCTGGAGCAGCTTGCAAACGACCTGCGCGGCCATATCGGTCAAGACATCGACCTGCCCCGTATGAACGTGTCGCGCGAGGCTGCAAAAAAGCCGATCTACGACACACACGCGCCCGACAAACGACCGACAGACCTTTCAAATGCCAAACATCTGAGTATGGAAAGCTTTCTTCCACCGGACCTTCGATCCCGGTTGGAAGAATATTTTGCGACCGATGTCACATTGCATAATGTCCTGTCCAAAAGCGACTGCTCTTCTGCATAACAATTCCTGTAGCAACATCGTAAATCGCCTGCCGCCCCACCGATGAAGCGCGAGACAATTCCCGCATTTTGCATGGATTGGCCACAATCCAGCCAAAGTCGACATCTAAACACTTCGGAAACCATACCGTGCAATGTCTGTACGGATATGAATCGAGGTTTTGATGCTGGAATTCGAAAACGTCAGCAAGTCATTCTGGACGGGATCGCACCGCAAGGTGATCCTCGATCGGGCCTCGTTTCGCGTGGATATCGGGCAATCGCTTGGCATCCTCGCGCCCAATGGGACAGGCAAAACCACACTGGTCAAGATGATGGCCGGACTCGAAAAACCGGATGAAGGCACAATTCGCAAAACCAGCCGTGTGTCCTTTCCGCTGGGGTTTATGGGCGGTGTCGTGACCAAGCACACGGCAATGGAAAATTCACGCTTTATTGCGCGGCTCTACGGCATAGACCCCGATTATGTCGAAGCCTATTGCCGGTGGCTGTGCGATCTGGGGGAATATTTTGATCAGCCGCTGGGCACGTATTCCTCTGGTATGCGGGCGCGGTTCACATTCGCTTTGATGCTGGCGCTCGAATTCGACATCTATCTCGTGGACGAGGGCATGCCGACCTACACCGATGTGGAATTCAACCGAAAGGCCGGTGACATCCTGGCCGAACGCCTGCGGACCACGACGATGATCATCGTATCCCACCAACACGAAACACTGGCACGATTCGCCAACAGAGCAGCCGTTCTGCGCGACGGCCAGCTGCACATGTTTGACACCTTGGAAGAAGCGAAACAGCTCTATGACTACGAAACCCAAGGCTAAGCGGTTCCGCATCCGCCGCAATACCACCGCCCCCGGAACCGGGCCGGTGGCCGCTGCCGGACACCCTCAGCAAGCTGCGGCAGAAACGCAGACGCCCCGCGTCCAACGCCCGGCAGATGGCGGTGTCGAAAAAGCACTTGCCGCCATCCGAGAGGAAGGTCTGACCGGCCGTCAACTTCGCATGGCGCGGCGCATAGCCCAGAAAAACGGGCTGACGCCAAATTCGGATTTTGAAGCTGTCTATCTGTTGCGTCTCAAGGGAATTGATCCCTTTCAGCGGGAAAATGCACTGGACCTCATGGTGCCGGACGCCGCCAAAGCCCAACCCAAAGACCGCTCTGCACCGCTCGCGGCCCAGCCGCAGCTGCCGCAAACGGTGAAACAGGACAAAGACAACCTGCCCGCAACCGACCCGCGTAGCCCGGCAGAGCGACGCGCGCAGGAAATCATGGCCATCCAGAAAGACATGGCGCGCCGTCGCAACCGGCGTTTGCGCATGCTCTTCACACGTTTGGCGGCCTTTGTTTTTCTGCCCACGCTGATTGCCGGCTGGTATTTCTTTGCGGTCGCAACACCGATGTATGCGTCAAAATCGGAATTCCTGATCCTCAAGGCCGAATCTGGCGGCGGCGGGATGGGCGGATTGTTTTCCGGCACTCAATTTGCCACCAACCAGGATGCGATTGCCGTTCAAAGCTATCTGACCTCCAAGGACGCGATGCTGCGACTGGACCGCGACGAAGGGTTCAAAGCGCATTTTTCACAACCCGAGCTTGACCCCCTGCGCAGGCTGGATGCAGATGCGACAGCCGAGGACATGTACAAGCTATACAAAAAATACGTGCAAATCGGATATGATCCGACCGAAGGCGTCATTCGAATGGAAGTGGCTGCAGCCAACCCACAAATTGCGACAAATTTTTCAACCGCGCTGATTGGTTATGCCGAAGAACGCGTTGATAATCTGTCGGCGCGCAAACGCGAAAACGCGGTCAAGGACGCTCAGCTTGGTCTGGATGACGCCGAAGAAGCGCGACGTGTGGCGCAGGAACGGCTTGTGCGCCTGCAACAAAACAGCGCGGTGCTTGATCCACGCGCCAGGATCGCCGCCTTGCAGACGCGGATTGAAACCGTTGAAACCCAACTGCAGGACAAAAACCTTCAGCTGCAGGCGCTGATGGACAACGCCCGCCCCAATCGCAGCCGGGTGGAAGGTGTTCAAGCCGATATTCGGCGGCTTGAAGCGCTCAAAGCCGAAATCAACACAGAAATGACCGCAGCATCCGAAGGTGCAGGATCACTGGCTGAAACCGCTGTGCAAATTCAACTTGCCGAAGCCGATCTGGCCACCCGCGACATGATGCTTGCAGCAGCCCTTGAACGGCTTGATCAGGCGCGGCGCGATGCAGACAGTCAGGCCCGGTATCTGACCACCTCTGTATATCCCCTGCCCTCTCAGGACCCCAGCTATCCGCGCTCTTTCGAGAACACGCTACTGACGTTTCTGGTCTTCTCCGGGATCTATCTGTTGATTTCGCTGACGGCATCGATCTTGCGGGAACAGGTCGCGAATTAATCGCAAACACCCCCCGGTGACATCCTGGATCGCGCGCCATATAAGGCGCGCGACTTTGCTTATGACAGATCAGAGGATCGACATGACCACCCTCGTTTTTGGACACAAATCCCCCGACACCGACAGCACCGGCAGCCCGATCATCTGGGCCTGGTATCTGAACCAGATCAAAGGCAAAGACGCCAAACCCGTGCTTTTGGGCGAACCCAATACCGAAGCGGCGTTTGTTCTGTCCCATTGGGGGCTGGAAAAGCCTGAAATCATTTCTGAAATCGCCGCAGATCAACCGGTTGTTATCGTCGATACCAACAACCCGGCGGAATTGCCCGACGCGATCAACAGCGCCGATATCCGTGGAATCATTGACCATCATAAATTGGTGGGCGGTCTGGAAACAAAAGGCCCCATCGACATCCGCATCGAACCGTTGGCCTGCACGGCCACCATCATGTGGAAAATGATCGGCGACGATCTGGCGCAGGCCCCCACCAATATCAAAGGCGCGATGTTGTCCTGTATCCTGAGCGACACGCTCGAATTCCGTTCGCCCACCACAACACAGGAAGACAAAGCCATCGCCTATGCATTGGCCAAGGATCTTGATGTGTCTATCCCCGATTTCGCGGCCAAGATGTTTGCCGCAAAATCCGATGTTTCGGCCTTTTCGGATGCTGAATTGCTGCGGATGGACAGCAAGGAATACCCGGTTGACGGAACCAAATTCCGCGTCTCCGTGCTTGAAACGACAAGCCCGGCAACAGTGCTTGACCGCAAAGACAGCCTGATGGCCACCATGGCGGATGTGGCCGCCGAAGACGGCGTCGATCAGGTGTTGCTGTTCGTCGTGGACATTCTGAACGAAGAGGCCACCTTGCTGATCCCCAATGACCTTGTGAAAACCCTCGCCGAGAAAAGCTTTGATGCGTCTGTGTCCGGCGACACGGTTGTCCTGCCCGGTGTTGTCAGCCGCAAAAAGCAGATCATTCCAAACCTCAAGCTTTGATTGGGCACAGGGTTAAGATCAGTCCGGAACCGGAATTGGTGGCACTCGCGCTGGGTCTGTTCCTGCTGATCAACGCCCTGACCTATCTGCTCTTTGCCTTTGACAAACGGCGCGCCATTGCCAAACAGTGGCGCGCGCCTGAACGAGTGCTTTTGTTTTACGCGTTGATCGGCGGCTGGTTTGGGGCCAAAATGGCCCAACGCCGCCTGCGCCACAAAACCCGCAAAGAGCCGTTTCGCACGTCGCTCAATCGCATCCCCGCGATCTGGACATTCGCTGCGCTGGGACTGTTCGCTTGGAGCAAGATCTGACCCGCGTTGACGCGCCTGTCATCCAGAGTGTCGAAAAATAGCGCAAACAGCTTCGGCTTGTAGCCTGCCCGCTTGTGCGAATTTTCGGTCGTCGTTCACCATGGGGGTTGCGGCTTTGCACCGCTTCGCTATGCCAAGAACAAAGCAGGAGGCCACCGTGACCCAGATCATCAATTCGCTCGCCGATATCGCCAACCGTTATGACGTGCTTTTGGTTGATCTTTGGGGCTGCGTTCACAATGGCGTCTCGGCCTATGACGAGGCCGTGGCCGCACTCAAAGGGTTTCGCAAAGGCGGGGGAACGGTTGTTCTGCTGACCAACGCGCCCAGATCCCGCCATGAAGTCGCGAAACAACTGGAACGCCTTGATGTGTCGAAAGACGCATATGACACGATCGCCACCAGCGGCGACAGCGCCCGCGCCGCGATGTTCCAGGGGGCCGTGGGCGAAAAGGTCTGGTTCATGGGCCAGCCACATGACGAATCGTTCTTCGATGAGTTGGAGCTGGTTAAAGATCCGGTGACCATCCAACGCGTCCCCCTTGAAGACGCGGAAGGCATTGTCTGCTGCGGCCCGTTTGATCCTCTGGCAGATCCGGCCGTGAACCGCCCGCAATTTCTGTTTGCCAAACAAAAGGGCCTCAAGCTTTTATGTGCCAACCCGGATATCGTTGTTGATCGTGGTGAAACCCGGGAATGGTGTGCGGGCGCGCTGGCACTGCTTTACACCGAAATGGGCGGCGAAAGCCTATATTTCGGCAAGCCACATCCCCCGATCTATGATCTGGCCCGCCGACGCCTGGCCGAACTGGGCAAAGACGTTGACCGCTCGCGTATTTTGGCGATTGGCGATGGTCCACATACCGATATTGATGGTGCTATGGGCGAAGACATTGATGCGCTGTTCATCACAGGTGGGCTGGCGGCACAGGAAACAGGGACACAAACCCAACCTGATCCAGCACGGCTTGACGCTTTTCTTGCCAAGGAACGCATATCCCCACAATTCAGCATCGGTTTCTTGCGCTAGGCTGGCACAGTGCCCGTTTAGCGACCGGCCCGAACAACAAAGTGCACAGGGTCGTTCATCGAACGGAAGGGCGGCGCACCGTCAAATTCCTCCGACAGAGTGCCATTCTTTCCCGGCGTGACAGCACGTTGACCGGATTTTTCGAACGTGCGCGGCAAAAAAATGACGGTTGCGTCAAACCAACACTTGATTTTCTGCACCTGCAAAGTAATAAAGTTTCCAACACGGGCCGGAATCCTAACTTTATATTACTCTGATGCCCGAGAGTGGAGTGGATAATGTTGGACAACCTACCGCGCGGAACAATCTGCATCGAAGACATCGAAATGGGCATGTCCCGTCATTTGCGCAAAGAAGTGACGGACATGGATATCGAACTGTTTGCGCAGGTCTCAACCGACCGCAATCCGGTTCACCTTGATGATGACTATGCCCAGGACACGATTTTTGAAGGTCGCATCGCCCATGGTATGCTGACCGCCGGTCTGATCTCTGCGGTTATCGGCGAACAACTGCCCGGTCATGGCACGGTTTATCTGGGTCAGTCGCTGAAATTCCTGGCACCGGTTCGCCCCGGTGATGTGGTCTATGCCGAGGTCAAGGTGATCGACATCGACATCGCAAAGCGGCGTGTGACCTTGGATTGTCATTGCTCGGTCGAGGGTAAAAAAGTGTTGATTGGCGAAGCCAAGGTCCTTGCACCGTCCCGCAAATTCGACTGACGTTTCCAACGGCAAAGATGCGGCACTGTGTCTTTCGATTTCTGAGCCGGGAAAATCACCGCTCTGGCCCGGTCTTGGGATTGCACTGCCCCTAAGCGCCCGCTAGTCCTGCGCGCATGAAAATTGTCCGGGATTATCAATTCGTCTCGCCCCAGGATAAAGGGGCAACGGTGGCGATAGGCAACTTTGACGGCGTGCATCTTGGCCATCAGGCGGTGATTGCGCAGGCGCAAACGGCGATGCCTGATGCGCCCTTGGGCGTCCTGACATTCGAACCGCACCCACGCGAATATTTCGCACCTGACGCGCCCGCATTCCGCCTGATGAATGCCGAAGCCCGCGCCACGCGGCTGAACAAATTGGGCGTAAAAGTTCTGTACGAGCTGAATTTCAACACGCAACTGGCCGAACTGACCCCAGAGGCGTTCGCGAAAGCCGTCATTTCTGAAGGGCTTGGTCTGCGTCATGTTGTCGTCGGAGAGGATTTTTGTTTCGGCAAAGGCCGCACCGGCACCGTCGGTGATCTTGTTGAGTTTGGTCACAAACTTGGCTTCGGTGTCACAGTGGCGGAATTGGTTGCGTCCTCATCCGGTGCCGTATCCTCGACGGCGATCCGGACGGCGTTGTCGGATGGCAAACCACGGGTCGCGGCGGACATGCTGGGACACTGGCACCGCATCGAAGGGCCAGTGATCGGCGGCGAACAACGCGGACGAGAGCTTGGCTATCCGACGGCTAATATGTCAATCGACGGCCTGCATCCGCCGAAATTCGGTGTCTATGCGGTGATTGCTGATGTGCTTGATGGACCCCACGCCGGGTCGTATCACGGGGCGGCGTCAATTGGCGTGCGGCCGATGTTTGGCGAAAACCGCGCCAATCTGGAGACTTTTATCTTTGATTTCAGCGGCGATCTATATGGTGCAACCATCTCGATTGCGCTGGTCGAGTTTTTGCGACCGGAGCTGAAATTCGACAGCCTTGACGCTCTGATCACCCAGATGGATGCCGATTGCGACACGGCGCGCACCATTCTGTTAAACCTATGAGCAGTGATCCGATTGATCGCTCTGGCCTCGCCCCACGCTTTTGGGAACGCAAGGCCCTCAAGGATATGTCCCCGCAGGAATGGGAAGCCCTGTGCGACGGATGCGGAAAATGCTGTTTGAACAAACTTGAGGATGAAGACACCGGGCATGTCGAATTGACCCGTGTCGCATGCCGTCTCTTTGACGACAGCACCTGCCGATGTGCGCAATATGACATCCGCCACCAGTTTGTTCCGGAATGTATCGTTCTCAAACCCAACAACATCGACGATCACGCCTATTGGATGCCGCAAACCTGCGCATATCGTCTGCTTTGGGAAGGCAAGCCGCTGTACGATTGGCACCCGCTGATTTCTGGAACACCCCAATCGGTGCATGATGCTGGCGTATCAATGAAAGACCGGACCGTACCGGAATTTGAAATTCACGAAGATGATTGGGAAGACCACATCATCGAGGAACCGACCTGATGTTCTTTGCCTCTGACAACAGCGGCCCGGTGCCACAAGAGATATTGGACGCCCTGACCGAAGCCAACACAGGCTACACGTTCGGCTATGGGGCAGAGCCGTTGATGGAGGAGGTACAACACCTTATTCGCGATATGTTCGAGGCTCCGTCAGCGTCGGTTTACCTGACGGCGACCGGCACGGCGGCCAATGCGCTGGCCCTTGCGACGCTGGTTGACCCCTTTGACACGGTGTTTTGTTCGCCGGTCGCGCATATCGAAGAAGACGAATGCAACGCGCCCGAATTCTATACAGGCGGGGCCAAGCTGACCCTTGTGGGCGATAGCGACCGCATGACGCCCGACAGCCTGACCCGCGCCATCGAAAGCCAGGGCAATCGGGGGGTTCATGGCCCCCAGCGCGGCGCGGTATCGATCACACAAGTGACTGAAATGGGAAATGTTTACACGCTGGCGGACCTCCAGGCGCTGTGTGATGTCGCCAAATCCTATGGCGTGCCGGTGCATCTGGACGGTGCTCGATTTGCCAATGCCGTGGTTGCTTTGGGCTGTTCGCCTGCCGACATGACATGGAAACGGGGCGTTGATGTCGCGGTCTTTGGCGGCACCAAAAACGGTTTGATGGGGGTCGAAGCGGTGGTCTTTTTTGACGCAGAGCAGGCCGATACCTTTGAATTGCGTCGGAAACGCGGCGGTCATCTTTTTTCAAAGCATCGTTATCTGTCGGCCCAGATGGCGGGATATCTCCGCAATGACCTGTGGCACCGACTGGCCCGGCAGGCCAATGCCAAATGCCAAAAGGTCTATGACGGATTGCGCGCTGTCGACGACGTGACAATCCTGAATGATGTGACCGCCAATATGATTTTCTTCACCGCCCCGCGCGCGTTCCATCAACATCTTCAGGGGCACGGCGCGCGATATTATGTGACAGGCGGTGATTTGGACAATGGTGATCCGCAAAGCGGTCTGACCGGGCGCATTGTGTGCGATTGGTCTTGTCCCGATGACGCGCTGGACAGCTTTCTGGGTTTGCTGAAAACGCCATAAGAAAAAGGGCTCCCGAGGAGGAGCCCTGACTTGTTACGCATACGTGGCAAATTAAGAGAGACGTCAGTTATACTGGAATTGCAGCGCATAGCTGCCATCTTCGAATGCGCCGAAAAGATCGGGCACATCCGGGTGTTCAACAGGTTCACCGGAATAATCCGCGATCAAATTCTGCTCTGACACATAGGCCACATAAAAACTTTGATCGTTCTCCGCGAGAAGATGATAGAATGGCTGTTCTTTCGCAGGCCGACTGTCCGCCGGAATGGCTTCGTACCATTCCTCGGTGTTGTTGAATTCTGGATCGACGTCAAACACCACGCCCCGAAAGGGGTGTCTGCGATGCCGTACCACTTGGCCAATATTGTATTTTGCGCGTTGTCTGATCATGAGTCCCGTCCGTTGCCACATACTTGCCTGATTTTTGTCGCATTGTCCAATTCGGGCACAGAGAAAATGGGAAACAGTTTGTGTCTTGCTTTGACACGGCCCGTTTCGCGACCAAAGCACAGAATTGCCACCAACCGGAATTGTGATTTCCCCTCATACAAGTTTGCGGTACACTACGGCCAATCCGAAAGGCAGAGAAACTGCCTTCGTCCATATAAGCGAGAGGCAGATGAGCAGACTCTTTCGCGCCCTGGTGATCGTTTTGCTGGCAGCCTCTTGCGGGGGCGGTGGCGGGACGACGGCGCCCCGAAACCTGGACAACGCATGTTCGATCTTGCAACAGCGCCCTGGCTATTTGCGGGCCTTCCGCGCAGCCGAGCGCAAATGGGGCGTTCCGGTGCATGTGCAAATGGCGTCGATGTACCAGGAAAGCAAATTCAAATCCGATGCACGCACACCGTTCCGCTATACTCTTGGCGTTATCCCAATGGGGCGTCAAAGCTCCGCCTATGGCTATAGCCAGGCACTTGACGGCACATGGCAGGAATACGTCGATGACCAGCGGCGTTTTCGGGCACGACGCAACAACATCAAAGACGCGACCGATTTTATGGGCTGGTACATGGCAGAATCGAACCGCCGCCTAGGTATTTCGCTCAACGACGCCCGCAATCAGTATCTTGCCTACCACGAAGGCCGCACCGGTTTTGCGCGGGGCAGTTACAACCGCAAAGCCTGGTTACTGCGGGTCGCGGACGAGGTCGCGGCACGCTCTGTGGTGTATCAGGGCCAATTGGCCACCTGTCGACGCCTCAGATAAAACGCCGCCGTTCAGCCCGCGCCGTGCGGGCTGGAACGATCAGCTCTTTCGCGGACGGATATCATCCAGCGCGGCGTAGAAGGCCGGCAGGATCATCAAAATAAGAACGGTTGCTGCCAAAAGACCAAAGACAACCGCAATTACCAACGGTTTAAGCGTTTGCGCCTGTGTCGATGTCTCCAAAAGCAGCGGGGCCATTCCCATGATTGTCGTTGAAACCGACACCAGAATGGGCCGAAACCGCGCACGCACGGCGTCTCCTGCCGCATCGGGTGCGGAAAATCCCTCGGCGCGGCGCGTGTTTATGACCCCGACCAGAAGAATTGCGTTGTTGACCACAATTCCGGCCAGCGATGCGGCCCCGACCAAAGACGGCATAGAAATATTGTAGCCCATCAGCATATGCCCCCAGATCACGCCAAGAAACGCCAATGGTATCGTCATCATCACGATCAGCGGCTCGATATAGCTTCGAAACTGAAAGCTGAGCACCAGGTAAATGCTAACCAATCCAATCAGAAAGCCGCGCAGAATAGAGGCAACGGTCTCGGCTGAATTGGCTGCCTGACCACCGATTTCAAACCCAAGACCGGGCGTATCCGCCACAAGGTCGGGCAAAAACCCGTTCGCCATCTGCGCGGTGATTGCATCGGCGTTGCCGATCCGCCCGTCCACATCGGCCGAAACCGTCAAGGTGCGCAATCCGTTCCGCCGTGTGATGCTGCCCCAACCGCGCGCGTCTACAATCGTTGCAATATTGGACAGCGGCACAGTCCCACCGGCAGGAATGGCAATTTCAAAAGCCATCAAATCGGCGCGTGTGGTGCGATCCTCGTCAGACAGCTGAACATCCAGATCCCACGCGATGTCGCCGCGCCGAACTTCGGCAAGTTGCGACCCCAGGAAAGCGGCGCGCACTTGACTGGCGACATCCGTGACGGTCAGCCCCAACGCTTCGGCACCGGCAGACAATTGCAAGCGCAGCTCTGGGGCACCGGGGCGCAAATCAAGGATCGCATTGCGCACGCCGGCATAGGTTTCAAGCTCGGCCAGTGTGGCGCGGCCCACATCCTGAAGAGTCGACAGGTTCGGATGCGTCATGCGCAATTCCACCGCGATGCCCTGTGGGCCGATCCCCGGCTCGGTGATGATCAGCGATGCAACTCCGGGCAACGGCCCGATCTCTTGCTGCCAAAGCGCAACGATATCATCAAGCGTGCTGGTCCGGGTTTCAGCCCCCAGCAGATCAACCGCAACAGTCGCAACATGCGCGCCGGTTTCCCCGGCCGACAGATTGCGCCCGAACCGGGTGATGCGGCGGATGACAAGCGGCTGCATCTCGGGCTGATCCGGCGTCAGCGCGGCATTGACCCGGTCAAGGGCCGCCTCAACCTGGGCAACCGACTGCGCCGTGCGCTGCAGCGGCGTCCCGGCAGCCAGCAAGATCCGCGCCTCAAGAACGTCTCCGTCGATCTCGGGCATCGCCTCGCGCTTGACCAAGCCACCGCCAAGCGCACCAACCGTCACGATCAGCGCCCCGATGGCCAGACCCGCGACCAGCCACCTCCACCGGATCGCCGCATCGGCCAGACGCCCCACCCCGCGATCACGCACAGCGGCAAAGCCTTTGTCAAAACCGGAACGGAACCGCGACGGTGTCCCTTTTTTAGCACCCGCTTTCAGGTGATGCGGCAGGACCAGGAAAGCCTCGATCAGCGATGCGGCCAATGCAGCCAACAGCACAACCGGAAGCACCTCAAGCACTGCTCCCAATTCGCCTGCCAGAAAGGCCAACGGCAGAAAGACCGCCAAAGTGGTCAGGAAAGACGATATGACCCCCGGCGCAACCGCAGCGACACCAGCGGCCACATTTTCGACAGTCGGACCATCGGCGGCATGAACGGCGATGGAATCGGCGATGACAATGGAATCGTCCATCACGATCCCGATTGCCATCAACAGCGCCACCAGCGTCATCATGTTCAGGCTTAATCCGGTCAGCGCCATCCAGACAAACGCACCGGCAAAAGCCGCAGGTAACCCCAATGCCGCCCAGATCGCAAAGCCGGGACGGAAAAACAGGCTCATGACCGCAACGACAAGCACCAGACCGATGATCCCGTTCTGCACCAGCATCAGCAGCCGATCGCGGATGATCGACGTGACATCCTGCACGATCTCGACCTGAAGGTTGGCTGGCAAGCGCGCCGTTTCGCCAGCAACAAGCGCATCCACCCCATCAAGCACCCGCAACGCATCGGCATCCAGCGCCTTGGCCACATCAATCAGGATCGTGGGATGTCCGTCTACAAACGCCCGGTCATGGGCAGGTTCAAAGCGCTCTTCGATCAACGCCACATCGCCAAGGGTAAGGGTGGCACCGTTTTCAAGCGACAACACCGGAATCGCTGCAAGAGTGGTGACCGTGTTCCGTTCCGCCGTGAACCGCAGAGTAAGATCCGTTCCCGCACCTTCTAAAATACCCGCAGGCAAGTCGATATTTTGCGCCGCAATGGCCGCCGCCAAAGCCGCCGGTGTCAGACCGTGGCCCTCAAGCTTATCCTGGGTTGCCGTAATACTTAGGGTACGCGCGCCCAGCCCGCTGCGGGTGGCCGTGGCCACACCGGGCAGCGCCGTCAACCGGTCGGACAAGGCATCGGCATAAAGGTCAAGTTCGGTCAGCGGCAGATCACCGGAAACGGCAACAGAGGTGACCGGATCGCTGCGGTGCAGTTCGCGAACGATGGCGGGATCGGCCCGATCCGGGAACGTGTCGATCGCCGACACCTCGGTGCGCAGCGCGTTCACAAAGCGCAGCGGCTCATTGGCGGGTGCCATGGTTGCCACCGCCCGCGCCCGGCCGGTTTGCGCCGTGCAGGTAAAGGTTTCAAGCCCCTCGACACCCTGCACCCCATCCCAAAGCGGCGCGCAAATCGCGCTTTCCACATCTTCGGCGGATGCGCCTCGATAGGGAACGGTGATCTCTGCTTCGACCGCCCGGAAGTCGGGAAATGTTTCTCGCAACAGGCCCGGCGCGGCAAAGACGCCTGCGGCCAATATAAGCAAAAGCAATAAGTTGCCCGCAGTTGGATGCCCCGTAAACCAGCGGATCATTCCGCAACCTCAACAGGGGCCAAAGCGATACCCGGAATGGCGGGGGACACATCGTCCAGCACGACCCGATCACCGACGGACAGGCCATCGTTCAGCACGACCAGATCGTTTTGCGCGAAGACAGGTGTCACGTCGCGCAGCTCCAATCGGTTACCCTTGTCTGCCAGACGAACCCGTCCGGCGTGAAGCGCCGCTTCGGGGATGACAATGGCATCGGTCAGAACCCTGCCCGAGAAGGACAGCCCGACCTGCATATTGGGCACCAAAGGCAAACGCTGGGGCGGGGCGGCACCGGCGTATGGGTCATCGACGGTCACCACGACAGGCACCGTGCGCGCCCGCGGATCAAGCGCACCTTCGATCCGCGAAACACGGGCAGACCATTTCTGAGCGGGATCGGATAGTGGGCTCAGCATGACATCGATCTGCGTGGAAGGCACAGCGCGCATCATGTCGGCCACCGTCACAGCTTCGGGCAAGTCCCCGACCAGACGGCGGAACACCGTGATCGGCAGATGCGCAACCACTTCGGCGGCAGCAATCCCGTCGCCACGGATCAGGACCTGCCCCGGCGCGATGGTTTGAAACCGTTCGGCGCTAACTTCTGTGACACGCAGGTCAAACGGCGTTGTTACAACCGTATGTTCCAAAGCGCGCTGTGCCCGATCAAGAGCGGCTTGTGTGCGGGCCGTCTGCGCCGTGATCCGCGCCTCGCGCGGGGGGATCAGCGCCAAGGTGTTTTCCAGTTCGGCAACCGTCCGTCGCGCCAGCAATGTGGCTCTCTCGGCCTCGTCAGCGCGGGCTTGTGGCACCGTGCCCTGCTCGGCCAAAGCGCGCGCGCGTGTCAAATCGCCTTCAGCCAAGACCAACCGTTCGCGTTCCAGATCCAGAATACGTTTGGTGTTCGCCACCTCGGCCGACAATTGCGCGCCCTCTGCCTCCAGCGCGGCCAGATCAGCCTGGGCCTGCGCCAGCGCCAGCTCGTAATCGGTGCCATCAATACGCAGAACTTCCGTTCCTTTTGCGATCAGTCGCCCCGCGTCCAGATCCGGATGTCGCCAGACCACTTCGCCCTGCACGTCTGCAACGGCGACCCACTTGTCAGCCGCGCGCAGGTTGCCCCAAGCGGTCGCGGTCGGTCGGATATCCTGCGCAGTGACGGTCATGACGGTGACCGGCAACGCCTGGCTCTCGCCCTCGGTCTGGGCGGGTCCAGGGGCCGTTGAGATCATCCAGACGGCGGCAGCCATGCCAATCAAAATGGGCGGAAGTGCTAAAAGCGGGGCAAAGCGCATGAATATCAGCCCTGCGCCCGGCGCATCCGCATCAACACGCCGTCCCGCAGAACGATCTGATGATACAACGCGCCGATGATATGCAGGCCAATCAATGCCAGCAGAGCAATTTTCAGAACATTATGCCCCTGTGCCGCCAGATCGACGCCGCCGAACCACGCAACAGACCCGCTGACCGGCATCAGGATCAGCAGCGCATACAATCCGACATGGGTAAGCTTGGCCAGAACCCCCTGCGCCTTGCTGCTTTCGATGGCGGGCGGCACGCCCCGCCGCGCGCGCAGGCCCAAGCGCCAAAGGGCGAACACAAGCACCAGCGCCCCGCCGGCGACATGCGCCAGAACCAGCGGATCAAACCCGGCCTCGACACCGTTCTTGATCTGGTCCCAGGCAGATGAAATCGCATCTTTGAACAAATATTGCAGCGCGATGAGCCCAAACACGATCCAGTGCAAAGCAATTTGCGTACGAGAATAGTGGGTCGGTGATTGCATGGTGCTGGCCTTTCGTTTGGCTGTCCGCGACTCGGCGCAGGTATTGTAAACATCATCACTATATGTTAGTGATTGATAACTAACAAGAGGGTAACATGACAGGCCGTTTGAAAGCAAAAGATCGTAAGGCACAGATTGTTGGTGAAATGCTGAAATTGGCGGATGAAATCGGCCCCGACCGGCTGAGCACGACAGATGTGGCGAGTGCCGTCGGGCTTAGCCAGCCGGCAATTTTCCGGCATTTTCCAACCAAAAGCGATCTATGGCTGGCCGTGGCAGAGGACATCGCCCTGCGGCTGACCACCGCCTGGGACTCCGCCGAGACGGATGCAGCCTCTGCAGATACACGGTTGAAAGCACTGGTCGCCGCGCAGCTGAAAGCCCTGTCCGAAACGCCTGCCATTCCCGCAATCTTGTTTTCGCGTGAATTACAGGTGGACAATGCCGCATTGCGAGAAGTGTTTCGCGGTCTGCTGGCGCAGTTTCAGACACGGCTTGTTGCAGCGATCCGCGAACAACAGAAAACCGGTCTCATTCGGGGCGATGTCACCGCAGAAGATGTGGCAATCTTGCTGACGTCGTTGGTGCAGGGCGTGGCTATCAGATGGGCATTGGGCGCACGCAACTTCTCGGCTGTGAAAGAAGGCGTGCGTCTGTTCGACGTTCAGATGTCGCTTCTTGAACGACAGTCAGAGGATTGAAGATGGTCCAACATGTTTTGAAACAGCGCATCGCGGGCGGGATCGGCATCGTCTTTGGCGCACTGACCATCCTGTCAGGCGGCCGCGCCCTATTGGGCGACGCTGACATGGGACAGGTTGTGCCGTTTGTCTTGTGGTTCAACACGCTGGCCGGGTTTGCCTATGTGGTCGCCGGGCTGGGTTTGTGGACCGCCCGCTGGTGGGCGTTTCGCCTATCGCTTGGGATCTTTTTGGCAACGGTACTGGTATTCGCAGGCTTCGGGTTTCACGTTGCAACGGGCGGTCTTTATGAAACGCGGACGGTCTTTGCCATGACCTTGCGAAGTGCGGTTTGGGCAGCGCTCACCCTGACCGCATGGCAGCTTCGGTCAAGCTGAACAACCGAACACCCGGCGGGCGACAGCACTTTCTGCCGTGATCACTGGTTGGCCATACGCTCCAATTCAATGTTGAACAGCCTGTTTGCCACTTGCTTGCGCTCTAATGCGCCAAGCACCACGGTTGTCTGCGCACCGCCATCGTCGGTGATGATCCACTGGCGCAGCTCGACCGGATTGCCGGTGAATTTAAGCTCGATACTGCCGTATTGAGGATTCTCCGGATCTTGGGCCGTGACGGTGGTCGCCGTGCCGTCAAACCCGTGCGCTGTGACCATATTGGCGCGCGACAGGTCGACATTGCGCGCAAGGATCAGGCCAAGCGGTGTCCTGTTCAACGGATAGGTTTCCGGATCGCCCCCCAGCTTTTTATCAAACACCACAACAGCCCCGTTATTGGCCATCACCAAAGCCTGCTCGGGCGGGTTGTATTCAAAGCGAACTTTACCGGGCCGGCGCAGGTAAAGTGTCCCGGTCGAAATTGTGCCATCCGCATTGATCTGGGTAAAGCTGCTTTCGGCGCTGGTCAGTTGGTTAAGGTAATTAGACAAGTTGTTGAGTGGGATCTGCTGGGCCACCGCAGGAAACGCGGTCAGGGCCAAAGTGGCCAAAAGGGCAAGGAAACGCATGGGTCGTGGTCCTGTCTGCTCGGAACATCTTGGACCTTATATGGCGAAACGGGCGCTGTTATGCGATAGCAGCGCCCGTTTTTGTGATGGATCGGCAGGTCTTTACTGCTCGGGCACCAGGATTTCGCGTTTGCCCACATGGTTGGCGGCGCTGACAACGCCCTGATCTTCCATCTGTTCCACCAGCCGTGCAGCCTTGTTATAGCCAATCGCCAGTTTGCGCTGGATGTAGCTGGTCGAACATTTGCGGTCGCGGATCACGATGCCAACCGCTTGATCATAAAGCGCGTCTTCGCCATCTGTATTGCCTCCGGTGTTCAGGCCAAGCACGGCGTCGATGTTATCCGCCTTTTCATCTGCCGGGCCTTCGACCACACCACCGACATATTCAGGTGGGCCAAATGTCTTGAGGTGGTTAACGATTTCCTCGACTTCCTCATCGGACACGAACGGACCATGACAGCGCGTGATCTTGGCCCCGCCCGCCATGTAGAGCATATCGCCCTGCCCCAGCAGTTGTTCGGCCCCCATTTCGCCAAGGATGGTGCGGCTGTCGATCTTTGACGTGACCTGAAAGCTGATCCGCGTCGGAAAGTTCGCCTTGATCGTGCCGGTGATCACATCAACCGAAGGCCGCTGCGTGGCCATGATGAGGTGAATACCCGACGCCCGCGCCATTTGGGCAAGGCGCTGGATGCAGGCTTCGATCTCTTTCCCGGCGACCATCATCAGGTCGGCCATTTCGTCGACGATGACCACGATATAGGGCATCTTGACGGGCTGGATTTCTTCGGTCTCGAAGATCGGTTCGCCGGTTTCATCGTCAAAGCCGGTCTGGACCGTGCGTTCGAACATTTCGTTCTTGCTCAGGGCATCCGCGACGCGGCCATTGTAGCCGTCGATGTTGCGCACGCCCATCTTGGACATCTTGCGGTAACGGTCTTCCATTTCGCCCACGACCCATTTCAGCGCGACAACGGCCTTTTTCGGGTCGGTCACAACGGGCGACAGCAGGTGCGGGATACCGTCATAGACGGAAAGTTCCAGCATCTTGGGGTCAATCATCACAAGGCGCAGATCCTGTGGGCTCAGCTTGTAGAGCAGCGAAAGGATCATCGTGTTGATGGCCACGGATTTACCCGACCCGGTGGTCCCCGCAATCAGAAGGTGGGGCATCTTGGCAAGGTTCGCAACAACAGGATCGCCGCCAATGTCCTTGCCAAGCGCAAGCGGCAGTTTCTGATTGCCGTCGCCATAATCGCGGGCGGACAGGATTTCGCGAAAGCTGACCATCTCGCGGTTTTCATTGGGCAGTTCGATGCCGATCACGCTACGCCCCGGCACTGTCGAGACGCGCGCAGACAGCGCCGACATGGAGCGCGCGATATCATCGGCCAAACCGATCACGCGGCTGGCCTTGAGACCGGGTGCCGGTTCAAGTTCGTACATGGTGACAACAGGCCCCGGGCGGACCGACACGATTTCACCTTTGACGCCGTAATCATCCAGCACCGCTTCGAGCATGCGCGCGTTCTCTTCCAACGCTTCATCGCTCAGGTGGTGCCGTTCAATATTGGCCGGGTCCATAAGCAACCCAAGCGGCGGCAATTCGTAATCCGCTTGTTGATCGTCGAACTTGAGCTGCGGCTGCGCCTCTTGTTGTGCCCGTTTGGACGGTTGCAGCGGTTTGCGTTGGGGTTGGTGAACCACCTTGCGCGCTTCGGGTTGCGGCACGGGTGCCGGTGTGGCCGCGACCGGAGCCGCGCTTTGCGGCGCGTCTGCATAGTCGTCCCAATCTGTCATATCTTCAAAGATATTTTCGTCCTGCACCGTTTCAGGCTGCGGCGAAGTGGCGGGTCGCGCCGTTGTGACAGGCGGCTCTGCGCGCCGCGGCGCAGAATGAGGCGCGCGGGCTGTCAGCGGCGGCTCTGGCGGCAATCCCGGCACGGGTTGCACAATCAGCGGGTCCGGACCACGTCCACGCCCTTTGGTCAGCGGCGCATGCGCGGCGGATGTGACTGCGCTGCTGTGACGAACCCGGGATTTGATGGCATCCGCAATCTTCGCGCGGACGCGGTCATCACCGGGCAGCATTTCGGGCAATTCGCCCTGCATCTCTTGGTCAATCAGCTCTGGCTCCGGGTCGGCCCGCCGGATCAAAGATGGCATTTTCGCCAGAAAACCGGTTTTCTGCGGCGATGAGACAGGTGCATCGGCAAAGCTGTCTTCTGCATGAACCGGCGCGGCAACCGGCGGAGTGATCCGCGTGACGCGTGGCTCTGGCGGGATCGCGGCCTGCGCTGCGGCCCATTCCGCAGCGTCTGCCTCTTCCTGCGCAAGACGGGCGCGGCGTTCAGCGGTTTTGGCCTGCAACTGGCGCGCGGCACTGACAGCTCCGGTCGCCCCCTTGCCCAGAAGCGACAACAGCGTGGCGTACACCATGATCACGCCAACCAGAAGGAACCGCCCCAGACGGCCCAGTTCACTGCGCGTAAAGCCCAGAACAAACGCGCCCATAGCCAGAACGACACCCCCCAAAAGAAGCATCATCAGCTTCAAGGCAAGCGTTGTGCCCAGGGGCAGGATTGTCAGAACAGACCCCATCATCATATCGCCGAACAAACCGCCCAAGCCAAAGCTGTGGGTCCAGCCGGTGCTTTCAGGCACACCTGCGGCATAGATTGCTGCCAAGGCAACCCAGATCGGGGCAAAAATCAGACAGGTCAGCGCGCGCTCTTCGCCCTTGTGCAGCGCAAACCGCGCGCCCCAGACCAACAGCACAAGCGCCAGCCCCCAGCTTGCCCAACCAACAATCATGAACAGCGGCGCGGCAATCGACGCTCCGGGGCGGCCCAGCCAGTTTTGCACCGGCGCATCAGTGGCGGACAGCCAGCTTGGGTCGGCGGGCGAATAAGACCAGATCATCATCGCCGCCATCGCGCCCAGCGCCATCAGCACAAAGCCCGCAAGCTCTTTGCCGCGTTTTTCAATCGCAGCCTGCATGTTGCTGTCAAAAAGAGGGTCCCGCCCCCGCGCTTGGTATGCCATTGATCGCCTCTTTATTGGTCTTCACCGCCGTAAAGGCAGTCCCTGATCTGCGTCAGGCCGCGTTCGGTTTCTGATATTGGGG
Organism: Marivita sp. S0852; assembly: GCF_046591575.1. Taxonomy (NCBI): domain Bacteria; kingdom Pseudomonadati; phylum Pseudomonadota; class Alphaproteobacteria; order Rhodobacterales; family Roseobacteraceae; genus Marivita; species Marivita sp. S0852. The sequence goes on from NZ_JBIQWA010000005.1 coordinate 157,865, forward strand.
CCACCATGGCGACCCGGATATAGCCTTTGCCGGGGTTTCCGGCGTCGGTGTCTTGCGACAGGTATGCACCGGGCAACACCCGCACACCTGTGTCTTTCCACAGCTTCAGCGCCGCGGCTTCGCCGTCTTCAACCGGAAGCCACAGGAAAAACCCCGCCTGAGGGGATCGGTAGCCCGGCACGTTGCCAAAAATGCGATCCGCAAGCGCGTATTTTTCTTGGTAAAGCGCGCGATTTTCATCGACATGCGCCTCATCCGACCAAACCGCCTCGGCCACCTTTTGCAACGGCAGCGGCAGCGGCGTGCCCGCGTAGTTGCGCAGCTGCTGGATGCGTTTGATGTTGTCGGCACCACTGGCCACAAAGCCCGACCGCAGGCCCGGCAGGTTTGACCGCTTTGACAGCGAATGAAAGATCACCACCCGATCGGGATCTGCGCCCATCTCCTGGGCCACTTGCAGGGCTCCGACAGGCGGCGTGTCGCGATAAATCTCGGAATAACATTCATCGGCGATGACTTTGAAATCATGCGTTTCGGACATCGCAATCAACCGTTCCCAATAGGCGCGATCAGCGACAGTCCCCTGGGGATTGGCGGGGGAACAGATATAGGCCAGCGCGGTCCGGTTCAGCACGTCTTTGGGCAGCGCGGTAAAGTCCGGCAGATGCCCGGTCTCTTCGGTGGCGTTCACAAAAACCGGCTCTGCGGCAACCGAAATCGCCGAGATCAGGTAGACCTGATAAAACGGGTTCGGCATCAGAACAGCGGGGGTCGCGCCGTTCTTTTGCTCCGGGCACAGCGCCATACCGACATTATAAAGACCTTCGCGCGTGCCATTCAGCGGCATGATCTGCGTATCTGTATCCAGCGCCACACCATAGCGCCGCTTGACCCAGTCGGCGATGGCCTGACGCAATTCGGGCGTGCCTTCATTCGGCGGATATTTGTTAAACCCGGCCATATTTTGCGCAAGGATGTCGCTGATCCAAGGCGGAAACGCGTGCTTTGGCTCTCCGATGGTCATATGGACCACCGGGCCACCCGGTTCATGCACGTCCAAAAGGGCGCGCAGACGCGGGAACGCATAAGCCGGAAGGTTCGAAAACCGCTCGGGAAACATACCAATACTGCCTCAGGTTCAGGGTCATTGACGCCCTGTTTGGAAACAAATTACAGCGGCAGCCCCCATGCGTCCAGAAAAAGCACGCGGGATTCAGGCAGTTGTGGCTTTCAGGCCAATGCCTGCTCGGCCGCCACACCAAGCCGCAAAAGCTGCCGCTCTGCGCATGGATTGGCCATTAACGACACACCGCAGGCCGCAATGCCGGTTGGAAGCGTCAAAACAGACAGCCCCATCAGGTTGCCGATCCGCGTGTTCCGTAGCGTCAACAAGTTTTCGGTGACGTAATAGTCGCTATCGGTCATCAACCGATCCACACTGGGCGGCGTGATCGGGCTTGTGGCGCACAACACCGCGTCAAAGGACGCCGTCGCCTCAAGATAGGCTGCCCGAAACGCATCAAGCTTTTGCCATGCCGCAACATAATCCGCACCGGAAAAGTCCTTGCCGGTGCGGAACCGCGTCAGGATTTCCGAAAACATCACATCCGGATTGGCCTCGATCACGTCTTTCCACGTGCCATAGGTTTCACATCCGTAAAGAATCGGCGTTAGCGCCATCGCCTGGGCCACTTCTGGAATAGCGATCTCCACAATCTCGGCACCTGCATCCTTGAACCGCGATACGGCATGCTCGAACGCGGCTTTCGGAGTGTCCCGGATGTCGTCAAACGCCGATGTCGTCAGAACGGCGAACCGTCTGCCCCTGAGCGATGTCGCCGTCAGATCAACCGGGGCTTCGCCTTTCATCACCGCAAAAAGCAGCGCTGCATCCTCAACCGATCTGCACAGCGGGCCAACCGTGTCAAAACGGGCCGCCAACGGAACCGCTCCTTTCAGGCTCAGCACGCCAGAGGTGGTTTTCAGCCCGACAAGATCGTTCCACGCCGCAGGCACCCGAACCGATCCACCCGTGTCTGACCCAATCGCGGCAGGGGCAAGACCAAAGGCCACCGAGGCCGCAGCCCCCGAGGACGATCCACCCGGCGCGTTATCGGCGTTGTGAATATTGGGCGATGTCGCGGTTTTCGGGTTCAGTCCAAGACCGGAAAACGCCAATTCGCTCATGTGGGTTTTGCCAAGGCAGACCAGCCCTTGATGCGTTGCCTGGGTCAAAACTTCCGCGTCTGACTCAGGCGTGCGGTTTGCCAGCAGTTTTGAACCGGCTTCCGTCACCACACCCGCCGTATCAAACAGATCTTTCCACGAAATCGGCACACCATCCAGCGGCGAGCGGCGCAGCTTCAGGCGCGCCCGCTCTTGCGCTGCTTTTGCTTCGGCCAACGCGCGATCGGGGGTCAACCGCGCGTAAATACGGTCGCCGTACTCATGGCCGTCAATCGCATCAAGAAACGCCTGCGTCAGCGCGACCGGGTCGATTTCTCCGGTGCCAATGCCACGGCCCAGATCAGCCGCTGTCATTTTTTGCCATTCGCCCATCGCTCTCTCCGCTGTCTTGTTTCGCGCGACGGTAGCGGCACAGAGGCGCATGGACAATCCCGACCGGGTGTCCATATGACAGGACATGGACACGACAACCGATATTCTGATTGTTGGCGGTGGGTTAAACGGCCCGACGCTAGCTCTGGCCGCTGCCCGGATCGGGCTCAGCAGCACTGTCATCGACGCCCGCTCTGATGGCGCACGCCGCAGCGACAACTTCGATGGCCGCTCTTATGCGCTGGCGCTGGCCTCGGTGCGTATGCTTGACGCCTTGGGCCTGTGGGCCAGCCTGAAAGACAACGCCCAACCGATGAACGAAATCAAGGTCAGTGATGGCCGCGCCGGTGATGCCGAAGTGTTTCTTGGCCTGCATTTCAACAGCGCGGAAATCGAAGAAGGCCCGATGGGGCATATGCTTGAAGATCGCTACCTGCGCCGGGCGCTGCTAGAGGCGATGACCCAAAGTCCGTTGATCACCCATCTCGCGGGCGAAACAGTCGTGGATCACGCCGTCACCCCGTCCGGGGCATCGGTCACGCTTGCGTCGGGTGATACGCTGAAGGGTCGGTTGATTGTTGGTGCAGACGGTCGCAAAAGCGGCACCGGACAACGCGCCGGGGTTCAGCGGACAGAGTGGGACTATCCCCAGACCGCGCTGGTCTGCGCGATTGCGCATGAAAAACCCCATAACGGCGTGGCCCATCAATTGTTCATGCCCTCTGGCCCGCTTGCCATCCTGCCATTGACAGGCAACCGCTCTTCTATTGTGTGGAGCGAACGCAGCGCGCTCGCGGCCGAGATCAACGCCCTGCCCGAAGACGACTACCTGACCGTCCTGCGCCCTCGATTTGGCGATTTTCTGGGCGAGATTTCTCTTGCGGGCGAACGCTTTACCTATCCTTTGGGGTTGACCGTTGCGAACCGTTTCATTGCCGACCGCCTGGCTTTGGTTGGCGATGCCGCGCACGGAATGCACCCAATCGCTGGGCAAGGCCTGAACGCCGGGCTTCGCGATGTAGCGGCATTGGCGCATGTGATTGAACATGCCAACCGACGCGGCGAGGATTTCGCCAGCCCGCAAGTCCTGGCGCGCTATGAACAATGGCGCAAATTCGACACCGCCACGCTTTTGACCGCGACGGATGTGTTCAACCGGCTGTTCTCGAACGACAATCCGATCCTGCGCGCTGGGCGTGATCTGGGTATGGCACTGCTCAATGCTGTCCCGTCGGCCCGCCGCAGCTTTATCCGCGAAGCGGCTGGCCTGAACGGGGATTTACCCGATCTAATGGCAGGCTAACGTCCGGTTGCGCAGCGTCAGACGTTACTGGATGCGCATCCCGTTGGCCAGGACATGCCCCTGATCGTTGATCTGGATCGAGGATTTCAGGTTGTCCGGCCCGTCTCCGGGTACGGCGAACATGCCCATCATCATCCGCGCACCCATCGCATCCTCATTGGTCAGCAATCCCATCGCAATCAGCTTGTCGATCAGCGTGTTTGCGCCATCAATCGTCAGATCCAGCTCGCCGCTGGGGCGCGGGAAACCGGCGAAAGTCTCAAGATCCTGATTATCAAAGGTGAATGATCCGGTCCCGCCAAGTTTGGCTCCGGCCGCCTCGATGGTCAGCGCGTTCAGCGTGAGCGAATTCAGCTCTCCCGGTGCCTCTCCGGAGTCCTCGATACCCGCCATTGCGGCCGGATCAAGCAAATTGACAAACGGCGTCACCTGCCCGGTCAGATCCAGCGCGATTGTCGCCGGATCGCGCGGCAGCGCCGCTGCAGGATCGACCATATTCCACAGCAAATCCGACATCTCGAACCCGCCAAGTGTCAGACCAAAGACCATGTCCTGCGGTGTGTCCGCTTCGGTGATCGGTGCGGTAAACTTGAACGCGCTTTGCGCCATGCTGACGTCGACAGGGACGGGCAATTCCGGACCGGTCAATCGCAAAGACTGATCCGATGCTGACACGTCGTACCGCAAAAGCGAATCGTTCAATTCAAACTCGAACGCGGCCGAACCGGACTGCGTGGTTCCGTTCGTTGTGCCGGCGGGTTCGGTGACGGCGAATTGCATCTCGCCTTCCTCATAACCCATTTTACCACTGGCCAGGAACCTGCTTGCCATCAGGCTTTCTGGATTAGAGGGATCAAACCCTTCGGGCAGGGTTGTTGTGCTGTCCAGCGTCAAAGCCTGCGCCGATCCCGAGATCAACGCGGTATCGCTGCTTTCGGGATCATTGAAGGCGATGTCATACCCAATAGACTCGGCGCGCAAATCCTGTGCGATCCGCGTCGCACCTTCCGTGATAATCGTCGCGGTGCCGGTCATCGCGTTGATGATGAATTCAAATCGCGCCGCATCACGGTCTATGGTTTCCCCATTGACGATCAGCTCTGCCAGCGCGATCGACAAGGCGTCTGCGCTATAGGTGTATGTCAACGCAGACGGCGCGCCAGACACGAAAATCTCAAGATCGGTATTGGCATAGTCCAGCACCATATTCACCGCGTCCTCGTCTTCGGGTGCGGCGTCTATCGTAATCGGCATCGAGGCGGGGAATGTCATCGACACCGACCCGTCGCCGGTTTCATCCAGATCAATGGACCCAACCGCAATCTCGACCGTGCTGTTATCCTCGGGTATCGCAAACTCAAGAAGAACATCGCTCAATAGGAGCCCCTCTGACGTTGTCGTTTCCGTTGCGGTGACAGAATAGCCATAGTTCTGCAGTCCGGCTTCCATCCCGTCCCACACCTCTTGTGCGGTCAGCTCGGCAAAGGCAGGGCCAGCAGCGACGCCCAGCGCGAGGGCGGAACATGTCGATAGGCGAACAAGGCGTGGCATGTGTTATTCCTTACAGTCAAATTCCCGCGCACAGCTTCCGATGCCAGAACGACAGGGTCAAGTGGGTGGACCCGGTCGTCTGACCACAGTAGCACTGCAGCATACAGCAAGGAGGACGTCGCATGGCCGATTTATCGGGTAAAACGGTTCTGATCACGGGTGCAAGCCGCGGCATTGGCGCAGAAACTGCGCGGATCTTTGCCAATGCCGGGGCGAACGTGGCTCTTATCGCGCGGTCTTCGGACAGCATCGCCGATCTGGCAGGCGAAATCGGCCCTCAGGCCGTCGCCATCCCATGTGACATCAGCCGCTATTGGGAAGTGGAAAAAGCTGTCGAAAACTGCGTGGGGGCGTTTGGTCGGCTGGACATCCTGATCAATAACGCCGGTGTCATCGAACCCATATCCCGCTTGGAAGACGCCCATCCCGACGGGTGGGGTCAGGCGATTGATATCAATCTCAAAGGCGTCTTCCACGGCATCCGCGCCGCACTTCCCGAAATGGCACAGGCGGGGGGCGGTACGGTTCTGACCGTCAGTTCGGGCGCTGCGCACCGCCCTGTCGAGGGATGGTCGCATTATTGCGCGTCCAAAGCCGGCGCTGCGATGCTGACGATGTGTCTGCACCAGGAAATGTCGGAAAAGGGCATCCGGGCAATGGGCCTGTCACCCGGCACCGTCGCCACCGAAATGCAGCGCGAAATCAAGGCCAGCGGAATCAATCCGATCAGTCAACTTGACTGGACAGACCATATCCCGGCCGAATGGCCCGCCAAGGCGCTGCTTTGGATGTGCGGACCCGAGGCGGACGCCTTTCTCGGTGAAGAGATTTCCTTGCGCGATGAGGCCATTCGCAAAAAGGTTGGCCTGGTATGATCGAGGTCGCGAATGATGGCACCTTGTGCATCCTGACAATAAACCGGCCCGATAAAGCCAACTCTTTGACCGACGAGATGCTGGAACAGTTAAGCATCGCCGTCGAAGACGCGCGCGCCGCACGGGCCCTTATCCTGACCGGCACCGGCAAGGTGTTTTCGGCAGGGGCCGATCTGGAGGCTGCCAAAGCGGGATTGGCGCTCAGCCCGCTTTGGGAACGTCTGTCCGCAGCCCTTGCGCGCCACGCTGGCCTGACGATTTCAGCCCTGAACGGCACGGTGGCCGGTGGCGCACTTGGCATGGTTCTGGCCTGCGATTTGCGGATCGCGGTGCCCGGAACCAAAATGTTCTACCCAGTGATGAAGCTTGGCTTTTTGCCGCAACCCTCTGATCCCGCGCGGCTTGCGCAGCTGGCGGGCCCGTCACGCGCCAAAATGATCTTGATGGCCGGGCAAAAGATCACAACCGAAGACGCGCTGGCCTGGGGGCTGGTGGATCGCATTGTTGATCCGTCAGACCTTCTTGACACGGCAAAATCGCTCACAGAAGACGTGTGCGCCGCAACGCCGGAACACGCTCGCGCCATCAAAGGGCTGATCGCCCAGCGCCTGCCGTGACGCGGCTTGACCCGTGTCCGCAGCATCGTAGGCTGAACCGACACAGGACCGAAGGAACGTGTCATGCACCACCATCTTGATATCGTCTTTGGCACAAGGCCGACAAGCGCTGGGGAAAATACCCCAAAAAACCGAAAAACGTCTCATATTGTTGGCTTTTTTGCAGATCATAACACCGCCCGGATGCGATATGTTCGCAGCACTCCTGAACCGGTGACCAGTGCCTGCACCGCCGCGCCAAAGGCGCAGGAGTAACCACTTGCCGCGCAAGCCGTTCACTTTAGCCGCCTATCTGGCCCTGGCGCGGGGGCGCGATCGGCTGGTTGTTGCCGCCCAGACCTGGCCTGACCGCCCCAAAGGTCCGGTGCTTTGGTTGCATTGCGACACGCGATTGCGGCTTGAGACGCTTTTGACTTTGACCAAACGCTTACAGTCCCAACGCGACGATTTCTCTTTGGTGCTGACATCAGATGCGGCAAAAACCGAACCGTTTGATCTTTTGGGCGTAGCAATCGGGCCTCCGCCTTCGGAATCTGCAAGTGATATTCACAGGTTTCTGGATCATTGGCGTCCCGACATCCTGATCTGGGCCGGTAACGCACTGCGCCCTGCCTTGATCTTTGAAACGGCGAATACCGGCGCACATATGCTTCTTGTCGATGCCGCCAATACGGTGTGGCAGCAGCCTTCAAAACACCTTCTGCCCGACGCCACCGCAGGTGCGCTTGGCCTGTTTCATAGCATCATCGCCCAAGACAAGGGCGCTGCTGACAGGATGAAGCGCCTTGGCGTTGCTGAAAGCAAAATTGAAATCGCCTCCATGCTAGAGCCCGAGATCGCACCGCTGACAAGCCATGATGGATTGCATCAGGAAATGACCGCTGCTCTGGCGGGCCGTCCGGTTTGGCTTGCCGCCAGTATCTTTGCCGAAGAGGCGGATGCCGTGCTGCGCGCCCATCGTCGGGCCGCGCGTCTGGCGCATCGGCTTTTGCTGGTGATCGTCCCCCGGGACCCTGACGATGAACCGCGACTGGCAGAGCTGTGCCAAGAGGTTGGTTTGCGTCTCGCGCGTTGGGATCATGGCGAAATGCCGGATGAAAACACACAGGTGCTGTTGGCCGGAGATGACAGTGAACTTGGTCTGTGGTACCGGCTTTCACCATTGTGCTTTCTGGGGGGGTCGCTTGTTTCCGGATCTGGCGGCCAATCCCCGATGATGGCTGCAGCGCTGGGATCTGCGATCCTGTATGGTCCCAATGTGGGCAAACATCTGGACGCCTATTCCCGGCTTGTCACCGCAGGCGCGGCAAGGATTGTCAAAGACATGGAATCGCTCAGCGCCGCGGTCACGCAGCTCATTGCGCCGGATCGCGCCGCCTCGATGGCGCATGCGGGCTGGACCGTTGTGTCCTCCGGGGCAGAAACCGCCGATCTGGTGCTCACCCAGATTGACGAATGGCTTGACGCGATCGAGGCCCGGCCATGAGACCACCGCAGTTTTGGCACAACCCGCCCGACACACCCGGGTTGGCCGCCCGAGCCCTTTCTCCGCTTGGGGCGCTTTATGCCACCCTGACAAAACGCCGCCTGCGCGCCGCAGATTCGGTCAAAGTGCCTGTCCCGGTGATCTGCGTGGGAAATGTCAACGCGGGCGGCACTGGAAAAACACCGACAGTTATTGCGGTGATGCAGATGCTGGCGGATATGGGAATTACAGCCCATGTAGTGTCACGCGGCTATGGCGGGTCGTTGGCAGGCCCGGTTCAGGTTGATCCCAGATCACACAAGGCTGAACAGGTGGGGGATGAACCGCTCTTACTGGCCGCGTTCGGCCCCGTATGGGTGGCACGGGACCGCGCAGCAGGCGCGCACGCCGCACTAGCCGACGGTGCCAAAGCCATCATTCTGGATGATGGGCTGCAAAACCCGAGTCTTCACAAGGATTTGTCGATCATTGTGGTCGATGCCAACAAGGGCTTTGGCAACGGCCGGTGCATTCCTGCTGGCCCTCTGCGGGAACCGGTGTCTACCGCGATGCAGCGCGCGCATTTTGTCTTGTCGATCGGCGATGCCAAGGCACAGTCAGGCCTTGCCCGAACCTGGGGTGCCGACATTACTGTGCCACATATCGCCGGCCATCTGGACCCGCTTCAAACCGGAATGGACTGGAACGGTCTGGCCTGTCTGGCCTTTGCAGGCATTGGCCACCCTGAAAAGTTCTTTGCGACGCTTCGGTCCCTTGGCGCAGATCTGATCCGGACAGAGGCCCTGGACGATCATCAACCGCTCACACCTGCGTTGATGGCCCGGCTTGAAAAGGATGCCCAAACAGCGCGTGCCCAGTTGGTGACAACTGAAAAAGACGCCGTCCGCTTGCCCGACAGCTTTCGCATGAAAGTCCTGACGTTGCCGGTTCGCCTGACACTGGATACCACAGGCACTCTGCCTGACGCGCTTCGGGCTTTGTTTCCCTGACGGTTATTCCGCCGCCACTGGCATGTCATCCGCCTGCCCGGTTCCGGCGATCTCTGCGATCACGCTGCGCAGCAGTTTGCGGAAATTATGGAAATTCGCATTCGGGCGGACGCCGCGTTCGTCCATATAAATGGATCGGTCGATTTCGATCTGCACAGCATGTTGCCCCCGTGACGGGCGGCCATAGGCCTGGGTGATATAGGCTCCGGCAAAGGGTGTGTTGCGCGCAACCACAAGACCCGCATCGACAAACGCCGCTTCGATCTGATCAACAACCGTCTGACTGGCTGACGCGCCAAACCGATCCCCCAGTACGATCTGCGGACGCCGGGCCACCGATTTCGCAACGCCATCCAGCGCCTCGTGCGGCATTGAATGACAATCTACCAAAATGGCTTCGCCGAACCGCGCATGCGCTGTGTTGATCAACGCGCGCAACTGTTCGTGATAGGGGCGCCAATACTGCTCGATGCGCTGATCTGCTTCGGCACGGGGCAGCTTGCCGTGGTAAATCGCGCGGCCATTGGCCACAACGCGCGGCACCACACCCAACCCGGACGACACACGCGGATTATGGGTTTGGCGACGCACCCCTTCAATCAGCGCGGGGTCAAGCTCCTCGGCGCTTCGGTTAAGATCAATAAAGGCGCGGGGCGCACCCGCCTTGATAAACGGAGCACCGAATTGCGGCGCACAATCGAACAGACGGTCGACAAAGGCATCTTCGGACGACCGGATCGTCACCTCATCCAAAGCCGTATGGCGCAAAAACGACCAGCAATAATCCCGCCCCGAATGTGGAGACGCGAACACCACCCTGGACGTGTGGTTTTCGGGCTGAACAAGATGGTAGGCAACTTTCGGCATAGGCTCTCCACTCGCCCTCAACATAGACCGATTTTTTCTATAACCAAAAGCCCTTGATCCCCGTTCCGACTCCTTTTATAGACCGGCCCATCGGCGCGGTATTTCGCGCCCCTTTTTATTGGGGCATGGGTGACGCAAAGATAAACGGGCGATTAGCTCAGTGGTAGAGCACTTCGTTGACATCGAAGGGGTCACAAGTTCGAACCTTGTATCGCCCACCATTGAATTCGCCGCTTTGGCCGTTTGGTCAGGGCATCCGCAACCACAAAGGCGCTCGCGCGCCGCGATAAGAGGAGAGACCCATGAAGGTCAAGAACTCGCTTCGTTCGCTCAAGAACCGCCATCGCGACTGCCGCGTTGTGCGCCGCAAGGGCCGTGTCTATGTGATCAACAAGACACAGCGCCGGTTCAAAGCCCGCCAGGGCTAAGCGGAAACGAAAATACATTGGAAAAGGCCACCCAACGCGGGTGGCTTTTTTCGTTTTCGGCAACAGATTGGCGTCCTTGTTTCAAAGCCCCTAAAATGTATGCCGAACCGCGATGGAAAAGGAAAACAAAATGCCCCTTTCTGACGACGACAAGGTATCGGGCCGCTTGAACGGCGATCAGATCGAGCCGGAAAAACCCGACTCAATGATCGAACGCCTGATCTATATGATCCTGATTGCGATCATGATTTCTGTCGCGCAAACGGTTCTGGGGGCGATGACCCTGATCCAGTACGTCGTGATGCTGGTAAACAACCAGCAGCCCAATGAACGGCTGGCGGATTTCGGCACCGATCTTGGTATCTGGATGGCCAAGGCCGCGCGGTATCAAACCGCAGCAAGTCACGTAAAGCCCTGGCCCTGGACCGAGTTGGACTGACCCGCCTGGCCCGCCCTCAACGCAAGATCGCATCCGCCATCAGACGCACCATCGTGGCCTGATCAAGATAGCCCGAAACCCGCAAGCGCCGCGCATCCTGATACCGTCGGATAGCGCGACGGCTGTCTTCATCGAACGTCCCGTCAACCGCCCCCGGCTCCAATCCCAACGCCTCCAGACGCCCCTCAACCAGTTTCCGCCCCGCCGCATTCAATTGCAACGCATCCTCCGCCGCCTTGGCGATTTTTTCGATTTGGGCTGTTTCCGAATTGCGCTCAAGCCAATTGATCCGCGCCTGCGCCTCTTGTGCGAAAGCCCCGTTTGGACGATCAGCCAGATACCCGCGATATGCTGCAATCGTGTCGTCCCGGCGCGCAACCTGCCACCGCGCACGGTCACGCTCTTCGGCTTGGGCATTGCGCTGTGCCTCGATCGCGTCCAGGCGTTCCTGCGCAACATCAGCGAAAAACCCATCCGGAAAGCGTTCAAGATAGGCACGGTAACCAGCCTCCGACCCGCGCGATCCGGTGTCTGCCCAAAACGCCCGATCCTCGCGCTCCAAGGCAGCCTGACGTGTGCGCGCTTCTTCCTCAAGCTGTGCCGCGCGGTCATCTGCTTGCCGGTCCAGTCGCACGATCTGGGTTGCCGTCAGATATCCAGACCCGGTTTCTCCGGTCGCCTTTTGCCAATTCGCAATCGCAGAGCGGGTGCCACGCCCGAAAATTCCGTCAATGCCGCGCGTATTATATCCCAACAACGACAAATCCCGCTGAATATCCCGCCGCGCATCCCGCGACAGATCAAGCGCCGCTTCGGCGCGTTTCTCGCGGTAAAACGGCTCTTCCTGAATCGCGGTCAAACGCTGTCTGGCCTCCGCCGCATTCTCCCCATTCGGAAACGCGGCAAGATAGGCTCTGTACCCCGCCTCGGTGTCCGCATTCACTGCATCCTGCCAAGCGGCCCGATCTTCTGCAGTTTGATCGGCTGGATCTTCAATGACCACGGGCAAATCAGCATCTGCGCCCTGCAAAAGAACAAGCGTGTCCGGCACAAACCCCATAAGCTGCAGTCCGGATGATCGGATCAGGGGCAGAACGTCCTCGCCGCCGCCCTCTGACAAGCGCGATGCCAAAGCCAGCGCCGCGCGCTGATCGCCAGTCGCAACCGTCACACCCTGCGGGATACCTGCCTCCGGCACCGTATCCGACAGCCCATCGGCCAGATCACCCCGGCCCTCCGACGCCCCCAAAACGATCAACGCCCGACCGGGGAATTGCGCAGCCACCGCATAGATCGCATCCACGGGAAAGCCGTCGTTCAGCACCTGCATCAGGCTTACGTCCCCCCGCGTGCCGTTCGGCAAAAGATATGTCCCGGCAACAGTCGACACGAACCGCCCTGTCAAAACGATAACCACGTCTTGGGTCTGCACAGTCAGATCACGCGCAAACTCCGAAAACGCGCTGCGCATCTCGCGCAGATCCGCCCCGGCAACCGTACTGACCCGCATATCAGCGTCGCTGAACCTGTCCTGTAATATGCCAAGATCACGGCTCCCGGTCTGACGCTGCAAAACCCGTTCGTCCCCATTGCCAATGACCAGAACAGCGCTGGAGGCCGCCCAGGCGGGGGCGCTCAAACCGATCATCAAAGCCGCCGAGAATAGCAGTCGTTTCATTCTATGGTCCTCTATCTGGTCGACACAGTACCGCATGAAACAGGATCGTTATCCAATATCCAAAAGGAAATACCGGGCTTTTTCTTCAAATCCAGACAGGCTCCCGCCAGAGGCGGTCAGTCATAGCTTCGCGCATCCTCTATAACCAGCCCATCGCGCGGCAACGCCCCGGGCGGCACCAGCTCGACCCGCCCCTTCAGCTTCAGCGTCTCTGCAACGCTTGCCTCGAATGACGCACTATCCTGTGCGGCCGTCTCGATCCGAACCGTCATCACGTCGACTTCGCCGTCGCGGCTGGCCACGACACGCGCGCGCTCGATCTCGTCATGACGTGCGACCAGGGCGGCCACCTGTTCAGGACGCACAAACATACCCTTGATCTTGGTCGTTTGATCGGCCCGCCCCATCCAGCCCTTGATCCGGGCATTGGTCCGCCCGCAGGACGACTGGCCCGGCAGAATGGCACTCAGATCGCCGGTGGCAAAGCGAATCAGCGGATAATCCGGGTTCAAGGTGGTCACCACAACTTCGCCGACCTCGCCTTCGGGCACCGGATCACCCGTGCCCGGTGTCACGATCTCGACAATCACCCCCTCATCCAGGATCAAACCGTCCTCGGCCTCGCTCTCATAGGCGATGTTGCCCAGATCCGCGGTGGCGTAACACTGACGACAGGAAATACCGCGATCCACATAATACTGTCGCAATGAGGGAAACAGCGCCCCTCCCCCGACAGCCGCCTTGCTGATCTTTAGCGGCAATGCCAGTTCATCGGCCTTTTCCAATATGATCTTAAGATAGTCCGGCGTTCCGGCATACGCCGTGATGCCAATGTCATGCGCCGCCTGCGCCTGAAGCTCTGTCTGGCCGGTACCGGCAGGCAAAACCGCCGCCCCGACGGCCCGCGCGCCATTCTCAAAAATCATCCCCGCAGGGGTCAGGTGATAGCCAAAACAGTTCTGCACGATGTCATCCGACCCGATGCCACAGGCATGCAGAAAGCGCCCCATGCGCCACCAGTCATGGCTCACACCGCCGGGTTCATAAATCGGGCCGGGTGATTGAAACACATGGGCCATGTTGCCAACCGGCACACCCCCGAATGGCGGGGCTTCTTTCTGCCAGGTCACCAGCTGGGATTTGCGCAACACCGGCAATCTTGTGATGTCCTCCAGCGATGTCACCGGCGAACAGCCCCCCAAAACAGATCCCTCAACCGCCATAACGCGCGACACCTGTTGCACGAAAGCGGCGTTTTGCGCCGCCAGACGTTCATCCTCGCTGCGTGTTTCCAACTCGTCGAAATACTGGCTCATCTCATTGTCCTTGTGCGTCCTTGTGCGGCACAGGGCCGGGATCTTGCCACATCACGCCATGTGCCGTCTGCGCGTGTGTTCAAATCGGGCCGTTCACAGGGGAACGGGTGGCCCGGCCAAATGACCGCCATCGCTAAAGCTGTGCTCATGCAAGCCATCTTTTGCGGCGGCGATAGCTGCGGACATCGCGAAACGATTTGCGGCCTTCATCCGACATCCCAAGGTAAAACTCTTTCACATCCGGATTTTCGCGCAACTCTGCAGCAGGTCCGTCCATCACGACGCGACCATTTTCCAGGATATATCCCTCATGCGCATAGCGTAGCGCCACATTGGTGTTCTGTTCGGCCAACAGAAAACTGACGCCCTCGTTTTCATTCACCGATTTCACAATCTCGAAAATCTGCTCGACCAATTGCGGGGCCAATCCCATGGACGGCTCATCCAGCAATACGGTCTGAGGCCGCGACATGAGCGCGCGACCGATGGCTGTCATTTGCTGCTCGCCGCCCGACGTATACCCGGCCTGCGATCTGCGCCGTTCTTTCAGACGCGGGAAATAGGTGTAGACCATCTCAAGATCCTGCTCGATGGCGGCTTTGCCATCTTTGCGGGTGTAGGCTCCGGTCAACAGGTTCTCCTCAACGGTCAGGTGCTCAAAGCAATGCCGCCCTTCCATCACCTGAATGACGCCCCGCTTGACCAATGACGCCGGATCAAGCCCCTGCACCGTTTCGCCCTGATAAAGGATCGACCCCTTCGTGACCTCTCCGCGTTCGGAATGCAGCAGGTTGGAAATCGCCTTCAACGTCGTGGTCTTGCCAGCACCATTGCCCCCCAAAAGGGCCGTAATCCCGCCTTTTCTGACCGTCAGGCTTACGCCTTTCAGAACAAGGATGACGTGATTGTAAATCACTTCGATGTTGTTCACTTCAAGAAGCGTCTCATCGGTGCGTCCGGCGTCCAGCATGGCTCTTCTTCTTTTCAAAAATATGCAAATGCCCCCGGCGGCGTCTTGGGAAACCGCCGGGGTCTTGCCCGCCTAGTTTGTGGCCGAGCACTCTTCGTTCATCGCCCAGGGCGCATTCGCCGTCGCGTAATCCGCAGCAGCAGAGGCAATCAGATCCGCATAGCCCTCAACATTTGCCGTCAACAGATCGGATGCCTTGACAAACTTGGAGCCATCCCACTCAAGCATCCACCCGCCGGAATGACCGGTATGATTGGCACATGAGGTCGAGAACGGCGGCACCATGCCGTCCATACCCAGCTCTGCGATACGCTCTTCGGTCAGGTTGATGTTCTCAAGCCCCCACCGCAGCTGCGTGGCATCAATATTGGCCTCACCAAAGTGCTCTTGCGCACCTCTGATCGCTTCGGACAGGATCATCGACATAACCAGACCACGACCATAGAAAACGCCCTGCATCTCTTGTTCGTTGGACTGGCTTAGCCCGGCGTCAAAGACGGTTTCCTTGATCTCCTGCATCAGCGGTGCATCCGGGTTCGGGAATGACCAGGAAATCGACTTGTAGCCTTTGCCCTCTTCTCCAACCAGACGCAGATCAGCGTCATGACCGGCCCACCAGACGCCCAGCATGTTGTCCATCGGGAACTTGGTCTTGACCGCTTCGGTGATGGCCCCGGCGTTCATCGCGCCCCAGCCCCACATGACCACATAGTCCGGACGCTCGCGACGGATCTGAAGCCACTGCGCGGACTGGTTCTGCATCTCTTTCAGACCAACCGGGATTGGCAGCAATTCGAAACCTTTGCTTTCGGAATGCATTTGCAACACCGGAAGCGGCTCTTTGCCGAACGGGTGGTCAAGATGCAGGAATGCAATTTTCTTGCCGTCAAGCGAGCCTTCGGATTCCAGATACTGGATGATCATATCCGCAGCATCCCAGTACCCGGCAGGCATGTTGAACGCCCACTGAAACACCTTGCCGTCCGCCATTGGAGAAAAACCATAGCCCGAGGCGAGAATTGGGATCTCGTCCACATTCGCCTTGGGCAGAACCTGCAGGGTGATGCCGGTTGACCAAGGCTGGGTCACAATCGCCTTGCCCTTGGTTTTTTCATAACATTCCACACCTTTTTCCGTGGAATATCCGGTTTCGCATTCCTCAAAATCAATCGGCACACCGCCAATGCCACCGTCACGCTGGTTCAACAGCGTCATGTAATCCGCCTGACCATTCATCAACGGAATACCTGTCGCCGCAAACGGCCCGGTGCGGTAGGCCAGGTTCGGCAAATACAGGCTTTCGGCAATGGCTGCCGTGCCCATCACTGTGCCAAGCGCAGCAGCGGCGGCCAGTTTGGTAAAATGTTTCATGGTTGTCCTCCCATTGGAACTTTCGTTTTTCTTGGTGTTTCCTGGTCTTGGGCCTGTCCCGTCTCAGTGCGGGAAGGGCCAGATAATGAGCTTTTCCCGGATCAATCGCCACAACTGGTTCAACCCGTGCGGTTCGATGATCAGGAAAAAGATGATCAGCGCGCCGACAATCATCACGTTGATATGTTCAATCAACGCAGAATCGATCCGGAACCCCTGAAGCTGCGCATAGCCATAGATCAGCGTCACCGCCCCAAATCCGATCGCGGCCCCAACGCCCCACATGTTGCGCGCGACCCAGAACAGAAAGGTGGCCGCTGCGATCAAAAGGATCAAAAGCGCCGACGTGCCCCAGGACATCTGGAACACCTGTGTGCCTGCAACCACATTCAGCAGCACCGGCAGACCAACAATCAGAATGGCCCCCAGATAATTGCCCATGATCGACCCAAGCCCACCAATAATCGCAATAAACAAGACCTGAAACGACAGCGGGATATCGAACACATTCGGCTCGGCGGCCCCCTTCCACATAAACACATAAAGCGCACCGGCCACGCCCACCACATAGGATGACACCGCAAAAGCCGTTAGCTTGGATTTCATCAGATTGATGCCAATCAGCTCTGCCGCGATGTCCATATCGCGCGTCGCTTTCCACGTCCGGCCCAGATTGCCACGGGTCAGATTGATACACAGGACCGTCAAAAGCGTCACGATGAACAAGACGATGTAATATTCGGTGACCGATGCCGCCTGGGGGCCGGACACAAAGATACCGAACATTTCAAGGTTGGGCACCTGTATCGCGCCTGAGGCGTTGTAATTGTAAAGCCATGACCATTTTTCAAACAGCCAGACCAAAAAGAACTGAGCGGCAAGTGTGGCAATCGCCAGATAAAACCCCTTGATCCGAAGGCTCGGGATGCCAAAAGCAACCCCGATCCCCGCGCTGAAGAACCCCGATAACAGAATGGCAATAATCGGGTTCAGCTCTGGCATGAGCGTCACCATCTTGTAGCACGCATAGGCCCCGACACCCATAAACGCTCCGGTCCCCAGCGAAAGCTGTCCGGCAAACCCCGTGAGGATGTTCAAACCCATCGCGGCCAACGCATAGATCAGGATCGGAATGAGAAGCGTCTGAAAGGTGAATTCAGATGCGGTCAGCGGAAAAATCACCCAGGCGAAAACCAGCACAATCCCCAAAAGCAGCGCGTCCTGTCGCACAGGAAACAAGGCTTGATCGCGGACATAACTCGTCTTGAATTGACCGGCCGTGCGATACAACATCAGGTTGCCTCCTCTTCCGGCAGTACGGCGCGATTGCGCGGCTTGGCATAGCCGGTCGCCTCGGAATGTTGGATAAGCCAGAAATACGCCCAAAGCCCCGCTGCTCCGCCAGCCGCAGCCAGCAGGATTGCAACAACGGTCTGACTGCCGGCCTCTGTCCCGCTGGTCAGCGCCAGATAGCCAAAGGCCCAAAATCCGGACCAGGCCACTACGTTTAGAAATGCAATCAGTTTCGGCATGTCACCTGTCTTTCGGTCTGTTCGTAAAGCGAAAATCGTTCCGCGATCCTGTTTGTTTCACAGCGCGCCCCGCGCTGCGCTAGACCCTTTCGATGATGCGCTCTCCAAACAATCCTTGCGGACGGAAAAGCAAAACAATCAACGCCAGGACAAAGGCAAACCACGTTTCCGTATTGCCGCCCAAAAGCGGCTGGCCCCAGTAAATTTCGAAGAGTTTTTCAAGAATGCCGATCATCAACCCGCCGACAATCGCACCGGTGATCGATTCCAGCCCGCCCAGCATCAGAACCGGAAGCGCCTTGTAGGCAATCACCTCAAGCGCAAAACTGACACCCGCCCGCGCGCCCCAGGCGATCCCGGTCACAAGCGCAATAATGCCCGCGATGAACCACACCAGAACCCAGATAGTTTGCAACGAGATGCCAACCGACAAAGCCGCCTGGTGATCATCCCCCAGCGCCCGGATCGCACGGCCCATCTGGGTGTAATTGAGAAACGCCAACAGCGCCAACACCAGCAACGTGGCGACAATCACAACCGTTATGTCCAGATGTTGCAGGATCAGCAGGCCACCAAACGGCTCAAGCACCGTGTCACCCGTTGGAATTCCCAGCTCTTCGGTGATCATGACCTTGTTTTCGCCGCCAAAAATGGTCTCGCCCAAGCCGATCAGAAACAATGTTATGCCAATTGTTGCCATGAACAGAATGATGTCCGGCTGTCCGACAAGCGGTCGCAAGACCACGCGCTCGATCGTGACGGCAAGCACAAACATCACAGCAAGCGTCAACCCGACGCTGATCCACGCAGGCACCCCCATGGAATACAGCCCGACAAGCGTCAAAGCCGCGAACACCACCATAATGCCCTGCGCAAAGTTGAAAATCCGGCTGGACCGGAAGATCAGAACAAAGCCCAAGGCGATCAGCGCGTACAGAATACCCGATACCAACCCTTCCCAAAGCACCTGCATCAGAAAGTCCGGTGCCGTGAACATGTCTACAAACGGCGCGATGAATATTTCGTTTAGCATGCCTGCCCCCTCAATGCGCAACGCCAAGATAGGCGGCAATCACATCTTCATTGTTGCGCACCTCATCAGGTGTGCCATCGCCAATCTTTTTGCCGTAATCCATCACAACCACACGATCCGACAGATCCATGACAACCCCCATATCGTGCTCGATCAGGCAGATCGTGGTGCCGAATTCATCGTTCACATCCAGAATAAAGCGGCTCATGTCCTCTTTTTCCTCGACATTCATCCCAGCCATCGGCTCGTCCAGCAACAAAAGCGACGGCTCTGCAGCCAGGGCACGGGCAAGCTCGACCCGCTTCTTGAGCCCATAAGGCAAACGCCCAACCGGCGTTTTGCGGATGCTCTGGATTTCAAGAAAATCAATAACCCGCTCGACTTTTTCGCGGTTTTCCATTTCCTCGTCTCGGGCCTTGCCCCACCACAGCGCCTGTGATGCCAAGCCGGCGGTCATATGCGTCAACCGGCCCGTCATCACGTTGTCCAGAACCGTCATACCTTCGAACAGGGCGATGTTCTGAAACGTCCGCGCCACGCCCTGGCGGGCCACTTCAAACGGCTTCATCGGCGGACGCTTTGCCCCTTGATACCACACCTCGCCTTCGGACGGTGTGTAAAAGCCGGAAATCACATTCAGCATGGAGGATTTTCCAGCCCCGTTTGGTCCGATAATGGCGCGCACCTCGCCCTCATGGATATCGAACGAAATGTCCTGAATGGCCACAACACCGCCAAACCGCAGGGTGATGTTTTTCATCTCCATCAGGGTGCCGCCAATCTGGCGACCATCTGCGGTGACGTATCCTTCGGTGTCTTTCATCAGACATCTCCCCTGACAAATCTCCGCGATATCCATAATTTATTAGGACGTTCTAAGAATCTTCGTACGAAGATTCTTGGGCCCACCCAGAAAAAACTGTGCCACATACCCATCATTCCGCCGCTATCTTCTGCGGGATCACCGGAACCACTTTGGCATCCCGAATTTCCAAAGTTGCTTTGATCTTGCCCTTACGCCCATCCTCGTAGGTCACCTCCGTTTCGGTGTAGACCGAGGGCGAGCCATCATAGAGCGCGGTTACAAGATCCTCGAACTTTTCACCGATAATCTTGCGCCGCACTTTGCGGGTGCGCGTCAACTCCCCGTCATCGGCGTCCAGTTCCTTGTGCAACACAAGAAAACGATGCACCTGGCACCCCGACAACATCTCGTCCTGCGCGACCGAGGCGTTCACCTCTTCGATATGGCCTTGGATCGTATCGAGCACCTGCTGGTGTCCAGCCAACTCCTGATAGGACGCATAGGCAATGTTGTTGCGTTCTGCCCAGTTTCCTACCGCGGCAAGATCAATGTTGATAAATGCCGTACAGCGGTCGCGACCCGCGCCGAACACCACCGCTTCAAGAATATTCGGATAGAATTTCAGCTTGTTTTCAACATATTTCGGCGCAAACATCGCTCCATCGGCCATCGCGCCCACATCCTTCGCGCGGTCGATAATCCGAAGATGCCCTGTCGATTCCTCGATAAACCCGGCATCGCCCGTCGCAACCCAGCCTTCCGGATCCTTCGTATCTGCCGTTGATTCGGCGTTCTTGTAATATTCGACAAAAACGCCGGGCGACCGGTAAAACACTTCGCCATTTTCTTCGATGCGAATTTCCACACCCGGCGACGGCACACCAACCGTATCCGACCGCACCTCTCCATCGGGCTGCTGAGTGATAAAGACCGACGCTTCGGTTTGGCCATAAAGCTGTTTCAGGTTGATCCCAAGCGCCCGGTAGAAATCGAAAATCTCCGGCCCAATCGCTTCACCCGCAGTGTAGCCCACACGCACATTCGAAAATCCCAGCGCGTTTTTCAACGGTCCGTACACCATGATTTCGCCAAGCCGGTATTTCAGCCGATCAAACGCGCCAACAGAATGCCCATCCAGAATGGCAGGCCCGACCTTGCGCGCGTGTTCCATAAAGTAGTCAAATGTCTTCTTTTTGAAGGTTCCCGAATCCTCCATCCGGATCATGATTTGCGTCAGCTGTGTTTCGAACACCCGCGGCGGCGCAAAATAATATGACGGGGCAATCTCGCGCAGGTCGGTCATCATCGTCTCCGGGCTTTCCGGGCAATTGACGCAGAACCCCGACCAATAGGCCTGCCCAATTGAAAAGATAAAATCACCGACCCAAGCCATTGGCAGATATGCTAAAACTTCGTCATCCGCTTTGAGATGGTCAAATTCAGAGGAAGCCTTCGCCGTTTCGATGATATTGCGATTGGACAGCACAACCCCCTTGGGTTTGCCCGTCGTGCCCGACGTGTACAACATCACACATGTGCTGTCATAATCCAGCTTGGCGCGGCGCGACGAAAGCTCTTTTATAAATTCATCATAAGCAGCACGGCCCTGGTTCTGAACATGAGAGAACTCGTGCAAACGGGTATGATCGTATTTCCGCAGGCCGCGTGGATCGAGGTAGATCATATGCTCGAATTGATGCAGATCGTCCTGGATCTCGATGATCTTGTCGACCTGCTCTTGGTCACTGACAATGGCGAACCGGGCACCGCAGTGGTCCAGTACGTATTTCATCTCCTCCGCGACCGCATCCTGATAAAGCGGCACCGGGATCGCGCCAATCGATTGCGCCGCGACCATCGACCAATAGAAATACGGGCGGTTGCGTCCGATAACCGCGATGAAATCGCCCTCTGCGACCCCAAGGTTCAACAGCCCCAGGGCCAATGCCTCGATTTCTTGGGCGGTTTCCGACCAGGTCCAGCTTTGCCAGATGCCGTATTCTTTTTCGCGATAGGCAGGCGAATTGCCAAGCTGCGCAGCGTTGCGCGCCAAAAGCGCCGGAACCGAACGCAGGCCCTCTGCGCCCTCGGTCAAATGTGCCAAATCGTTTCCTCCCATTGTCCGGGCTTTCCGAACAGATCGCCTTATTTTGCGATTCTGTCTTGAGATTGGACAAGGCAAAGGGTGACGGTCAACTTTTTCCTGAAGTTTTCTCAATTCCAACGAATTGTAACAGCTCTCCCATCCGTTTGACTTGTGGCCGTGACGCCAAACCGTAAAGTCTTGGCCAAGACCAGGAGGTGCCAAAATGAAAAACGCGCAGGCTTGGATCGGATGTCATGGCTGACCGGGTACAGACAGAGGCCCTTGTTCAGGCTGGCCTGAACCTAATCGGACAGGCCTTGTCGATCTATGACAGCGATCTCAAACTTGCCGCCTGCAACACCCGTTTTGCCGAGATGTTTGCATTGCCTGCGCATCTGACCAAACCCGGCGCGGATTTCGCCGAAACCCTTTTGCATCTTGTTGAACAAGGCGAATATGGGCAGGTCGACGACATTGACAGTTTTGTCGAAACGCGTGTCGATCAGGCTCGTGCGTTCCAGCCGCATTACATGGAACGCCGCCGCGCCAACAATCGCATGATCAGCGTCGAAGGCGCACCGCTGCCGCAAGGCGGTTGGGTTACAGTCTACACCGATATCACCGAAACCAAATCCCAAGAACAACTTCTGCGCACGCGGTCAGAACTCCTTTCCGAAGAGGTACTGGCCCGTTCCGAGGAACTGGCAACCACAAATCGCGAACTTGCCGCAACCGTATCGGCGTTGGAGGAAGCCCAGCGCGAACTCACCGACATGGAGGCGCATACCCGGCTGACCACTGAAATGATGCCGGCCCATATCGCCCATGTCGATAGCGCCGGGCGCTATAGCTTTTCGAATCGCAAGCTGTCATCGGTCATCCCGGGCCGCCCCTCGCGGATCGAAGGGCTCCATATCTCTGAGGCTTTGGGCACAGACGCCTATTCCCGTGTGCTGCCGAACCTGCAAATGGCGCTGGCCGGTGATCCTTCGACTTTTGAATTCACCGACACCCACAGCTCCCGTCGAATCCGTGTCGCCTTTACCCCCGACGAACGCGAAAACGGTGTTTATATCCTGTCGATGGATGTCACCGAAGAAACACAAGCGCGGGCGGCCCTGCAACAAACGCGCCGCCGCGAGATGGCCGCGCAGCTGACATCCGGGCTTGCGCATGATTTTTCCAACCTGCTCACCATCATTCTTGGCATGCAGTCGAAACTGGCGCGTATGGGCTTGCCCCCGAACGCCGATCCTTTGATCACAGCAACGCTTCAGGCCGCGCGGCGCGGCGGTGATCTTCTTAATCGCATAGCCGACATCACCGCGCATCGCGCATGGCAACCGGAACCCCTTGATCTTGATACCTTTCTTAGCGATTTGCGCACGCTGTCATCGCCGTCGATCCCCGACAGTATGACCCTTGTGGTTGAAAACCATGTGACTTCCCCTGCGCTGCTGGACCCTGGCCAATTGCAAGACAGCCTTCTGAACCTGATCCTGAATGCCCGGGATGCATGCCCAGACAATGGCACTATCACCCTGATCGCCAGCCAGCTACAAAACACCTGGATCGACTTTACCGTCGCCGATACCGGACCGGGCTTCTCGGGTGACGCGCTGAACCATGCTCTTGATCCCTTTTTTACCACGAAAGGCGACAAAGGCTCGGGGCTGGGCCTGTCGATGGTGTATGACATGGCCAAACTTGCCGGTGGTCAGCTCAAGCTTGCAAACACCGCAACTGGCGCATGCGTGACCTTGCGTTTGCCGTTCCGTCCTGCGGCACGGCATGCCGTCAACGATCTTGTCCTCCTTGTGGAAGACAACGCCGATCTGCGCATGACGATTCGCAATATGCTAACCAGCCTTGGTCACAGCGTCATCGAAGCCACCTCTGTTGATGAGGCCTACGCGCTGGCGCAAGGCGTGCCCGACATTGCTTTTGTGCTGTCTGACATCTCGCTCGAAGGGGAAAAACTTGGCACGGCGCTGGTCGATGCCCTGCCCGACAAACCAGTCTACCTCATGACATCCCTGCCATCCTCAGATCCCCGATACAGTCACGCAAGACGCATAACATCCCTCCTTTCAAAACCCTTCACCGAAGCACAGCTTGCGATGTTTCTTGGCCATAAAACCGCAGAGATATGAACAAACCATTGATCACCATCCTCGACGACGAACCCGCGATCCGTGCCATGTTGTCAGAGGCCTTGCAGGACGCGGGATTCGACACAAAAGCCTATGCTCGTGCTGCCGAATTCGAAGCCGCCTTGCGCCGCACCACACCGGATGTGTGCCTAGTGGATCTGGGCCTGCCAGACCGCGACGGCCTCAGCCTTGTGCATCGTCTGGCCCTGGAACAAGGCGCGACCGTGATCATCATCTCAGGCCGCGCGCAGGTGCAGGATAAAATCACCGGCCTGGAGCTGGGGGCCGATGATTACATCATCAAACCCTTCGATCCCGCCGAGGTCGTGGCCCGCGTTCGCGCCCGGCTGCGCACCCGCAACGCACCGGCAACACCCCACCAAACCGCCCGCTTCAATGGGTGGACCGCGCATTTCGACCGCTATTCGCTGGAAGACGAAAGCGGCGCGGAAACGCCGTTTTCCCATGCCGAGGGCGAGGTGCTGCGCCTGTTTCTTGACAGCCCCAATCGCCTGATCACGCGGGAATTCATGCAAAATTCACTGGGCGGGGCAGCGGGCGAAAGTTTTGATCGCGCAATGGACGTGCGCATCTCGCGGTTGCGCACCAAGCTGCGCGAAGATCCGAAAAACCCGCGCCTGATCAAAACGATCTATGGCGCGGGCTATATTTTCCTGACCGATGTCAGCTGGTCCTGATCAGCCTTACTCGTCAAACGGAGCCAGATTCTGAAGCTGCTCTTCGGTCATCTTGCTCACATATTCCGCGCCATCCCAGGTCAGCGCATCAAGCGGTACGGCAACCTCGGTATCCGCAAGGTCTAAAAACCCGCCCATCTCGATCAGAAAACCGGCAGGCTGGCCGTTGCTGTCGATCAGGATTTCTTCAATCTCTCCGATCACATCGCCATTGGTGTTGCGCACATCAATATCATCTGCGCTTTGCATAAATGTGCCATCGCGTGTCTCTACTGGCCCGGCAGAGCCCTCTTCGGCGTCTTGCGCGTACACCGGCATGGCACAGGCCAGCGCTGCCAAACATATCCAACGTGTCATCATAGCCTCCATTGCAAGTTTCAAAGAGCAAACTCCAATGGTGTGGCGGAGGTTCCCCCACAAAACCCATTCGTCCAGAACTACCGCCGCCCCAGCATCGCAAGGCGGATAAAGGACCGCTCGACAATGGCAAGCGCCGGTCCGTGTTGCCCGGCAGAGCGCAGCGACAGATCGGTTTCAAGCAACATCTGCAACGCCTGTTCCAACCGGTGCATCCCCCATCCCGACGCCTGCCGAGCCATCCGGTCGCGGCGGGGGCCAAACACGGGCGGACGCAGCCGTCCCATTCCGGCCCCCACCCCGCCGGGGTCGGACGCGGCACTGTGCAACGCCCTGAAATGTCGTGTCGCCATAATGAGCAGCGTGACCGCCGTCGTGCCCTGTGCGCCAAGACGTGACATCACTGGCCCAATCTCGCCCGTGCGCCCCTCAGCCACGATGTTCAACACATCGTCCAGATCCGCCTCGGTCGATCCCGGCGCACACAGCGTTACCTCATCCGGGGTCAACGGCGCATCGTCGCCCAGTTTATACAGCGCCACTTTCTCAAGCGTTTGCCTGAAATCGCCGGGGTCAATCTCGCGCGACAGCACGGTCAGCATTTCCATCGCCGCGCCGTCAGGCCGTGCCAGACCCGCGCGTGTCAGCTCTGCCTCGATCTCGGCCCGCGATGGCGGGTCATTGTATAAGGCCGCCGCATAGGCGTTGGGATGCCCCTCGAACAGTTTGCGGAGCTGCGATTTGGCTGGCAACTGCCCACCGGTCACAACAATCTGCGCATCCCCCGGCTGCCAATCCTCGACCGCGCCCGCGATGATCTTGGACACGGTGTCATTCGCATCTTCAACAAAAGCGACGCGAGGTCCGGGAAAAAACCCGACCGCCTTGATCGCATCGCCCAAAAGCGCGGGCTCTTTGCGCAACTCTGCGGCCGGAATGCGCGTCAGACGCATTTCGCCTTCCCCGTCAGGCCCGATTAGCGCCGCGATCAATTCCTGCCGCTTCAGTGCAACCCGCATCGCATCTTCGCCATAGATCAAGATGCCAAGCTTGCCTGCATCGGGCTTGGTGAAATATCCGGACGCCTCGCGCGGAGAAAGCTTCATCCCGGCAAATCCGACGCAGTCAGGATCAGCCGATCCACCACCTGGTCTGCCAGAATAACCATCAACCGCGCCGCCGCATCACGTTCCGCCGCCAAAGTGGCAACGGTCGAACCGGTCGCGGAAAAACCGGTAAAATTCGTCTCGCGGCCCTCGCGGACAACCTTGTCTGTTTCGGTGTCGCGCAGCGTGTAAGTCACGAAACCGGTCAGCCGAAAGCGGTTGGTTGTGCCTTCCACCGATGTCGCCAACCCCTGCCGCCGGATTTCTGTTGTGACCGAAAGAACATAGCGTCCCGCATCATTGCGCCCGAACCGGTCTTCCAAACGCTGCGAAATCAGGAATCCGTCCCGCCGATCCGGCGCAGACACCCGCAGATTGCCCTGTAAGGCAAAAGCCGGGCCATCCGGCCCATAGACAGGCGTAAACCCGCAGGCCGACCCGGCAAAAAGCCCAATCAGTCCAAAGATTGCCCGTCTTCTATGCCACAACATTCACGATCCGACCCGGCACAACGATCACCTTTTTCGGGGCAGCCCCATCAAGAGCGCGCAGCACACCATCGGTCGCCAGCGCCAGCTTTTCAACCTCGGCCTTATCAAGGTCTTTCGCAACGGTGATCTCGTCCCGGCGTTTGCCATTCACCTGAATGGGCATCGTTACGGTATCTTCCACCAGCATGGCCTCGTCGGCAACCGGCCAGGCCGCGTTCGCCACAAGCCCCTCGCCCCCAAGCAACGACCAGATCTCTTCGGACAAATGCGGCGTCATGGGCGACATCAACTGCGCCAGAACCCTGGCCGCCTGACGCTTTGCATCAGACCCGGCTTTGGATTTGGCCAGCACATTGGTAAAGGCGTAAAGCTTTGCAATCGAGGCATTAAAGCCAAAGCTTTCGACCCCAACCGTCACGTCATGGATCGCCTTGTGCATCTCGCGCAGCAACGCGGTATCCTCGGCATTTGACGGTTCATTTGCCTCGGCCAGCTCTGCCGCGATGCGGTACACGCGGTTCAAATGCTTGGATGCGGCTTCTGCCCCAGAGGCCGTCCATTCCACATCCCGCTCGGGGGGCGAATCGGACAGCACAAACCACCGCGCCGTATCGGCACCATATTGCTGAATGATGGCAACCGGATCGACCACGTTGTTCTTCGACTTCGACATTTTGGCCGAAGGAATGATCTGAACCTCGGTGCCATCTTTCAGGAACGCCTTGCCATCGCGCAGCTCCACATCTTCGGGATAATGGTAAACAGGCCGCCCATCCGCGCCAGTCGTCTTGTAAATCGCGTGCGTCACCATCCCTTGCGTGAAGAGCGCATCAAACGGCTCTATCGCAGTTTTCGGCAGATGCCCGGTGATATGCATCGCGCGCGCAAAGAACCGCGAATAAAGCAGGTGCAGAATCGCGTGTTCGATCCCGCCGATATATTGATCGACGTTCATCCAGTAGGCGGCATCCTCCAGATTCGTCGGTGTTTCAGCCCGAGGCGCGGTGAAGCGTGCAAAGTACCACGACGAATCGACAAACGTGTCCATCGTGTCCGTCTCGCGCTGCGCGGGCTTGCCACAGGACGGGCACGGCACGTTGCGCCAGCTTGGGTGACGATCCAGCGGATTGCCGGGAACCGAGAAATCAATCGCCGCACCGTCCTCGTCATAGGGCAATTCAATCGGCAGATTCTCTGCCTTTTCAGGCACCACACCGCAGGCGTCACAATGCACCACCGGGATCGGGCAGCCCCAATAGCGCTGACGGCTCAGACCCCAATCGCGCAGGCGATACTTGGTCACGCCGTGGCCAATCCCGTTTGCCTCGCAAAAGTCAATGGCGGCGTCGATGGCCGCGTCGCCCGTCTGCTCGGTCTCGCCGGCAAAGCCGCGCACATAGATCACGGGCTCGGTCTTGGGCGGCACAAACGCGTCACCGCCGTCTTCGGGCATGGCGATGCCCTCATCCTTGGCAGGCGCATAGGTGGACACCACCGGCAGATCGTATTTGCGCGCAAAATCCAGATCGCGCTGGTCATGCGCCGGACAGCCAAAAATCGCGCCGGTGCCGTAATCCATCAGGATGAAGTTGGCGACATAGACCGGCAATTCCCAAGCCGTGTCAAACGGATGCCGCACGCGCAGCCCCGTATCAAAGCCCTTCTTTTCGGCCTTTTCCAACGCCTCGGCCGTGGTTCCGCCTTTGCGGCATTCTGCGTTGAACGCCGCCAGGTCCGCGTTGTCTTTTTCAAGTTGCTTGGCAAGCGGATGATCCGGCGAAATGCCCACAAAGGACGCCCCCATCAGCGTATCGGGACGGGTTGTATACACTTCGATCCGGTCATGCCCGTCAGGGCCATCAATGGTCGAGAACGCAAACTGAAGCCCCCGCGATTTGCCGATCCAGTTGGCTTGCATCAGCTTGACCTTGGCCGGCCAGTCGTCGAGGTCGTCCAGCGCGTCCAGCAATTCCTCGCTGAAATCACTGATCTTGAAGAACCATTGCGTCAGCTCGCGCCGTTCCACCTCGGCACCGGATCTCCAGCCTTTGCCGTCGATCACCTGTTCATTGGCCAGCACGGTCATATCGACCGGGTCCCAATTCACCACCGCATTCTTGCGATAAACCAGCCCGGCCTCAAGGAAATCCAGAAACAGCGCTTGCTGCTGCCCGTAATACTCGGGATCACAGGTCGCAAACATCCGGCTCCAGTCCAGACCGAACCCCAAAGGCTTCATCTGGCTGACCATCGTGTCGATGTTGGAATAGGTCCAATCCTTCGGATGCCCGCCCGACGCCATCGCGGCGTTTTCCGCAGGCATCCCGAACGCATCAAACCCCATCGGATGCAGCACGTTATGCCCAGTCGCCAGCTTATACCGCGCGATCACATCGCCCATCGTGTAGTTGCGCACATGCCCGATATGGATGCGCCCCGAAGGATAGGGGAACATCTCAAGCACGTAATATTTCGGCTTGTCATCCGAGCGCACAGCGCGGAACGTCTGGTGCTCTTCCCAGGTGGCCTGCCATTTCGGCTCAATGACAGAGGGCTCGTAACGCGACATGGGGCGGGTCCTTGATACTCGTGCGGTTCAAATCGCGTGATAGGCCGATGCCCCGCGATGGTCCAGACCCGCAAGCGGTCTCAGTTTGCGTCTCTGATCCGCCGACCCGTTGTGAAGCACCGCGTTTGCGGGCATATCAAGGCGCGTGTTGATGGAACGGTCTTGTATGAACATCCTGTTGATTCACCAAAATTTCCCCGGCCAGTTCAAACATCTCGGCCCGGCCCTGGCGCAACGCGGCGATCGGGTGGTGGTGCTGACCCGCAAGGTCAAGGAACCAACAAAATGGCGCGGCATCACTATATTGCCCTACACCGTCACCGGCGGCAGCACCCGTGGCATCCATCCCTGGCTGATTGATCTGGAAACCAAAATCCTGCGCGGCACCAGCTGTTTCGACGCCGCCCGCGTCCTACGCGACAAGGGCTTTACCCCCGATGTCATCCTGGCCCATCACGGGTGGGGCGAAAGCCTGTTTCTGAAAGATGTGTGGCCTAATGCGCGTTTGGGGCTTTATTGCGAACTGTATCACCGCTCTGGCAGGGACGAGACAGCGTTTGACCCCGAATTTCCCAGCCCGACACCGCACCGCGATCCGTTGCGTCTGCGGATGAAGAACATCAACAACCGCTTGCACGAAGAAGTCATGGATGCGGGTCTCAGCCCGACTCGGTTTCAGGCAAGCACCTATCCCGACCATTATCAGAAACGGATCACCATCAGCCATGATGGCATCGACACAGACACCGTTCGCCCAGATCCGGCAGCGCGGCTTGCTTTGCCCAATGGTCGGGTCATGTCACCTACGAACGAGGTGATCACCTTTGTGAACCGCAATCTGGAACCCTATCGCGGATATCACGTCTTTATGCGCGCCCTGCCAGAGCTGTTGCAGCAACGCCCGCAGGCGCAGGTGGTGCTGCTTGGCGGGGACGAGACAAGCTACGGCTCAAAACCGCCCGACGGGACAAGCTGGAAAGACATTTACCTCAACGAGGTGCGCCCGCGAATCCCAGACACAGACTGGGCCCGCGTACATTTCCTGGGGCGGGTGCCCTATCCGACATTCCTGTCGCTGCTGCAGGTCAGCACCGTGCATGTCTACCTGACCTACCCGTTCGTCCTGTCATGGTCCCTGCTTGAAGCAATGAGCGCAGAATGTGCCATCGTCGCCTCTGACACGGCACCGGTCCGCGAAGCGATCACCGATGGGCAAACCGGCCTGATGGTGGATTTCTTTGATCAAGCCGCGCTAGTGGAATCGGTTTATGCGCTGCTGGACGCTCCGGAACGGCGCGATCTTCTGGGGGCAAACGCACGGCGATTCGTCCGCGAACGGTATGATCTCAAACGCATTTGCCTGCCACGGCAGCTGAAATGGGTGGACGACCTCGCCAACGTGCATCCCATCCGCAATCCACAGGATTGACCCGCATAGTCGGGCCTACATCACATCAAACCATCAAGGCGACCGGGCAATCGCCCGATCAGAACCGGCTGTCCTGCTGTCGCAACTGACGGGCCCGCGTCAGAATGGCATCCTCGACCGCACGAACGGTGGCGGCACTGGCCGGTCCAGACCGCGTCATCAAGGCAAGGTTCAAGGATCGCGCATCCAGCGCCGGGTCGTTTACAAGAATCGTCGCCCGATAGGCGCGCCCCCCACCCGGAGGAGTGCCGAATCCCGTGGTGATCACGCCGGTAAAGGGGTCAACCGATTGCACAGGCAGAAAATCAAGTGTCTCAAGCGACGCGTTCCAGATGTATTTGTTAACCGCACCAACCTGCCCCGCATCATTGCGATTGCGGAAAAAGTCGAACAAAGTCGATTGCGGCCGGCTCTCATCCTCGTAGATGATATCGTCGACGATCTCGGACGCAGACTGTGTTTCCACCGGCGTGTCCCTCTCTCCTCCGAAGATTCCGCAGCCAGAGACGAATACGCCGACAAGGGCCAAGCCTAATCCTGTCCTGAAACGTGTAAGGTCCATAGGAAACTGCCCTCGATTGCCTGTTAGCCCAGTGTTTGCTTATGCTTTGCATACAAGCCCATCCCAATCACGACAAGCCGAACTTGTTGCAGGGCGATAACGCTGTGTTCTTTAAGGCCGAAACCGCGTCCCCAATCTTGTGGCAAAACAGCATCACAGATCGCCAAGTTCTGAACCAGTGATCTGCATCGCTTGCAAACAACCCCATGCGAGGAGCATAGAGACTGCGTTTAACCGGCCCATCTGGAACGATCCGGCCTTACGTACATATGAGGGAAAATATGAAAACTCTTCTTCTCGCTTCCACCGCGCTGGTTGCAACTGCTGGCATCGCAGCAGCCGACGTCACAATCACCGGCTCTGCCGAGCTGGGTATCTTCGAAAACGAAAACAATTCCGGCGATGGCGCAAGCGGCGATCCCAGCAAAGTTCGCGTCTTCTCCGACGTTAACGTGACATTCGCAATGACAGGCGAAACCGACGGCGGTCTGTCCTTCGGTGCAACCGTTGATCTGGACGAAGTCACAACAGACGACGACATGAACGACGCGGCCCGTTTGCCCGATGCAACCATTTTCTTGGCATACGGCCCGATGCGCCTGACAGTTGGCGACACAGACTCCGCGTTTGACGCACGTCTGACAGAAACAGCCATCGGCGACGCGCTGAACGACGACCACACAGTTCACCCCGGCTATAGCGGCAACTCCGAGCTGGACGAAGCCTATGGCGGTCAGGAAATCCGCGTTGACTATTCGTTCGACGCATTCACCGGCTCGTTGTCCGTGGCCCCCGACCGGAACGACACAGACTTCGACACAGCGTTCGCTCTGGGTGTATCCTACGACATGGACCTGGCGGGTCTGAACCTGGGTCTTGGCCTTGGCTACCAGCAGGTTGATGAAGCTGCTGCTCTGTATGACACGCGTATCGGTCTGAGCGCGGCAACCACGTTCGCCAATGGCATTCAGGCCATCGTGAACTACACTCACTGGTCCGACGACAGCAGCAATGGTGCTGACGACGCAAGCCACTATGCAATCGGCCTCGGCTACACCATGAACGCCCTGACACTTGGCGTGAACTACGGTGAGTTTGACCTCGACGACGATTTCGCACCTGACTCGAGCGGCTTTGGTATCACAGCCAACTACGACCTCGGTGGCGGTCTCGAAGCACAGCTCGGCTACGGTGGCGGCGACATCGACATCGACGGCCTGGACTACGAAGACACATTCTCGCTCGGCGTGAAAATGTCCTTCTAAGCTCATAAGCTTATACACGACGAAAGAGCGGGCCTTGTGTCCGCTCTTTTCTTTTGTACGGCATCAAAGTAGCAAGTCTCCAAAAGAGGCAGACATGACCCTCGGCGCAGCACAGCAGATCAAGGCAGACTATCAACGCGCACTGCACCTGGCCCAGGCCGGGCGACATCGCGAAGCCGCCGCAATCCTAGACGCCCTGATCCTCAAAGTGCCGACAGCTCCGGAATTTCCCTACAAACGCGCCCAGCTCGCAGCCCAACTGGGCGACGCACAGGCCTGGTGCCGCTTAATCGACAAAGCATATACCCTCCGCCCCACCGAACCCGCGATCATCGATGAGGCGATCAAGGCACATACCAGCGCCGGAACCTCGGACCGGGTTATCGAACTGATGACCGCAAAAATCGCATTGGACCCCGCAAGCGTCCGTCCACAGGCGGACAAGGCGCTCTACCTCCAGCAAATCGGCAATTTCGACGCCTCGGAAAAACTGTTCCGCAAATTGCTGAAAAAGCACCCCAATGACGCCGAACTGTATCGCATGTTCGCCGCCACCATCCGCTTCAAACCGAACGATCCGCTGATCGGGGCGATGCGGCGGCTGGCCAAACATCCAAAACTGTCACCACAGGGCAAACTGCATATCAATTTCGCCCTCGCCAAAGCCATGGAAGACACCAAGCACCATGACAAGGTGTTCCCGCATCTGCACCGCGCCAATAAGGCACAGGCAGCCCTCTGGCCCGACAACGCAACGGCCCGCGTGGCCGAATGGACCGCAGTTGTGGACGCGCAAAAAGATCTCTCACCCATGGCCGAGGCTGCCCCTTCTGAACCGGGGCTGATTTTTGTCACCGGCCTGCCCCGCTCTGGCACGACCTTGGTGGAACAGATCATCGCCAGCCATTCCGACGTCCTCGCAGGCGGTGAAATCGCCGCAGCCCTGCGTGCCGCCTACAGCACATTCGGCTCCGGTGCGGATATGACCGAACTGGCAAAGGCACCAGCGTCCAAATTTCAGGCGTTCACATCCCAATTGCACCGCGCCTACGCAACCGCCAATACAGCCAACACGCCCTATCTCACCGACAAATCCATCATGGCGTTTCTGATCTACAAAGTGCTGCACAGCACATTGCCAAACGCCCGTTTCATCATCGTCCATCGCGACCCCCGCGACATTGCCGTGTCGATCTACAAGAACCACTTTACCGGCGGCACGCATCGCTATGCCAATGACCTTGCTGCAATTGCAGATGTCATCAAACAGTTCCGACAGATCGTCTCCCATTGGCGCGCCACACTGCCGGATCGCTTTGTCGAAATCCGATACGAAGACCTCGTCCAGAATCCGGTTGAAGGCTCACGCAGCCTGATCACAGCCGCCGGTCTTGACTGGCAGGACCAGTGCCTCGACTTCCATAAAGCAGACGGCACGGTCAAAACACTCAGCCTGCACCAGGTCCGCCAGCCGATCTATCAAAGCTCGGCCCAAGCCTGGCGGCGCTATGAAACCGATCTGCAACCCTTCTTTGACGCCTGGGGAGACACACCATGGGACTGACCGACATCACCGCACGCATCACCAAAGCAGCCCAGGATGCAGACCGCGACCCAACCAGCATCACCCTCATCGCTGTGTCCAAGGTCCAGCCCAACGAACGGATCGATGCCGTGCTGCAAGAGGGCCAGCGGTGTTTCGGCGAAAACCGCGTTCAGGAAGCTGCCGGCAAATGGCCCGCATTCCGCGAAGCCTATGACGGCATCGACCTGCACCTGATCGGCCCGCTGCAAACCAACAAGGCCCGTCAGGCGTTCGATCTGTTTGATGCCATTCACACATTGGACCGGCCGAAACTCGCAAACACCTTTGCCCGTCTCGCACAGGAAACCGGTCACTGCCCGCCGCTTTTTATTCAGGTCAACACCGGCGAAGAACCGCAAAAAGCAGGCATCGCACCTGCAGACACGGACAGCTTTGTCAAAGACTGCCGCGCACTGGATCTACCGATACATGGCCTGATGTGCATCCCGCCGGTCGATGAAACGCCCTCCCTGCATTTCTCGCTGCTGCGCAAGCTGGCGCAACGCAACGGTCTGGACCAGCTCTCCATGGGAATGAGCGATGATTTCGAACAGGCCATCGCCTTTGGGGCCACCCATATCCGCGTGGGATCGGCCCTCTTTGGTGCACGCGTCCCGCCCCAGCCCTCCGCCTGACTTTCCTCTTGCCCCAAATACCTTGGGGGAGCGCCAAAGGCGCGGGGGCAACGCCCCCAACAAAAAAGCCCCGGCACATGCCAGGGCTTTCCGTAACTCTTATGCGGCGTCGCTTAATGAAGCTTTTGCCCGACTTCCGCAATTGCGTCGTCAATCGTTTTGGCCGCATCCCTGGCTGTCATTTGCTTGGCAATGACATCCTGTGCCGCCTTGATCGCCACAACAATCGCACGATCCCGCACCTCTTTCACCGCACTGGCCTGCGCCGATGCAATCTGGTCCTCTGCCGCGGCAAGACGCCGTGCAATGGACTTCTCCAGCGCCTCTGACGCCTGCTGTCCGGCCAGAACCGCCTCTTCCTTGGCATGGGCGATGATGCGATCCGCCTGGTCCTGAACCTCGCGCTGCTGCCGTTCATAGCTGGCAAGCAACGCCTGCGCCTCTTCGCGCAGCGCTTTGGCCTCATCCAATTCGGCCTGAATCCCTTCGGCGCGCTTGTCCAACAGGCCAAGCACCAGCGGCGGCACTTTGAAATACAGCAACACTCCGATGAAAAGGACAAAGCCAATGGAGACCACAAAGTCCGTATTGGCCAGCGAAAAGAACGGCTTGTCACCAGCGGCCAAAGCCGGGCTGGCGATCAGGGTGGTTGCAGCAATGGTCATCATACGTTGCATGGCGCTCACCCTTTCATACGTGCGTCGACGGCCGCAGCGACTGTCGCGTCATCGGCAGACCCACCCAAAGCGGCCACAATACTGCCCGCAGTGTCTTTTGCCACCGCTTCCACGCTTTCAACCGCAGACGCGCGGATCTCTGAAATGGCTTTCTCGGACTCGGCGGCTTTGGCCGCAATTTCTGCATCCGCCTTGGCGATTGCCTTGTCCAGTTCCGCCTGCAAGTCGGCCTTGTTCCGGGCAATGATGGCCTGCGCTTCGGTGCGCGCGTCCGCCAGTGCCTTGTTATAGGCCTCTTCCGCCTCGACCGCTTTCTGCTTTAGATCTTCAGCAGCCGTGAGGTCGTTTGTAATTGTACCTTGCCGTTCCGCCAGAACCGTCGCAATGCGCGGCAGCGCGATACGGGACAAGACAAAGTAAATCGCGCCAAGCGCGATCAGAAGCCAGAAAATCTGGTTTGGCATCCAGTCGGCGCAAAGCTGCGGCATGCCAATGGCGCTGCCATCGGGTCCTACACATGCGCTGGCTGTACCAGGTGTTTCGGTTGCCATGTCGTCCTCCGTCGGAACGTGTCGTTACATCGGGCGGGCCGCATCAATGCAGCACCGCCCGCGCGTAAGGATTTGGTCCGAAGCTTAGACGGCGAACATCAGCAAGAGCGAGACGAGGAACGCGAAGATCCCTAGCGCTTCTGCAAACGCGATACCGATGAAGAGCGTTGCTGTCTGCGATGCAGCAGCGGACGGGTTGCGCAGAGCGCCTGCAAGATAGTTACCTGCAACATTACCCACCCCGATGGCGGCTGCGCCGGAACCGATTGCTGCCAGGCCTGCGCCGATGTGTGCGAGATCGCCTTCCATGTGAATTCTCCTTACGATTGGAAGTTGAAATAGATGTGTAGGGTGCGCGGTGTCACGCACCCAAGACGTTAGTGAGACGGGTGCAGTGCATCTTTCAGATACACGCAGGTCAAAATGGTAAAGACATAGGCCTGGATCGCGGACACCAGCACTTCAAGCGCATAGATCGCAACGATGCCCAGAACCGACAGCGGTGCCACAACCGTGATCGCGGCAAAGCCGGCAAACACCTTGAGAACCGCGTGACCGGCCATGATGTTGCCCGCCAGACGAATAGAGTGGCTGACCGGACGCACAAAGTACGAAATCACCTCGATCACGGCCAGGATCGGACGCAAGGCCAGCGGCGCGCTCGACACCCAGAACAGGCCCAGAAAGCCCGCGCCGTTCTTCACAAATCCAAGGATCGTGACGGCAAAGAACACACCAAACCCCAGAATCGCCGTCACCGCGATATGCGATGTCGGCGAAAAGGACATCGGGATCAGCGCGAGGAAGTTGGAAAACAGGATGAACATGAACAGCGTAAAGATATACGGGAAGTACTTCACCGCATCCTTGCCCGTCACATCTTCGACCATCTTGTAGACAAACCCATAGGCCAGTTCGGCAACCGACTGCGTCCGCGATGGCACTGTGGCCCGGTTCGATGTGCCCAGCACCATAAGCGCCGCAACACAAGCCACAGCCAGCAACAGCCACAAGGCGACGTTGGTAAAGGTAAACATGCCCACCGCGCCGTCACCGAAAAGCGGCTCTACGATGAACTGGTCCATCGGGTGGAATACAAGACCGCCTTCTTTTGCTTCGTCAGCCATTGTCGCCCCTTTTATCCTCTCCGGCCGGATCGGCCAGTTTCTTCACCTGGAGCTCTTTGGCGGTGCGGATCATCACGTTGACCCCTGCCGCAAAGCCCAGCAATGTAAACAGCACCATCAAGAAGGGCTGCGTTCCAAAGATCGCATCAAGCCCGTATCCGATGCCAAATCCGATCCCAAGACCGGACACCATCTCGATCACCATCCGCCACGCATGCTGCGCCTGGGAGTAATGCTCCTCCTGATGTGGACGGTCATCCTCGGCCCCTTTGGCCGCTGCAATCCGCGCTTCCAGCTCTGCCAGTCGCTGTTTCGGATCACCTTCTGACACGTGCTCCACCTCGGTTGGAACTTTGGCCATGTGCTATGATCTGGACCCCGCCGAGTCAAGCCACGCCGGACCTTACGGACCTTCGGCATAAGATATTGTAAAATAACATTTTATCAGCATCTCCAAGAAAGCCGCCAATCGGTCGCACAGGCAAACCCGGCCCATTCGCCCGGTTTGCGATATTCAACTTTCTGGTTGAGTTTCCCCGTTCCTTGCGGCACCTGCATGGCATGGCACCCACACTGGACACCGTCTTTGCCGCGCTGGCCGACCCGACACGCCGTCAGATCCTGACGATGCTGCTGGAAGACGACATGGCCGTGACCGATGTCGCCCAACCGTTCGAGATGTCGCTGGCTGCCATCTCGAAACATCTGGTGATCCTGGCCAATGCGGGTCTGATCAGCCAGGAAAAACGCGGTCGGGTGAAA
The DNA here is from genome assembly GCF_046591575.1 of Marivita sp. S0852. Lineage (NCBI taxonomy): Bacteria > Pseudomonadati > Pseudomonadota > Alphaproteobacteria > Rhodobacterales > Roseobacteraceae > Marivita > Marivita sp. S0852. The sequence continues at coordinate 195,737 of NZ_JBIQWA010000005.1, forward strand.
TGGTGCAAACTGGAACCCGACGCGCTCAAAGATGCCAGTGTCTGGATGCAGGCCTTTGGGCAATTCGAAGCCATCCACCTGGACGCCTTCGAACGGTTTCTCAAATCCGAAGATATCCCCCAGGACTCAAGGTAAATCCGCAGCCCTTGGGTTTGCCCGCTCAGGCCGCCAACCCGCGCCCCTTCAGCAAAGCCTCAACTCCCGGCATACGACCACGGAACTTGGTATAAAGCACATCCGCTTCTTCAGACCCACCCGCCGACAGGATGAACCGTTCCAGTTTCTGCGCCATCTCTGGGTCAAACGCGCCACCGGCCTCTTCAAACGCCTCGAACGCATCCGCATCCATCACTTCCGACCACATGTAGGAATAATATCCCGACGAATACCCGTCCCCGGTGAACACATGAGCAAAATGCGGCGTCGCATGGCGCATGACAATCGCCTCGGGCATCCCAAGCCCGGCCAGAACCTCTGCCTGCTTTGCCATAGGGTCCGCCGGTGGTTCGCCCTCGTGAAACGCCAGATCCACCAACGCCGAGGCCACATATTCCACCGTCTGGAACCCCATGTCATAAGTCGCCGCCGCCAACACCTTGTCCAGCATATCCCGAGGCATCGACTCGCCGGTTTCGGCATGTGTCGCAAAGGTTTGAAGCACCTCTGGCACCTCCAGCCAATGCTCATAAAGCTGGCTTGGCAATTCAACAAAATCACGCGCCACCGACGTGCCGGAAATCATGTCATAGGTCACATTTGACAACATCTGATGCAGCGCATGACCGAACTCATGAAACAAGGTGCGCGCATCATCATAAGACAACAACGCCGGATCACCCTTGGCAAAGTTGCACACATTGACCACTACGGGTGTCTGCACATCCGGAAACCTCCGCTGTGAGCGGAACGCCGAACACCATGCACCGGACCGTTTCGACGCCCGCGCGAAATAATCCCCGATGAACACCGCCACATGTTCGCCGCCGCGCGTTACCTCCCAGGCCCGACAATCATCATGATACAGCGGAACCTCCAGCGGTGTGAAGGCCAGCCCAAACAACCGCCCGGCACAATCAAACGCAGCGTCAATCATCCGATCCAGCTGCAAATACGGTTTTAACTCTGCCTCATCGAGCGCAAACTCCTCCCGTCGCCGCGCTTCCGAATAATACCGCCAGTCCCACGCCTGCAAGGGCCCGTTGACACCATCGTCGCGCATCCTGTCTTCCAGCACCGCCGCATCCGCTTCGGCCCGTGCCTTTGCAGGTTGCCAGACATCCATTAACAAACCACGAACAGCCTCCGGCGTCTTGGCCATTTCGGTCTCAAGCTTGTAGCTCGCAAAATCGTCATACCCCAACAACTGGGCGCGCTCCTGTCGCAACGCAAGGATTTCCGCCGCAATCGCCCGGTTGTCGGTCTCTCCCCCGGTCTCGCCTCGTGCCACCCAGGCGCGCCAGGCGTCTTCACGCAGGGACCGGTTCGGGCAAAACTGCAAAAACGGCACGATCACCGACCGCGACAGCGTCAGCACCGGCCCTGCCGCCCCGCGCTCTTTACCGGCGGCCTTTGCAGCATCCACCAAAAACTGCGGCAATCCCTCAAGCTCGGCATCCGAAAGCGCCCGTTGCCAATCCCGTTCATCCGCCAATAGGTTCTGGGCAAACCGCGTGCCAAGCGTGGCCAAACGGCCTTGGATGGCTTTCATCCGTTCTGCATCATCGCCTTCCAGCGCCGCTCCGGCCCGCACAAACGCGCGCCGCGTCAACATCAGCACGCGCTGCTGCTCGTCCGTCAGGTCCAACCCGTCCCGCGCCTGCCATACCGCCTCAATCCGCGCAAAAAGCGCAGAATTGCCATAGATGGCCGCCGAATGCGCCGCCAGCTTCGGCGAAAACTCCCGCATGATCTCTTCCCGCGCCGGGTTCGAATCCGCCCCGGCAAGGTTGTAAAAAACCCCCAATACCCGGTCGAGCCGTGCGCCCGTACGCATCAGACCCTCCACCGTGTTTGCAAATGTCGGCGCGTCCTGCTGCGCCACCAAAGCTTCCACCTCTGCCAGATCCTCCGCCATAGCGGCGTCGATCGCAGGGGCAAAATGCGCATCCTCGATCCGGTCAAAAGGAGGCAATTCGAACGGCGTCTCCCAGATTTCAAGCAAAGGATTTGTCATGCACTCACTCCTGTTTCGATCTCTGATCCGGATATGGTGCCACACACAGGGCAATCCCCGCGTCGCACCAACCGGATCTTGCGTGTTTCGCCCCAAAGCGCGTCATAAATCAGCATTTCCCCACGCAGCGCTTGCCCCGCCCCTGTCAAAAGCTTGATCGCTTCCAGCGCCATCATGGACCCAACCACACCCGGCAGCGGCCCGATCACCCCCGCCTCGGCGCAGGACGGTGCCAAACCCGGCGCAGCGGCCTGGGGGAAAACACATTGGTAACATGGACCATCTGTCGCCGGATCAAAGACCGAAATCTGGCCTTCCCATTGCGACAAGGCCCCTGAAACCAACGGCTTGCCCGCAGTCACAGCTGTTTCATTGGCCAGATAGCGCGTCTCGGAATTGTCCGTCCCATCCAGGATCACATCATATTCGGCCATCAGATCCGCCGCGACCACATCAGTCAGACGGCGATGATACGGGCGCACATCGGCATAGGGGTTCTGTTCCATCATCGCCTTTTGGGCGGAAAAGACCTTCGGCATCCCGATATCCGCGTCGCGATGGATCACCTGCCGTTGCAGGTTCGCGTTTTCAACCACATCATCGTCAATCACCCCGATGGTGCCCACACCAGCCGCCGCCAGATACTGCAACGCCGGTGCCCCCAGCCCGCCTGCTCCGATCACCAGAACCTTGGCATCCCGCAACGCCTTTTGCCCAGGCCCCCCGATCTCTCGCAACACAATATGTCGTGCATAGCGCTCAAGCTCCGCTGGCGAAAACGATGCCGATCGCGCCACCGGCACGGCCTCGGCCTGCTCCTTGATCTCCGCCCGCCCTTTCAGCACCCGGATCACTTGCCCGTACAGCACCACAATCGCGGCAAAAACACCGATCATGATCCAAAGCATCGCGCTTTCCCCGGTGGCAAGCCGCAGCGGATGCCCCATCGGCAGCGCAATCTGGATGAACAGCACACCGATATACAAAAGACCGACCATATAAAGCCGCCCCTTGCGGGGAATACGCAAAATTGCCCCCAGCCCCCACAAGGCGAAGGCCATTGCAAACACCACGATCATGACGCCACCCCCGTCGATCCAAATCCGCCTTGCCCCCGCGCGGTCTCAGGCAAGCGCTCGACGAAATGAAAGTCGGCCTGCACAACCGGGGCCACCACCATCTGCGCAATCCGGTCCCCATGCCTGATCTCAAACGCCTCTGACCCGGCATTCATCACTATCACCCCCAGCACTCCCCGATAATCGCTGTCGATGGTGCCGGGGCTGTTGGGTACGATGATCCCATGTTTCAACGCCAGCCCGGACCTTGGCCGGATCTGCACCTCAAACCCCTGCGGAACTGCGATCCGCAACCCCGTCGGGATCAGCACCCGCTCCAAAGACGCCAGAACCACTGATCCCCGATCTCTGAAATTGGCCCGAAGATCCGCCCCGGCGGCCCCTGCACTGGCATAGACAGGCTCCCCCAAAGACATATCCGCCCCGTCGTCCCACGTCATCTCAATCGCGACCACGTCCTGCCCTTCTTCTTTTGATAAATATGCAAAATGGCCCGACAGGGCCGTCAGACCAGTCTGTCGGCAATGCGCGCCGCCAGCTGCTGCGCCACAGCGTCTTTGCCCATCCGCGGCCAGTCCTCGACCCCCGCGTCAGAGATCAGGGTCACCGCATTCTCATCGCCCCCCATGATGCCGGTTGCGGGCGATACATCATTGGCCACAATCCAGTCACAGTGCTTGCGCGCCCGCTTGGCGGTGGCGTTGGCAATCACGTCATCGGTCTCTGCGGCAAACCCGACAACCAGACCGGGGCGGCCGTCTGACATCTGGGAAATCTCGGCCAGGATATCCGGGTTTTCCTCGAACGACAGCGTCGGCAACGCGCCCGCGATCTTTTTGATTTTGCTGTCTGACGCGCCCACAACCCTCCAATCGGCAACCGCCGCCGCAAAAACCGCCGCATCCGCAGGCAAGGCCGCGCGCACCGCATCGCGCATCTGAACTGCCGTTTCCACTGGTACCACCTCGACGCCGTCAGGCGGCGACACCTCTGCCGGACCGGTCACAAACACCACCTCGGCACCCAGCGCCTGCAACGCGGCCGCAATGGCCGTACCTTGCGCCCCCGAAGACCGGTTCGCGATATAGCGCACCGGATCAATCGGCTCATGTGTCGGCCCCGAGGTGACCACTATGCGCTTGCCTGCCAAAGGTCCCACAGTCAGCAATGCGTCCACCGCCGCAACAATCTCCAGCGGCTCAGCCATCCGGCCAGGGCCAAATTCGCCACAGGCCATGTCACCCTCATTTGGCCCGACAACAGTCACGCCATCCTGGCGCAAAACACCCAGATTGCGCTGTGTTGCGGGATGATCCCACATGCGCACATTCATCGCCGGGGCGATCATGACGGGCGTGTCCGTGGCCAGCAGCAGCGTCGTCGCCAGATCCCCCGCTTGGCCCGTGGCCATCTTTGCCATCAAATCCGCTGTTGCCGGGGCCACAAGAACCAGATCCGCCACCCGAGACAGCTGAATATGGCCCATCTCGGCCTCGTCCGTCAGATCAAAAAGATCAGAATACACTTTTTCACCCGCCAAAGCTGACACCGACAAAGCCGTGACAAACTCGCCCGCAGCCCGCGTCATGACCGGCGTCACCGCCGCGCCACGCTCTTTCAGCCGCCGGATCAGATCAAGGCATTTATACGCCGCGATCCCGCCGCCGATGATCAGTAATACACGCTTGCCGCTCAGCATAAGTCTGGTTCCAACTGGTTGCCTGCGCATGTGTTACGAGGCTGACAGGTAAAACTCAATCAGCGGAACGCGTCGCAGGGATCACCACGTTCTGCAGCGGGCGATATCTCGACATGATCAAAAACGCCGTCCGGCTCACCTACACCCGTTTCACCCTGGCCCAATGATACGATCTCAACATCCGGTGCAGCCGCGGTGACATAAACCGGCGCACCCCAATCCCGGCGCGCATGTCCGTTGCCGGTGATCACCGCAACCGGCGCGCCATATTGTTCAAGCGCGGTCAAAGCGGAATAGGCCAGTTCTGCATCCCGCAATCGTTGGATATCCACCATCACGGGCAGCATCTCTTCCGGTATGGCATCGCAATGTGCGGCAAATTGCAAAGCTTCGCGCGTGTCCTGCTCTGCCTCGGGCAAAGCTGTCGACAGCCCGTAAAGCGCCGCATCTCCGCGAAATCCCGAGATCACACCGTTTTGCATGGCCGCCCGCGCGGCATCTCTTGGCACCGCCGCACCATAGACCGCAGCATCCGGCGCTGCCGCAAAGATCGGATAATACATCGAAAAATCCGGCCAGCCGCTTTCGTTCCAGTCCAACAGGTCTTCCAATGCAGCCTCATCGGCGATCACCTCTGGCGTCACCAAATCCGCCTGCGCCTGTGTCAGCATTTCAAACACCAACGCAGTCGGCTCCATCTCGGCGACATAGGTTGCCTGGCGCGCATGATGCCCGGGATTGTCGTGCAACTCTCCAAGGAACACCACGTCAGCCCCATCAAAAACGCCCCCGGCAGCCAAAGCTGTGGGGGCGCATGCCAAAAATATCAATATGTGCTTCATACGAGGAGGTTGTGCACCTCGGGGCTCTGAGTCTCAAGCGATTTCCGAATTTTCTGAAACGCCGCGGCCTCAAGCTGACGCACACGTTCTTTCGACAGGCCCAGCTCATTACCAAGGCTCTCCAGCGTCCGCGAATCTTCCCGCAGCTTGCGTTCGCGCACGATAAAACGCTCACGCTCGTTCAACTGGTTCATCGCCATGGTCAGCCACTGCCGCAACTGCGCCAGATCCAGATCTTCCTCAACCGTCTCTTCGGCCTGTGCGGAATCGTCTTCCAGCGCATCAATCCACTCGCGGCCCTCATCCTCGGTCGATTGCGTCGCATTCAGTGAATAATCAGACCCGGACAACCGGCCTTCCATCATCTCCACGTCATGCAACGGCACCCCGATCTCTTCCGAGATCAACCGGCGCATCTCATGTCCTTCCAGCGTCTTGCCCTCTGCAGCCGCTTCCCGCTCCAAACGCGCCTGAACCCGGCGCATATTGAAAAACAGGGATTTCTGCGAAGAGGTCGACCCGGTGCGCACAATAGACCAGTTGCGCATCACATAATCCTGGATCGACGCCTTGATCCACCAGACCGCATAGGTCGAAAATCGCACGCCGCGATCCGGATCAAACTTGTCAGCGGCTTTCATCAAACCCAATCCCGCTTCCTGGATCAGGTCGTTCATCGGCGCGCCATAGCGTTTGAACTTCGACGCCATGGAAATCGCCAACCGCATGTAGGCCGTGATCAGACGATGCAACGCCTCTTCATCGCGCTCATCCCGCCACGCATAGGCCAGTTTCAACTCTGTCTCGGCGTCCAGCAATTCGGCCTTCATCGCGCGCCGTGATAAGGTTTGGTCGTTAAATGCATCCAGTGCCATGGTCCTCACCCGTTTATCTGATCCCTCATATGTTCTTACGAGGCACCCCTAGGACCGGATCAAAAAAGTCACGAAGAAATTTTAATGTGTCTGATCAATACGGCAAAATCATGCGCATGGGGGATGGACGGGATCACAATACCATTCAGCCTGGCGCTGTTTCGAAATAAAATATCCAACGCTGTATTTCATACGTGCCGCTCTCAGACCTGACGCCCCGGGCGCGTCACAACATACGCGCCAGCACCCAGCATGCACACAGCCTGAACCGCCAGCACAAAAGGCGGCACTCCCGCCACAACGCTGACCGCAAACGCAGCGGCCATCATGCCCACGGCAATCACCTTGAACCGGGTCGCAATCGCCCCGCTCGCCCGCCAATCCGACAGGATCGGGCCAAAAACAGGGTGATTTTCCAACATCGCCGCCAAACGCGGCGATCCGCGGGTGAAACAGAACGCGGCAAGAATGACCAAAGGCGTCGTCGGCAAGACCGGCAAAACCACCCCAAGTGCTGCAAACGCCAGCGACACCGCACCAAAAACAGTCCAGATTGATCGTATCATCATGTCATCCACAGCCAGCCCCGTGCGCCATATATGGACTGAAAGGCTCAAAAGTCACTGCAAAGATGATCCATGCCGTTAACCATATTGCAACCATGATTGGCACACCTTGCAGCGTCAGGAGGGCCCGGACGCCATGGTCGCGCATGCCTATACAGTAGCTTTCGAAGGCGTCGAGGCCCGCATGGTCGAGGTGCAATGCGCGGTCACGCCGGGCATGCCCGCATTTTCCATTGTCGGCCTGCCTGACAAAGCGGTCTCTGAATCCCGCGACCGGGTCCGCGGCGCGTTGTCAACGCTGCACATCGCTTTGCCCTCAAAACGCATCACCATCAACCTGTCGCCCGCCGACCTGCCCAAAGAAGGCTCCCATTTCGACCTGCCCATAGCGCTCGCCCTGTTGGCGGAACTCGACATCATACCAAAGGACATGGTTGCCCAGACCGTCGCCCTCGGAGAGCTGTCGCTTGACGGGGCGCTGATTCCGGTGATCGGCGCGCTGCCCTCCGCCATGGCCGCCGCCGAGGAAAACCGCGCATTGGTCTGCCCCAGCGCATCCGGTGCAGAAGCCGCCTGGGTGGGCGGATGTCAGGTGTTCGGTGCCGGCGGCCTGATGAATGTGATCCAGCACATGAGCGGCCGCACCCCCTTGCACCCCTGCGATCCAGGCGAGGTGACCCTGCCGCCCGTCACAACCGATATGTCCGATGTGAAAGGCCAGGAACGGGCAAAACGCGCCCTGGAAATTGCCGCCGCCGGGCGTCATCACGTCCTGATGGTCGGCACGCCCGGGTCCGGAAAATCCATGCTCGCCGCGCGTCTGCCCGGCATTCTGCCACCGCTCACACCGGCCGAGGCGCTGGAAACCTCCATGGTCCACTCGCTTTCAGGCCTGATCGAAGCGGGCGGAATTTCCCGCCAACGCCCGTTTCGCGAACCCCATCACACCGCCTCCATGGCGGCCATCGTCGGCGGCGGGCGCAGCGCCAAACCCGGCGAAATCAGCCTTGCCCATAACGGCGTGCTCTTCATGGACGAATTTCCCGAATTCCCCCGTGCTGTTCTGGAAACCCTGCGCCAACCCATCGAAACCGGAGAGGTCATGGTCGCCCGCGCCAATGCCCATGTCACCTATCCCTGCCGGTTCATGTTGGTGGCCGCCGCCAATCCGTGCAAATGCGGCTTCCTGTCGGATGCCGCCCGCGCCTGTTCGCGCGCGCCACACTGCGGCGAAGATTACATGGGCCGCATCTCTGGCCCTCTGATTGACCGGTTCGACCTGCGTGTCGATGTCCCGCCCGTCGCCTTCCGCGATCTGGACCGGCCTCGCTCCGGGGCCTCCTCTGCCGAAATTGCAGCCCGCGTCGCCACAGCCCGCGCCGTTCAAATCGACCGCTTCGCAAACGCCCCGAACATGTCGCACAATGCCGATCTACAGGGTGATCTGCTTGACACCTCAACCGCGCTTGACGATGCCGCGCGCGCCTTGCTGACCAACGCAGCCGACCGTTTCGGCCTTTCAGCCCGCGGCTATCACCGCGTTCTGCGGGTGGCGCGCACCATTGCCGATCTTGACGAAACCACCACCGTCACCCGGGATCATATCGCCGAAGCGCTCAGTTACCGCCTGCCACAGACCGCCTGACAGCACGACCTCCCGCTCAGCCCAACCTACCCTCGATCGCCTCCCAGATCTTTTCAGCGATATTGACATCGTCAAAACGTTCCAGCTCTTGAATACCGGTGGGCGAGGTCACATTGATTTCGGTCAGGTAATCGCCGATCACGTCGATTCCGACAAAAATCTGTCCCTTTTCCTTCAGCAATGGCCCAATCCGCGCACAGATTTCCAGATCACGTTCAGACAATCCGATCTTCTCGGGCCGTCCGCCAACATGCATGTTGGACCGCGTCTCGCCCTTGGCTGGCACGCGGTTGATGGCCCCAACCGGGGTGCCATCCACCAGGATGATACGTTTATCACCATCGGACACATCCGGCAGAAACTTTTGCGCAATCAGCGGCTCTCGCGAAAAGCCGGTGAACAGCTCGTGCAGCGATGTCAGGTTGCGGTCATTGACATCCAACCGAAACACCCCCGCCCCGCCATTGCCGTAAAGCGGTTTGAGGATGATGTCCTGATGCCGGGCCTTAAACGACTTGATCGTCTCCAGATCCCGCGCGATCATTGTCGGCGGCGTCAGATCCGGAAAATCCAGCACCAACAGCTTTTCAGGGTAATTGCGCACCCAGAACGGATCATTCACAACCAGCGCCTGCCCCGCCAACCGATCCAGCAAATGCGTCGACGTGATATAATTCATGTCAAATGGCGGGTCCTGACGCAGCCAGACAACATCGAAATCGGACAAATCGACCTGGGTTTCTGGCCCAAGCACCGCATGATCCCCCTGAACGCGCCGCACGGTAAAACTGTGCCCCAATGCCAGGATTTTCCCTTCGTCATAAGCCAGCTTGTCGGGGCTATAAAAGAAAAGATCATGCCCCCGCGCCTGCGCTTCTTCAGCCAGTCGAAAACTGCTGTCCGCATTGATATCGACCGATTGGATCGGGTCCATCTGAAACGCGATTTTCATGTCTTTCCCCTGCAAAAACCGCCCTCGTAATGGCCCAATGCCAAGCAGGGTGCAAGCGCGCGTCCTATGCGGCCATATTGGCGTTCTCAATGATGTCGACAACACCGCTGGCATCCACCAGCGCCACATCAAGACGGGCATCGCTGAGCAATCCGTTCGGACAAGACCCAAGATAATCTTCGGCACTGCGCAAAATCCGCGCCATCTGGCGCGGCGACACCCGTTCGGCAGCGCGCGCGTGGGTGCGGCTTTTCTTGACCTCTACAAAGACGATGGTGTCACCTTCGGAAAAGATAAGGTCAATCTCCCCGCATCGCCCCCGCCAGCGCGCATCACGGAGCCGCGCCCCGCGTCGGCAATACAGGTCTTCAACCGTTTTTTCCGCGCTCAGCCCGGCAAGATAGTTGGTCCGGGCCCCGTTACCAGGATCATTCTGAAAATCAAATGGCACAATCCACCTCCAATCAGAATCACCCTAAAACAATTCACCTAATTTTTTCCCAACGCCATCGCCCTTTGATACGCGTCTCGCCGTGGCACGCCAAAACGGCGTGCGATATCGCTTGCGGCATCCTTGACCGACATCCGCGTCAACGCGTCGGTCAGCGCGGCGTCCAGACTGTCTTGATCCATCACTCGACCGGCACCGCGATCGATCACCACCACGATCTCGCCTTTCGGTGTTTGGTTCAGGTAAACCTCTGATAACTCCGCCAAAGATCCTGCGCGGCGTTCCTCGAACTTCTTGGTCAGCTCGCGGCATACCACGGCTGCACGGTCTGCGCCCAGAACCTCGGCGGCATCGCGCAGCATGGCCCCAAGCCGTTTGGGGGATTCATAGAAAATCAGTGTCGCCGGAACGTCAGCGCATTCGGCCAGTATTTTCTTTCGCTTGCCCGAACTGTTCGGCAAAAACCCCGCAAACATAAAGCGATCCGACGGCAATCCCGACAAGGTCAGCGCCGCAACCGCCGCCGTGGCCCCCGGTGCCGTGGTGCAGGCATACCCCGCCTCAAGCGCCGCGCGCATCAGATCAAATCCCGGATCGGAAATCAGCGGCGTTCCAGCTTCTGATGCGTAAACAACAGACTGACCGGCGTCCAATGCGGCCAAAAGCCGGGGCCGGGCGCGATCTCCGTTGTGGTCATGATAGGCAATCAACGGCCGATCGGCGACAGGGATACCGTGAATATCCATCAACCGCCGCAGCGACCGGGTGTCCTCGGCGGCCAGCACATTTGCGCCTGCCAACAGGTCCAGACCACGCAGCGTGATGTCGCGTGCATTCCCCAACGGGGTCGCCACGAGGTACAATCCCGGCGCGATATCGCGTGTCTGCCAATTCATGTCTGGACCCGCCTTTCGCGTCGTCTATGATCCCGCACAACCAAAATACGCGTGCAATCCAACGTCACGCGATCAGGGAGTGTTTTTATGTTGGCTGTTTTGTCCCCCACCCGCAAGCTGATGCGCAAAGCCATTGCCGTGGCCGCGTTTATCGGCCTGGCCGCCTGTGATCCGGTTATGATGACCACCGCCGGCGGAGGCGGCCCGCGGGTTGACACCGCGTCTCCTGTACCTGTGGCGCTTCTGGTCCCGCGCTCCGACAGCAGCGCGGGGGCCGTGGCCAGCAGCATGGAAAACGCGGCACGCCTGGCCCTGGCATCGCTGGACGGTGTTCAGATCGACCTGCGTGTCTATGACACCGCCGGCAATGCCCAACAGGCCGCAACCCAGGCCGAACGGGCCGTGGCCGAAGGCGCGAAAATCATCCTCGGACCGCTCTATGGCGAAGCCTCCAACGCTGCGGGCGTTGCGGTTGCCGACAATGGCGTCAACGTGATGAGCTTCTCCAACAACCCAAGCATCGCGGGCGGAAATGTTTTTATCCTGGGCCCCACCTTCCGCAACACGGCAAACCGGCTTTTGGGCTATGCCGCGCGGCAGGGCAAAAACTCGGTTGTTATCGTGCATCCGCAAAATCTCGAAGGGGAATTCGGCAAAGCCGCCATTCAAGCAGCGGCGGCACAGAACGGCGTCCGTGTTGCAGCCGTCGAATCCTTTGCCTTCTCGCAAGAAAGCGTCAATGCAGCCGTGCCCCGAATCCGCGACAGCGTTCAGTCAAACGGCGCGGATTCGGTGTTTCTGACATCCACCGCAGCCGGTGCATTGCCGATGTTCCTGCAGCTGTTGCCAGAGGCAGGGCTCAGCCCCGCAACAACCCAATATATGGGCCTGGCCCGGTGGGACGTCCCGACCCAGATCCTGTCCATGCCCGGTGCCCAGGGCGGCTATTTCACACTAAGCGATCCGGGCGCGACGACCGCCTTTGAAAGCCGGTATCGCGCTCAATACGGCGCAGCACCACACCCTCTGGCCGGGCTTGCCTTTGATGGCATTGCCGCCGTCGGGGCCTTGGTGCAACAGGGCCGCTCGGATGCGCTCGGCACGCGAGCGCTGACCCAGAACTCCGGCTTCCAGGGGGCCAATGGCGTGTTCCGCCTACGCCCCGACGGGACCAATGAACGCGGCCTGGCGGTCGCAACCGTGCGCAACAATCAGGTGACTATCCTTGACCCAGCCCCATCCGGCTTCGGCGGCGCAGGCTTCTGATCCAACCTCCGCCATTTCCGTTCAGGACGCTCTTGCAGACGACCTGAACGCAGACATCATGAACGTCGCAGCCGTCCGGGATGCGATGTGGGAGGCTGTTGGCGATGCATTCGATGAACGCAGTGTCCGCGCCGCAACAGTTGATGTTCTGAAAAAAGCCCAGGCAGACGGCCGCGCCGCCGTCGCGGCCCGGCTCGACGCGGCACCCTTGAATGCCTTGCCGGTCATCAACGGCTACACTTGGCTGACCGACCAACTGGTCACGCTGACATGGGAAATCGTCACCTTGCGCCTGCACCGCAATCCCAACCCGACCGAAGGCGAACGCATCGCAGTCCTGGCTGTTGGCGGCTACGGGCGTGGGGCCATGGCCCCGTTCTCGGATGTCGATCTGCTGTTCCTGTCGCCCTACAAGATCACCGCCTGGGCCGAGAGCGTGATTGAATCCATGCTCTACATCCTGTGGGATCTGAAACTCAAAGTTGGCCATTCTGCCCGCACCGTCAACGACTGCCTGCGGCTCGGGGCCGAAGATTTCACCATCCGCACCGCTATGCTGGAACACAGGTTTGTCACCGGCTACGCCCCCCTCGCCCAAGAACTCGACATGCAGCTCTGGACGAACCTGTTCCACGGCAGTGAAGGCGAATTCATCGACGCAAAACTGGCCGAACGCGACGCCCGTCACATCAAACAGGGCCAACGCTATATGGTCGAACCCAATGTCAAAGAGGGCAAGGGGGGCCTGCGCGATCTGCAATCGCTGTACTGGATCGCGAAATATATCCACCGCACAGATGACATCGAAGAACTGGTGCGCACCGGCGTTTTCCGCCCCGAGGAATATCAGACCTTCGTGAAAGCCGAAAACTTCCTCTGGGCGGTCCGTTGCCACCTGCATCTGGCTGCGCGCCGCGCAACCGAACAACTGACATTTGACATGCAGGTCGAGGTGGCGAGCCGCATGGGCTATAGCGACAAGGGTGGACGCCGCGCCGTTGAATGGTTCATGCAGGATTTCTTCCGCCACGCCACGTCAGTCGGCGATCTGACACGCATTTTTCTGACCTCATTGGAAGCATCGCAGCAAAAACAACCGCCCCTTCTGCTGCGGCTGCTCAAACGTGCTCCGAAAATCAGAGCCGGCTACGAGGTGGTCAACAACCGTCTTGCCATTGCCGACGAAAAAGCCTTCCTCGCCGACAACATGAATATGCTGCGCGTCTTCGAGGAAGCGTTGCGCACCGGCTTGCTGATCCACGCCGACGCCATGCGCCTGATCAGCGCCAACCTGCACCTGATCGACGCAGACATGCGCACCAAAAAAGAAGCCCGGCGCATCTTTCTGGACCTTCTGCTGAAACACGGCAATCCGGAACGCGCGCTGCGCCGGATGAACGAACTTGGCGTATTGTCCGCCTTTATCCCCGAATTTGAACCCATCGTCGCGATGATGCAGTTCAACATGTACCATCACTACACCGTTGACGAGCACACGATCCAATGCATCTGGCACCTGAGTGAGATCGAACACGGCAATCTCGAAGAAGACCTGCCCGTGGCCAGCACCATCCTTAAGGACGGCGTCAATCGCAAGGTGCTGTACGTCGCGCTGCTGTTGCACGACATCGGCAAGGGGCGCGATGAAGACCATTCCGTTCTGGGGGCCAAAATCGCCCGCAAAGTCGCTCTGCGCCTAGGGCTGAGCAAACAAGAGGTCGCCACCGTCGAATGGCTGGTACGCTATCATCTTCTGATGTCCGATACCGCGCAAAAACGCGATATTGCCGATCCGCGCACCGTGCGGGATTTTGCCAAAGCCGTGCAAACCAGGGACCGCCTTGATCTGCTATGTGTGCTGACCGTCTGCGACATTCGCGGCGTTGGCCCGGACACCTGGAACAACTGGAAAGCGGTCCTGATCCGCGCGCTTTATCGCCAAACCCGCCGCGCCCTCGAAGATGGCATGGAAGCGCTCAATCGCGAAAATCGCGGCGCAGAGGCCAAAAAAGCCCTCCGGGCCGAGCTTGCCGATTGGGATGCAAAATCGCTGCGCATCGAAACGGCCCGGCACTATCCGCCCTATTGGCAAGGCCTGCATCTGACCGCGCACAAGGTCTTTGCCGAATTGCTGCGCGACATTAACGACGACGAAATCAAGATCGACATCCACCCAGACGAAGACCGCGACGCCACCCGCGTGTGTTTCGCGCTGGCGGACCATCCCGGCATTTTTTCCCGCCTTGCGGGGGCTGTGGCATTGGTCGGGGCCAATGTTGTCGATGCACGCACGTTCACGTCAAAAGACGGGTTCGCAACGGCCGCGTTCTGGATTCAGGATGGCGACGGGTCCCCTTACGCGGACACCCGCATTCCCAGACTGCGCCAGATGATCTCCAAAACCCTGCGCGGCGAAGTGGTAACAGGCGACGCCATGAAACCCCGCGACAAGCTCAAGAAACGCGAACGCGCCTTCCGTGTCCCGACCTCGATCACATTCGACAATGATGGATCGGAAATTTACACCATCATCGAAGTCGACACCCGCGACCGGCCCGGCCTTTTGTTCGACCTGACGCGCACCTTGGCAAATGCCAATGTCTACATCGCCTCCGCTGTCATCGCGACCTACGGAGAGCAGGTGGTTGACACGTTTTACGTCAAAGACATGTTCGGCCTGAAATTCCATTCAGAAAACAAACAAAAGGCGCTTGAAATGAAACTGCGCAAAGCGATCAGCGATGGCGCAGAACGCGCCAAAGAATAACCCTTCTTCCAGGTTCAGGAGCCATCAATGCTGTTTACCTATACAGGCACAAACCCCTCGTTTCTCGAACAATCCTTTTTCGATCTCGACGGTGTTCTCAGCGTCGAGACGACGTCCGTATCTCCAACCGAAATTGTTCTGACCCACACGGTTTTTACACAGGCAGACGTGTTTATCACGATACGCGGGCTCGGCTTTGCAACTGATGCGTTCGGTTCATTGATATCTGGTGAAATCACCTCCCTCGAATTTAACGGCCTCAACATCCGACAAGCCACGCTCACAGACATAAACTGGAGCGCAGCCGCCTTTCAAACGGCCCTGTTTGACATCGCAGACAACGCGGATTTCACCGGACTTGCCGCTTTGTTCAACAGCTCCGACGTCATCACACTCGACGCCAGCGATGGTCTCTCCGGGTATGATCAAGAAGTTGCCTGGGATGCCTTTCTCCCTTTGCTGACGCAACCGATCTCGGTCGTCGGTTCGCGCTTTGACGATAGCCTTGCGGGCACGTCCGGCAATGACACCATCAACAGTGGCGACAGCACAGATAACGGCGACCGGATCGTGGCCAGCCAGGGGGATGACGTCATCATTTTCAACATCCCCAACGGATCGGACGGGGGCGGCTATATCCTCGATTACGACCCTATCTCTGCATTTGTGGATTTCGACATCGACGGTGTGGCCAATACCGGCCGTGTCGATGGCCCTGGCTTTACCGACACGCTGCAGAATGTCAGCGACGCGCTTTCTGTCTACCTCGGGCTTGAGGGCACAGACGGGAACGACAATTACACCGTTCGACTTGCCCCCAACCAGGTGATCTCTCTTATTGGCGGGCCGGGGTCTGACAGCTTTGATATCGAAGCCGATGGCGCGATCCCTATACTGGATTTTCTGTTCAACAACGCCTCTTCCGGGCTCGATCTTGATTTTGACAGGGGAATTGTGGCGGATGACGGGTTTGGTGCCACTGAAACGTTCGACATCACCGGAACACCCCTGCGCACAATCCTGCGCGCCACAGACAACGCCGACAGGGTCACAGACGGCCCCGGCGACCAATTGATCCGGCTCTTTGATGGCGACGATACCGTTTTTGCCCAAAACTTCGGCGACGATAGCATTGCTGGCGGTAATGGAACGGACAGGGTGGTCTTCTCTGATATCACCGAAGGCCAAAGCACCGTCACGTTTAACGGGCCTGTCAGTACCCTGACCGACCGCAGCACCCCCGCTGGCAGCACCGCTTTGCTCGACGTCGAGATCATTGAAACCCGTGATGGGATCGAATTCGAACTCGATCGCCATGACGGGATCGGCCAAATCAGCGCCGCGGATCTGACAACCCTGACTGAACTCTACATCGCTTATTTCAACCGGGCACCAGACGCGCTCGGACTTTCCTTCTGGGCCACTGCGTTTCAGAAAAACGGTTTCACGATGACCGAGATTGCCGATCTTTTCTTCGATCAGGTCGAAACAAGATCGTTGTATGACGGCATGTCCAACGCTGATTTTGTACGGGCGGTCTATAGCATTGTTTTCGGACGCGATGCCGACGACGCAGGGTTCACTTTCTGGAATGGTGAGTTGGATGCAGGAAATGTCACCCAATCCGGCTTCATCGTAGAGTTTCTCGATGGCGCGCGCGCAACAACCGGGGCCCCCTCTGATGTGTCCTACATCGAAACCAAAACCGATATCGGCCTTTACTATGCTGTGATTCAGGGGCAAAGCGATGTCGCCGATGCGCGTGACGTTATGGACGCATTCGATGGCACCGTTCCAAGTGTGATCACCGCACTTGACCTGGCCGATGATGCCTTGGCCGACGCACAGGCCGGATCGACAGATCTTCTTTTACCGGTTGTCGGCGTCATTGATGATCCCTTCTCTGCGATGGCCTGACGGGAAACGGCTTAATACTCATTTCGCAGTGACCCTTTCGGCGTCTCAGTATCGCTGAACGGGTCGCGCCCAGACAACGCCCTGCGCAACCGCTCCTCGTCCCTTGCCTGCTGTCGCAAATGCACATCGCGATATCGGCGATCCGGCCGCGTGGCCTCGACCAAAGCGCGCGCTTCGGTGATCGGGACCAACCCCGCCACAGGCCGCCCCCGCCTGAGAATCGCATACCGTGTCTCGCGGAAATTCACCTCATCAAGAATGCGGCGCAGATTACTGCGCAACAGATCCGTGCTGATATCCTCCAAAGGGGATGAGTTATAGATATACATGGCGTTCCTTTATGAAGACGCGTCAAAGTACAATCGCAGCCAAATCCTAAAATCCCGTAAAGGCGGCGCTCGCCAAAAGTGTCGATCCGCACCAGCGTACGGTTCACCCGTACAAATCGGACACTCTTAGTCCAAACTGCGCACATACTTGCCAAACCGCAGTTTTTGCCCCCGTTCTCCCGGTTGGACCGTCCGAAACGTACGCCGCAGCCGTACATCAGCCCCTTTTCGCGGGATGATTTCTGCTCTACGCCAATGCACACATGCAAGGAGCCCGATGAAACCCATTCGCCTCATATCCGGTGTCCTCACCGTCGGGTTCTGGACCCTGATGAGCCGCGTTCTGGGGGTTCTGCGCGAAGTGATGATTTTGGCGTTTATCGGTCCCGGCCCGGTCATGGACGCCTTCGTCGCCGCCTTCCGCCTGCCCAATATGTTCCGCCGTTTCTTTGCCGAAGGTGCATTCAATGCGTCCTTTGTTCCTATGTTCTCCAAGCGCTTGGAATCGGGCGACAATCCCCAAGAATTTGCCATGCAGGCGCTCAGCGGGCTGGCATTTGTCCTTCTGGTGCTCAGCGCTCTAGCCATGATATTCATGCCCGCATTGGTTTGGGCCACAGCGGGAGGGTTTGTCGGGGACGACAGATTCGATCTGACCGTCGATTATGGACGCATAGTTTTCCCGTATATCTTTCTGATTTCGTTAACAGCCCTGTTTTCCGGTGTCCTGAATGCCGCCGGCAGGTTCGCTGCAGCCGCTGCTGCTCCGGTTTTTCTGAATATTTTCGTATGTTTATCCATGGCAACAGGGGCATATGTGGGGGGTGAAATAATTTTATGGCTGATCTGGTCCGTGCCGCTTGCAGGCCTTGCGCAGCTGGCTCTTGTCTGGATCGCGGCAGACCGCGCCGGGATTCGTTTGCGCCCTTCAAAACCGCGCTGGACGCCCGAAATGAAGCGTCTTGTCGTGGTGGCCATTCCTGCCGCTCTCGCAGGCGGCGTGATGCAGATAAATTTGCTTGTAGGCCAACAAGTTGCGTCCCATTTCGACAAGGCTGTGGGGTGGCTCTATGCGGCGGATCGTCTGTATCAATTGCCGCTTGGTGTGGTTGGCATCGCTGTCGGAATTGTTCTGCTTCCCGATCTGTCACGGCGCCTCAGCGCCGGGGACGACTCTGGGGCCAAACACGCCTTTTCACGCGCGGGCGAATTATCGCTTGCGTTAACCATTCCTGCGGCTGTTGCCCTTATTGTGATTCCGCTGCCCTTGGTATCGGTCCTGTTCGAACGCGGGGCCACCGGTGCTGATGACAGCGCGGCTATTGCCGCCGCCGTTGCGATCTATGGGCTCGGCCTTCCCGCCTTTGTGCTTCAAAAGGTTCTGCAACCGCTGTTTTTCGCCCGTGAAGACACCAAATCGCCTTTTAGATATGCAGTTTGGGCAATGGTCGTAAACGCGCTTCTGGCGATTGGGCTATCGCCTTTCATTGGCTGGATGGCCCCGGCGATCGCCACCACCGTTGCAGGCTGGACAATGGTTTTCCTGCTGGGCGTGGGCGGTCGCAAACTGGGCGATGTGGCCCGGTTCGACAGCCAGTTCCGACGCCGCATCTGGCGGGTCTGTCTGGCCTCGATTGTGATGGGCGCGGTCTTATGGTTAACCTCGCTTTTGCTTGGACGGATGCTGTCGCTTGCGGGTATCCGCTTTCTTGCCCTCGCTGGTCTGATCGGCACTGGCGTGATCACCTATGCAATCGCCGGGCAAATCCTTGGCGCGTTTTCCCTGCGGGAACTCAAAAGCGCGTTCCGCCGCAGCGGCGCTTAATCTCTCTGGCGCAAGCGGTCGACAAGTTTGGCCCAGCCGCCGGGCACCAGAACCACCGAGATCACAAAGCCGATGGCAAAACCGGAAAGATCCGCCACCCACTCCGCATTGGCCCCGAACAACAGCCCGAACAACAACTGCAGCCCCAACAAAAACCCGATAAGAGAAAACGCCCGAACCTGGCTTTCCCCAAGTTGTCCCAGACGCAGCCACAGCAAATAGGTAAACCCACCGATCAAACCGTAAACCGCTGGAAACGCTCCGATTAAGGGCGTGGGATTGCCGATGAGAACGGCATAGATCACGGACCCTCCTGCGGCTGAGACAAAGAAGATCACAACAACAGACAGGCTGCCCATCGCTTCTCCGACCATCTTTCCCAGCGCCAAGAGCATCACACCTGCAAACAGCGCATGGGTAAAGCTCGCATGCACAAACGGATAGGTGATCATGCGCGCCACATGCTCGGGCGGCCACCGGCCAGTGTCTTGCATCCAGGCAAAAATCTCGGACGAGAACGCATAGCGCTCCAGCAGCCCGATCCGCCAGCCGACCGCGCTTGCATCACCGACAATTCCGCGTGCGCCAAGCGTCACCGCAGCCTCTATACCGACAATCACCAGAAACAAGGCGATCACCACGGGAGGCAACGGGTTGAGCGGCGGTTCGTTATGGGGATGAGTCACGGCACATGGCCCTTGCTTGACGGCAGTTTGGGTCATGGGTAAGCCACACAGACAATATTTGCCAGATGGAGTTTTGCCATGTCCGAGGGGGTCCAAACCTCTCCCGCTTTCACGCCCCGGGTGTTCTCGGGGATCCAGCCCTCTGGCGGGCTGACGCTCGGCAATTACCTTGGTGCCATGAAACGCTTCGTCGAAATGCAGGGCCAAGGATACGAGACCCTTTACTGTATGGTCGATCTGCATGCGATCACCGTCTGGCAAGACCCCGATGCGCTGCGCCACCAAACCCGCGAATTGGCCGCAGGCTATATCGCCAGCGGCATTGATCCGGATAAATCCATTCTTTTCAATCAGTCACAGGTGGCGGAACACGCACAGCTGGCGTGGGTTTTCAACTGCGTCGCGCGCGTCGGCTGGATGAAGCGCATGACGCAATGGAAAGACAAGGCCGGTAAAAATCAGGAAAACGCATCGCTGGGCCTGTTTGCCTACCCGGCGCTGATGGCGGCGGACATCCTGTTGTATCATGCGACGCATGTGCCTGTGGGAGACGACCAGAAACAGCATCTTGAGCTGACCCGCGACATCGCGACCAAGTTCAACCATGATTTCGGCACCGACTTCTTCCCGATCACGGAACCGGTGATCGAAGGCGCGGCAACACGGGTCATGTCCTTGCGTGATGGGGCAAAAAAGATGTCCAAGTCTGATGCCTCCGATGCCAGCCGCATCAACATGACCGATGATGCCGACACGATTGCGCAGAAGATCCGCAAGGCCAAAACCGATCCAGATGCCCTGCCATCCGAAGCCGAAGGGTTGGAAGACCGGCCCGAGGCACGAAATCTGGTCAACATCTTTGCCGCCCTGTCTGACCAGACGGTGGAAGCGGTTCTCTCGGAGGTCGGCGGCAAGCAGTTCTCTGACTTCAAGCCGATGCTGTCAGAGCTGGCGGTTGAAAAGCTGGCCCCGATATCCTCCGAAATGGCCCGCCTGATGCAAAGCCCTGACGAGATTGATGCAATCCTCGCCAAAGGAGCAGGGCGTGCGCGACAGATCGCGACACCGATCCTCAAGAAAACGTACGACATTGTCGGCATGGTGTCGGCCTGACGTCATTTTCAGTTAGGTCGACACCAAAAATTAATGGGTAGGTGAAAGAAACTTCGTACGAAGTTTCTTGACCGCCTCCAGAAAATTCTACGGTTTACGGCCCCGCGGTTTCGTTTCCTAACATACTCCGCGCTCTGGACCTCTTGTCCGACCGCACCTAACGTTATCCCAGAAACGGGAGGCATAAATGGCCACAGGAACAAACATCCGCACCTATTTCAACGGTATCTGGCACGATGGTGACATCGCGATCATGAATGCGGCGGATCACGGTGCGTGGCTGGGCAGTGGCGTGTTCGACGGTGCCCGATATGTTCACGGGGTCGCCCCCGATCTTCTGGCGCATTGTGAACGCGTTAACCGATCCGCCAAAGCGTTGATGGTCACGCCTACCGTCAGTGCAGAAGATATGGTGCAGATCGTCTGGGAGGGCCTGAGCAGGTATCCCAAAGACGCCGCAGTTTACATCCGTCCGATGTACTGGGCCATTGACGGGGACCAAAGCGCTATCGTGCCAAAGGCCGACAAAACCGGGTTCGCGATCTGTCTTGAGGAAATCCCCCTCGCCCCTGACACAGCCAGCGCCACATTGGGCAAAACCCGGTTCCGGCGTCCGATCCTGGAAGATGCCGTGGTAAACGCCAAAGCCGGATGTCTTTATCCCAACAATGCCCGCATGCTGGCTGAAATCCGCGCTCGTGGCTTTCAGAATGCGCTGGTCACCGATGCGATGGGCAATGTCGCGGAAAGCGCCACCTCCAACGTTTTTATGGTAAAAGACGGAGAGGTTTTCACACCCATCGCAAACGGGACATTCCTGGCCGGGATCACCCGTGCCCGGCACATCACAAACCTGCGCGCCGATGGCACACCGGTGCATGAAACGGTGCTGACTTTTCAAGATTTTGAAACAGCCGACGAAGTGTTCCTGTCTGGTAATTTGCACAAGGTCACCCCGGTGACCGGGTTCGAGAACGCCTCCTATCAAATTGGCCCCGTCACCCGCCGCGTCCGCGACATGTATTGGGACTGGGCCAAATCTGCATGACCGCCGGTTCTTTTGCGCCCGCTCGCGTCAGGATGGGCAACGTGACACCCGTGTCTGTCTTTGGTTCACGGTCCGATATGGGCTCGTTTCTTGCGGCAATCGCCTCTTTTCGACCGCCGGACCAACACCGCAACCACTATTGCGCGGGGTCTGATCCTACGTCATGATCCGCGCCAGGGAGACGATTTGATGCGTAAGTTTCTAGTGGTGCTGGACGACAGCCGAGAATGCCTGAACGCCATGCGGTTTGCCGCAATGCGGGCATCCCATACCGGAGGGGGCGTGGCCATTCTGTCGATTATTCCGTCCGATGAATTCAATCACTGGATCGGCGTCGGAGAGGTGATGCGCGAAGAAGCCCGCGAACGTATACACGCGCATTTCGAAGTCTTCGCCAAATGGATGCGCGACAAACAAAGCGTCGATCCCGAACTCATCATTCGAGAGGGCGAGGCGGTTAAGGAAATCATCGCACAGGTGCAGGAAGACCCCGAAATCGGCGTGCTGGTTCTGGGTGCAAACACCGACAAAAAAGGCCCCGGCCCGCTTGTCACCCAACTGACCAAAAACGCAGGAAGCTTGCCGATCCCGATCACCATTGTGCCCGGCGAATTGTCCAAGGAGCGGTTGGAAGCCATCACCTGAGTGAAGCAACGGATGGCATAAACTGCGAAGTATGACGGGCCCCTGTGTCCGGGCCAACGGTCCAAACCACGATCGCAGCGCTGCGCGGTGTATGCGTGCCTGCCTCAAAGACACCGCGCGCCAAAATTAGAACCGTTCTAAACCTTGACGCTGGCGTCTTGGCACCGCATATATATTGCTCATCAGGAGGTGCTCCATGTTTATCCAAACTGAATCCACGCCAAATCCGGCGACGCTCAAGTTTCTGCCGGGTCAGACCGTGCTTGAGATGGGCACCGCTGATTTCCCGTCCTCCGAAGGCGCGTCGGCGTCACCTCTTGCGTCTCGCCTGTTCGGGATAGAGGGCGTCAAAGGCGTGTTCTTTGGGCATGACTTTGTGACCGTCACCAAAGAGGACGCGCAAGATTGGGACCACATGAAACCGTCAATCCTGGGCGCGATCATGGAGCATTTCCAGTCCGGCGATCCGGTCATGTCCGGCGATGCGCAAGCCCCGTCCGGCCATGCGGAACATACCGGCGAAGATGGCGAGATTGTGGGCCAGATCAAAGAGTTGCTTGACAGCCGCGTGCGCCCCGCAGTGGCGCAGGATGGTGGCGACATCACCTTCCACGGCTTTGACCGTGGCGTGGTCTATCTGCACATGCAGGGAGCCTGCGCAGGATGCCCATCCTCGACCCTGACGCTCAAGATGGGAATCGAGAACCTGCTGCGCCACTACATTCCCGAAGTGACCGAGGTGCGCCCGGTTGCCGTCTGACGACCTTGTTCTGGCGTTTGACACATCGGCTGCGCATTGCGCAGCCGCTTTGCTGTCTGACACAGACATCCTGCACTGCACGGTAGAGCCCACCGCCAAAGGTCAGGCGGAACGTCTGGTGCCGATGCTCGAAGACATCCTGTCACAGCATGATAAATCCTGGTCCGACCTGACACGTATCGGCGTCGGGATCGGCCCGGGCAATTTCACCGGCATTCGCATCTCTGTGTCGACAGCCCGCGGTCTTGCGTTGGGGTTAGGTATTCCCGCAATCGGCGTCTCTTCTCTTGACGCCATCCACGCCATGCACCCGCAGGCAACGGCGGCGGTCCCTGCCCCACGCGACATGCTGTATGTGCAGCGACCGGGCGAAACCCCGGACCTATGCGCAGTCGCGGATGTGCGTGATCCCGTATTTGCCGAAAGCCAAGACAGCCTGATCATCGCCATCGCACGCTGCGCCGCCGCCGCAGACGCAACAGCATTCGCGCGCCCCAAACCGCTTTACATAAAACCCGCCGACGCCGCGCCATCGCGTGATACGGCTCCGGTGATCCTGCCATGACACCCGCCACTTTCGCCCGCATCATGGATCGGGCTTACGTGGACATGCGGCCATGGTCGGACGCCGATATCGCACAAACCTGTGCGTCCCCTCACGTCACACTGATCGCACGTCCAAACGGGGCTGTCCTGGTGCAGGTTCTGGCGGGCGATGCTGAAATTCTGGCGTTTGCGGTCGACCCAGATGCCCAACGATCCGGGATCGCGACAGCGCTTTTGTCCGACGCTCTTAATCTGGCGGCGCGATCTGGCTGTGATCGGATTTTCCTTGAGGTCGCCACATCAAACGATGCCGCCCGCGCGTTTTATGCCGCTCGGGGATTCGCTCAGGTCGGTCTGCGCAAAGCTTACTATACGCTGCGGGATGGCACGAAAGACGACGCCTTGCTGCTGTCGCGCCCCGTCGCCTGACCGATGGCCAAAGATGCGCCAACGTCACAAGGCATATAGGCAAAAAGCGGTTGACCCTTCTGTCTGCGTGACCGTTAACTGCATCTGGTCACATGATCTAGTCAAGCGACGCAATCAAGCCGTCGCAGTCCAACACCCGGGAGCTGCAAAATGACCCTTATGACGAAACTTTACGGTGCCGCCGCCGCGCTGGCTCTGACCGCCGGCATTGCCACAGCGGAACCTGCGCTGATCTATGATCTGGGCGGAAAGTTCGACAAATCCTTCAACGAAGCCGCGTTCAATGGTGCCGAGCGCTGGGCCGAGGAAACCGGTGGCTCGTATCTGGAAATCGAAATTCAGTCAGAAGCCCAGCGCGAACAGGCGTTGCGCCGCTTTGCCGAATCCGGGGCCAATCCGATCGTGACAACCGGCTTCGCCATCGCCTCTTCGATCGAAGAGGTTGCGCCCGACTATCCGGACACGAAATTCGTCAATATCGACGGATTCCTGCCCGAGATCCCCGAAAACGTTCAGATGATCGCGTTTCAGGAACATCAGGGCTCTTTTCTTGTGGGGATGATGGCTGCGATGGCCACCGAAAGTAACACTGTCGGCTTTATCGGCGGCATGGACGTGCCGTTGATCCGCCATTTCGGGTGCGGCTATGCGCAGGGTGTTAAAGCGGTCGATCCCGACATCACCGTGATCGCCAACATGACCGGCACAACACCAGCGGCGTGGAATGATCCGGTGAAAGGCTCTGAACTTGCCAAGGCGCAGATCAGTCAGGGCGCGGATGTCATCTATGCGGCCGCCGGTGGAACGGGTGTTGGCGTTTTGCAAACAGCTGCAGACGAAAACATCCTGTCAATCGGTGTCGACAGCAATCAAAACCATTTGCATCCGGGCAAGGTGCTGACCTCCATGCTCAAGCGGGTCGATGTTGCCGTCTATAACGCAATGTTGGTCGGAACCGATCTTGAAACGGGCGGAAGCGTCGTTCTGGGCCTTGAAGATAACGGCGTTGGTGTTGCGATGGATGAAAACAACGCGTCTCTTGTAACGGACGAGATGATGGCAGCGGTCGAAGACGCACGTCAGAAAATCATCAACGGTGACATCGACGTCGTGAGCTATTACGCCAACGACAGCTGCCCCGTGATCAATTTCTGATCCGGCAGCAGCATAAAGAAAAGGAGCGGCGGGCAACGGCCGCTCTGACGTATATCGGGCACAAGACCCGAACAGGATGACAGGGATAGTCCATGACCACCGATGTTGCGCCCGAACCCGCGATTGACCTGACACCGGTCATACCGGCCATCGAACTCAAAGGCATTTCCAAGGCCTTCGGTCCTGTTCAGGCCAACAAGAACATCTCGATCAGCGTCAAACCCGGCACGATCCATGGCATTATCGGCGAAAACGGTGCCGGCAAATCGACCCTGATGTCGATCCTCTACGGCTTTTACAAAGCCGACAGCGGTGACATTTTCATCAATGGCCAAAAAACCGAAATCCCCGACAGTCAGGCCGCAATCAAGGCGGGCATCGGTATGGTCTTCCAGCATTTCAAGCTGGTGCAGAACTTTACCGTGCTTGAAAACGTCATCCTTGGGGCCGAAGACGGCCCCCTGCTCCGCCCGTCGCTGAACAAGGCGCGCGGCGTGCTCAAACAACTGGCCGAGGAATATGAACTCAATGTCGATCCCGACGCGCTGATCGAAAACCTCAGCGTCGGTCACCAGCAGCGTGTCGAAATCCTCAAGGCGCTGTACCGTCAGGCCGACATTCTGATCCTTGACGAACCAACCGGCGTTTTGACCCCGGCCGAGGCGGATCACCTGTTTCGCATTCTCGACAATCTGCGCTCTGAAGGAAAAACGATCATCCTGATCACCCACAAACTGCGCGAAATCATGGATGCCACCGACACTGTGTCGGTGATGCGGCGTGGCGAGATGACGGCGACGGTCAAAACCTCTGAAACCAGCCCGGAACGGCTGGCGGAAATGATGGTGGGTCGTAAAGTGCTGCTTCAGGTCGATAAGGGCGACGCCAAGCCAGGTGCGCCCGTTCTGGAAATCGATGACCTGCGGCTCACCGACGACAAAGGCGTAGAGCGGCTCAAGGGCATTTCGCTGGCCGTCCACGCTGGTGAAATTCTGGGCATCGCGGGGGTGGCGGGCAATGGTCAATCCGAATTGCTCGAAGTGCTGGGCGGCTATGCCGATGGCACTGGCACCGTGCGCGTCAAAGGCGCGGAAATCGCCCTGAGCGGCGCACATGCTGACGGCCAGTCGCGCCGCGCGCATGGCATCGGGCATGTCCCCGAAGACCGCCACCGCGAAGGGCTGATCATGCCGTATACCGCGTGGGAAAACACCGTTTTCGGCTATCACCGCGACACCAGTGGACCGATGATGAACAACGCCGCCATCCGGGCCGAAGCCGCCGCCAAGATGGACCGCTTTGACGTGCGGCCCCCCAATCCAAAGCTGGCCGCGCGCAACTTTTCCGGCGGCAACCAGCAAAAGATCGTTCTGGCCCGCGAAATTGAACGCAACCCCGACATCCTGCTGATCGGGCAACCGACGCGCGGCGTCGATATCGGCGCGATCGAGTTCATCCACCAGCAAATCATTCGCCTGCGCGAAGAGGGCAAGGCCATTCTGTTGGTATCTGTTGAACTTGACGAAATCTTTGCCCTGTCGGACCGCATCGCGGTGATGTTCGACGGTCAGATCATGGGTGAACGCCTGCCGTCCGAGACCAACGAGAAAGAGCTGGGCCTTTTGATGGCGGGCATCACCGATACGTCCCAGCTTTCCCCGGAGTCGGCCCCCGATACAGCCGTTGGTGACGCAACAGCGCCCGAAACCGACACATCGCAGAACGGTGAAACGCCTGCCGACGACACAGCACAGGTCGCGCCGGAACCACCCGCCACCGACCCGACCGAGGCTGTCAAAAATGACGTCAGCACCGCACCGGAAGAGGCCCCGCCCACGATCAATATCGACACCGGCGTCAAACCCGTCAGCATCGAAACAGGCCCCGATGAAAACATGAGCATCGGCGGCTTTAGCGCCACGATCCCGCAAGGCGGCGCTGCCATCACAACGGGTGCGCCTGCCAGGAAAGACCCTCAGGAGACCGACAAAGATGGATAAGATGCCTGCCTGGGCCGATGCGGTCCTTGTGCCCCTGATCTCTTTGCTGCTGGCGGCCATCCTGTCCGCGCTTGTCATCATTGGCATCGGCGAAGACCCGATCGCGGCGTTCAAGCTGATGGTCGACGGCGCGCTGATGCGGTCCTCCGGCTGGGGCTATACGCTCTATTACGCGACCAACTTCATCTTCACCGGCCTTGCCGTTGCCGTCGCTTTCCACGCGCGCCTGTTCAACATCGGCGGAGAGGGTCAGGCCATGATCGGCGGCTTGGGTGTGGCGCTGGCCTGTCTCTATATCCCCTGGCCCAACTGGTATGTGGCGCTGGTTGGCGCAACTGTGTCCGCGGCCCTGTTCGGCGCGCTTTGGGCGCTGATCCCAGCGTATCTGCAAGCCAAGCGCGGCAGCCATATCGTGATCACCACGATCATGTTCAACTTCATCGCCGCCGCATTGCTGAATTATGTGCTGGTCAACATCCTGCGCCCGCAGGGCGCAATGGACCCGGCCACCGCCAAATTCCCAGAACCTACGCATCTGCCCACCTTTCAGGACATGTTCTCAACCGCGGCAGACCCGATGTTCAGAGGCGCGCCCGCCAATGTCACCTTTTTCCTGGCGCTGTTTATGTGTCTTGTTGTGTGGCTTCTGATCTGGCGCACCAAGCTCGGATATGAACTCCGCGCCTTTGGTCATTCTGAGTCAGCCGCCAAATATGCCGGCATCAGCCCGGTAAAAATCACCGTCGTGGCGATGCTCATCTCGGGCGGATTGGCCGGGATGATGGCGCTCAACACCACGATGGGAGAGGCGGAACGCCTTGTCATGAACGCCACCGAAGGGGCGGGTTTTATCGGAATTGCCGTCGCCCTGATGGGTCGTTCCCATCCGCTCGGCGTTCTTCTGGCGGCGCTGCTTTTCGGATTTCTCTATCAGGGCGGTGCGGAACTTGCCCTTTGGACAAACATCCCGCGCGAGTTGATCGTGGTTATTCAGGCGCTGGTCATCCTCTTTACCGGCGCGCTGGACAACATGGTGCGCATGCCGCTTGAAAAGCTGTTCCTTGCCCGGCGGAGGAGCAACTGATGGATTTCATGACACTTCTGCAAGTGCTCGACAGCACCATCCGGCTGGCCACCCCGCTCCTGCTGGCGTGCCTCGCGGGTCTGTTTTCCGAACGTGCCGGGATTTTTGACATCGGTCTCGAAGGCAAAATGCTGGCGGCGGCCTTCTTTTCAGCCGCAATCGCCTCCATCACCGGCGATGTCTGGATGGGTCTTGGGGCCGGTATTCTGGCCTCTATGGCGCTTAGCCTGGTGCATGGGCTTGCCTCGATCACGTTTCGCGGCAACCAGCTTATTTCCGGCGTCGCAATCAACTTTCTCGCAGCCGGTCTGACCGTGCTTATCGCGCAAGACTGGTTCAGCCAGGGCGGACGCACGCCCTCACTGATCGGCAGCGGACGATTTGAACCGATCATCCTGCCCGGTGCAGACGCGTTGGCCGTGGTGCCGATCCTGGGTCCGATCTACGCAGAGCTGATCTCGGGACACTCGATCCTTGTATACCTTGCCTTCGCCATGGTCCCACTGACATGGTGGTTGCTCTACCGCACCCGCTTTGGCCTGCGCCTGCGTGCTGTGGGCGAAGCACCCGAAGCGGTGGACACGGCTGGCATTTCGGTCATCGGCTTGCGCTTTATCGCCGTTGGCATCTGCGGCGTGCTCTGCGGACTCGCCGGGGCCTATCTGGCGACAGCCTTGCAAGCGGGGTTTGTCAAAGACATGACAGCGGGTCGGGGCTTTATCGCACTTGCCGCCCTGATCTTTGCGAAATGGCGACCCTGGTATGCCCTCTACGCCTGCCTGCTGTTCGGTCTCTTGCAGGCCGTTGCGCTGCGGTATCAAAACATTGATCTGGGCGCGTTCACCGTGCCGGTTCAGTTCATGGATGCGCTGCCATACATCCTGACCGTCGTGATCCTGGCGGGTTTTGTCGGCAAGGCCATTCCTCCCCGCGCCGGTGGAGAGCCTTACGTGAAAGAGCGCTAAAGACCGCATTTTTTCGAATATCAGCCGGGGGCAAAAGCCCCCGCGTTGCCGTGCCCGTCAGAAACTGAACCGGATCACCCGGAAACAGACAGGCTTTTTGCATCTGCGGCACCGCACACCTTGAAACGGGGCCAGAGTTGGGGCTAAGGACAAATATGATGATCTACCTCCCCATTGCCGAGGTCTCCGTCAACGCCTTCCTCCTGTTGGGACTGGGCGGCGCTGTTGGTGTGTTGTCGGGCATGTTCGGGGTTGGCGGCGGCTTTTTGATGACACCGCTGCTGTTCTTCATCGGGATTCCCCCCGCCGTGGCCGTCGCCACCGAAGCGAACCAGATCGTCGCGTCGTCCTTCTCGGGCGTGCTGGCTCATCTCAGGCGCAAAACCGTCGATCTGAAAATGGGCACCGTTCTGCTGATCGGCGGCCTTGTCGGGGCCGCTCTGGGGGTCGGGGTTTTCAACTATCTCAAAAGCCTCGGTCAGGTCGATCTGCTGGTCAAGCTATGCTACGTGCTGTTTCTGGGCATCATCGGCAGCTTGATGTTTGTCGAAAGCCTGAATGCGATCCGCAAGACCAAGTCTGGCAAACCGCCCGCGCGCAAGAAACACAACTGGATTCACGGCCTGCCCTTCAAGATGCGTTTTCGCACATCGGGGCTTTATATCTCGGTTATTCCACCGCTGATCGTCGGTGTTCTTGTCGGCATTCTTGCCGCGATTATGGGTGTCGGCGGCGGCTTCATCATGGTGCCTGCAATGATCTACCTGCTGGGCATGCCCACCAAGGTTGTGGTCGGCACGTCGCTGTTCCAGATCATCTTCGTCACCGGCTTCACCACCTTGCTGCACGCCACCACAAACTACACCGTCGATATGGTGCTGGCGGTTCTGTTGCTGATCGGCGGCGTCGTTGGCGCGCAATTCGGCACCGTCCTCGGGGCCAAGCTCAAAGCCGAACAATTGCGCATCCTGCTTGCTCTCATGGTGCTTGCGGTCTGCGGCAAACTCGCGCTCGACCTGCTCATCCAACCGTCCGAGCTTTTCTCTATCGGCGTTGCGGGAAGCCACTGATGCGCTGGTTGCTCCTGATCCTGTCCCTGCTTGCGGCCCCATTAAAAGCCGAAGAGGTCATTCTCGGCCTCAGTCAGGACGAGGTCGCCATCTCCACCAATTTCGATGGATCAGAGATCATCCTCTACGGCGCGATCAAACGCGAGGAACCGATCCCCACCGACGAACCGCTGCAGGTTATTGTCACCATTTCAGGGCCTCTTGAACCCGTGACCATCCGGCGCAAAGACCGCCGTCTTGGGATCTGGGTCAACACCGATGCGCTCTCGATCAGCGCAGCCCCCAGTTTCTATGCCATCGCCACCTCTGCCCCCTGGGAGGAGGTCATCAACGAAGCCGACGATCTGCGCAACACAATCTCGATCCCGCGTGCAATCCGCTCGGTTGGCGCATGGTCCCAGGTTGCCAACCCGCAAGAGTTCCTTGACGCGATCATCCGCATTCGCACCGCCAATGGCTCTTATGCGCTCAAGGAAAACGCGGTCGAATTGCGGGATGCCACCTTGTTCACCACCGCCATCCAGATGCCGGCAAACCTGACCGAGGGCGACTACGCCACCCGCATCTTTCTGACGCGGGGGGGCAAGGTGATCTCAAAATACGAGACCAGTATCGATGTCAGCAAAGTGGGCCTTGAACGCTGGCTCTTCAATCTATCGCGGCAGCAGCCACTGATCTACGGCCTGTTGTCACTCACCATCGCCATCGCCGCAGGTTGGGGCGCATCCGCCGCCTTCCGCCTGCTGCGCTCCGGTTGATCCGCGGTCTGGTACAGCGCGGCTGATCTGGCTTCTTTGGGCCAAAAATACCTCCGCCGGAGGCATCCAGACGTCTCAACCAGCGCTATCCGTTTTCATGAAAGAACCCGTATATCCGCTCTGCCAGGGCGGCGCTTACCCCGTCAACCGCCTTGAGATCGGCCAGATTGGCGCGGCTCACTGCCTTGGCAGAGCCGAAATGCGCCAGAAGCGCCCGTTTGCGCGCACCACCGACGCCCGCAATCTCGTCCAGAGGGTTCGCCATCTGCGACTTCGCCCGCTTCGCCCGGTGCGTGCCAATGGCGAACCGGTGCGCCTCATCCCGCAGGCGTTGCACGAAATAAAGCACCGGATCGTTGTGCCGCAAAGCGAAGGGCCGCTTGCCGGTGCGGTGAAACTCTTCCTTGCCCGCGTCCCGGTCCACACCCTTCGCGACACCCACCATCGGCACGTCCTCGACGCCGTGCTCTTCCATGATCTCCTGCACCGCAGACACCTGCCCGGCACCGCCGTCGATCAGCAACAGATCGGGCCACAGCCCCTTGTCGCGGTCCGGGTCCTCTTTCAGCAACCGCTTGAACCGCCGGGTCAGCACCTCTTTCATCATACCGAAATCATCGCCCGGGGTTAGATCATCGCCCTTGATGTTGAACTTGCGATACTGGTTCTTCATGAACCCGTCCGGCCCCGCAACGATCATCGCGCCAACAGCATTGGTGCCTTGAATATGGCTGTTGTCATAGACCTCAACCCGCGCGGGCGGTGCGTCCAGGTCGAACGCGTCGGCCAAGCCCCGCAACAGTTTCGCCTGCGTCGCAGTTTCGGCCATACGCCGTGCCAGCGATTCCCGTGCATTCCGCAAGGCACCATCGACCAGCTCTGATTTCTCTCCGCGCAACGGCACCGCGATCTCGACCTTGCGACCCAGCTTGTCCGACAGCGCCTGCATCATCAGATCGTCATTCTCGATCCCATGTGACAGCAGGATCAGCTTGGGAGGTTCCTTTGTATCATAGAACTGACCAAGGAACGCCTCCAGCACTTCGGCCTCTTCCACATCCGGCCCGACACGCGGATAAAAATCGCGGTTTCCCCAATTCTGGTTGGCGCGGATAAAGAACACCTGCACACAGGCCTGCCCCTTTTCCAGATGCAACGCGATCACATCAGCCTCGGACACCCCCTTGGGATTAATCCCTTGCGCTGTTTGTACCTGCGTCAGCGCGCGGATACGATCCCGCAAAGCCGCCGCGCGTTCGAATTCCATCGCTTCCGAGGCTTCGGCCATCTCTTTTGCCAAACTCTCCTGCACATTGGTTGATTTACCCGACAGGAACCGCTGCGCATCCTTTACGCTGGCCGCGTAGTCTTCTTCGCTGATCTTGCCCACACAGGGGCCAGAGCACCGCTTGATCTGGTACTGTAAACACGGCCGCGTCCGGCTGTCGAACATGGCGTCCGAACAATTGCGCAGCAGGAACGCCCGCTGCAACTGGTTCAGGGTCCTGTTCACAGCCCCGGCTGACGCGAAAGGTCCGTAATACGCGCCTTTTTCTTTCTTCGCCCCACGATGTTTGCGGATCATTGGAAACGGGTGGTCGGTGACCTGAATATTCGGGAACGATTTATCGTCGCGCAGCAGCACATTGTAGCGCGGTTTCAACTGCTTGATCAGGTTTTGTTCCAGCAGCAGGGCCTCGGTTTCCGTCCGCGTGGTCAGAAACATCATCGACGCGGTTTCCGAGATCATCCGCGCGATCCGTCCGGAATGCTGCGGCGACGGGCGGGAATAGTTTGACACCCGCGCACGCAGATTGCGCGCCTTGCCAACATACAGCACACGCGCCTGTGAATCGAGCATGCGATAGACGCCCGGACTTGAATCCAGCGTCTTCAAATAGCTTTGAACACAGGCGTAACCTGTCAGGTTTTCAGTGTCAGTTTCGCTCATCATAAAATCGCATCGACGCGTTTCGCCAGTGGCCTCGATTCTCTGTCATCCGGTGCATAGATGGAACCCCTGATGCAACCGTTAAGACATCCACTGTTTCTGTGGATAAGTCTGCGGAGAAGTTTCGATCAACATGAAATTCCCCTTGTTTTATAGCCGGTTCGTTAATCTGCCTATTTTTTAGGCACGAATATAAGCAATTGTAATCATTAACTATTTTAACCGTCGCATCGCAACATGCTGAAAACATTAAGACTTTCGTAACACTTTCCTAACGTCAATTTAACCGGTGCAAAACCTGCGGTCGGTACACATCATTCAACGCCAAGAACGTCCGGTGTCTGCCATGCAAGATGCTGTCCGCCATCCACGCATAACAGCTGCCCGGTGATCGCCGGAGCGTCGAGAAAATAGCCCAACGCCGCTGTGATATCCGTTGGATTCGCACCGCGTTCAAGCACCGTTCCCGCGCGCTGTCTGGCGAAATGCGTTTCGCTTTGGCGGCTGCCTTTGAGCGTCGGCCCCGGACCAATCGCATTGACCCGACAGGCCGGTGCCAGCCCCTGTGCTGCCGTTTGCGTAAAGGCCCACAACCCCATTTTAGCGATGG
Source organism: Marivita sp. S0852 (assembly GCF_046591575.1). NCBI lineage: Bacteria > Pseudomonadati > Pseudomonadota > Alphaproteobacteria > Rhodobacterales > Roseobacteraceae > Marivita > Marivita sp. S0852. The sequence continues at coordinate 229,839 of NZ_JBIQWA010000005.1, forward strand.
TGTATGTCATGAATTCCGGTGTCAGCTTGCGCACACGCTGGTCGATCATGTTCACCACCAGCCCCTGCGCCACCGGCTCGTCCATGTCGTCGCGCGTGGGGTCGGGAAGTTGCGCTGCGAACGCCTGCGTCAAGACAAATGGCGCGCGCAGATTGCTTTCCAGATGCCGGTCCCAGGTGTCCCGCGTCGCCGTTTCAATGTTGTCATATTCAAAGATCGACGCGTTGTTGACCAAGACGGTCAACGGACCGCCCAGCGCGTCGATGGACCGTTGCACAAGCGTCTGCGTCTCGGCCTCGCGCAGCAAATCGGCATGGACGGCGGCGGCCCGTTGTCCCTTAGCCTGAATCTCCTTGGCCACCTCTTCGGCCGCCTCTTGCGAACTGGCGTAATGCACCGCCACGTCATATCCGCGATCGGCAAGATACAGGGCCATTGCCCGCCCCAGCCGTTTGCCCGCGCCAGTGATCAAAGCTTTGCTCATGGGACACCCCTGTCGTTACATGATGACAAGCGCAATGTAGCTCAGATACAGCGCCGACAAGATCACGCCCCAGATCCGCGTCAGGTCGCGTCCAAGAAACACCAGCGGAAAGATCAGCAGGGACGCGCCCAGCATCACCCACAGATCAAAGCGCAGGAATTCCGGGTCAACCGGAATCGGGGCAATCAAAGAGGCCACCCCAATGATGGCCAGCAGGTTGAACATGTTGGACCCGATCACATTGCCCAGCGCGACATCCGCCTGACGCCGCAGTGCCGCCATGACCGTGGTCGCAAGCTCTGGCAGGGATGTGCCCAGCGCCACGAGGGTCAGGCCGATCACCGTGTCGCTGACCCCGACGATCTTGGCGATCTGAACCGAACTGTCCACCAGCAGGTCCGCACCCAGCGGCAGGCCAATCAGACCCAGCGCAAGAAAGACACCGATCTTCCACCATGGCATATCGGGATCGGCACCTTCGGGCTCTTCTTCCTCTGCCGCCTCACGTCCCGCCTTACGATGCGCCAGCCCTTCCCGGATTGAATCGCCCAGAATGGCCGTCAGAACCACCAACAAAAGAATGCCGGATATCCAGTCAAACACCCCGCGAAACGCCAGCGCGATAAACAGCACCGACGCCGCCAGCATGATCACGTAACTTTTGCGGGTGTTGCATTGACTGGTGTGCATCACGGCAAGCAAGGCCGGAATGCCCAGAACCAACAGGATATTGGCAGTGTTCGACCCGACAACATTGCCCAGGGCAATCCCCGGCACATTGTCGAGCGCCGCTTTGATGGAAATCAGCAGCTCTGGCGCTGAGGTGCCAAAGGCCACGACAGTCAAGCTTACGATCAGGGCCGGGATACCGATGCGCAGCGATAGGTTCACGGCCCCTTTGACCAGCGCATCACCTGCCAGAAGCAGGATCACCAACCCGACAGCAACGCCGCCCCAGATCATCACCATATCATGTGCCCTTTCCAGAGCAGGGGCACGGACCTTTTCCAATCCGGTAGCGCCCGCATTTCTTGCACTTGGCATTGGCCAATCGCTTGGCCCCCGGAATGCGCAATTTCCCGAACATGGCCAGCACCGCCATGAAAATAAGGAATAGGAAAACGATCTTGGTGATCACGTTACAGCCCGTAGCGCGCGAATTCGGCGCGCTCTTCGATCGCGCTTAGGGCGTCGGATGTCAGTTTCGCACCGAACCGGCTTAGCAGCGGGCGGCGCTGTTCGTAGCGGCGAAATTTCACCTTATCGCCGAACCGGTCTTTCATCGCAGGCACCATATGCCCGACCGCATCGGCAAGCCCGACATCAACCGCAGCCTGACCGACCCAGATTTCACCGGTGAACAGGTCAGGGTTCTCGGCCAGCTTTGCGCCGCGCCGGGTTTTGACATGCGTGATAAATGTCTCATGCAATTGCCCCAGCAGCCGGTTCAGCCGCGCGATGTCATCCTCGTTTTCGGGGCGAAACGGGTCGAGCATGGATTTCGATTTGCCCGCGGTATAGACCCGGCGTTCGATCCCCTGTCGCTGCAGAAACACATGCGCGCCGAAACTGGCCGAGATCACCCCGATAGAGCCAAGGATCGAACTGGGGTCGGCATAAATCTCGTCTGCCGCGCTGGCGATCCAGTAGCCGCCAGACGCCGCGACATCCTCGACAAAGGCATAAACCGGTACTTCGGCCTCGTCTGCCAAGCGCCGGATGCGCGCGCCGATCAGGGAACTTTGCACCGGAGACCCACCGGGCGAATTGATTTCAAGGGCAACCGCGACCGGTTTGCCTTTTTGAAATGCCTTTTCCAGAACACCGCGCAACGACGCGTCGCTCAGCGTGCCGCGAGCGCCTGCGGCAATCGCGCCTTGTAGCCGCACAACGGCCACCACGGGGTCAGATTTGAGGAATGGGACAAAACGTTTCATTCACGCCCATGTAGAATGGCACCGTCTGGCATACAAGGCATGGCCTGAAAAAGGCACCATACTTTGCATGGAAAGCCCCGTGCCCAAAGGGTGCGGATGCTGACCTATTGTTTCGCGCGCGAAACATTGGGGCCGGATCGGACCTATTAAGGTTTTGTTAAGAAATATGTTAAGAAATATGCCCGGCGAGGCATGTTTCGCGCGGCGCGTCAGCGCCCGTCATCGCAAAACGGGACTTGAGAAGCGCCTCGGCATATTCCTCGGCCGCCAGGCTGTCATGCACCACGCCACCCCCGACGCTGAGCCGCGCGCGCCCGTCCGGATCGCACACAATGGTGCGGATCGCCACGTTGAACTGCATCGCGCCATCCGGCGCAATCCAGCCGATGGCCCCGCAATAGGGACCGCGTTCGTCGGTCTCCAGATCGCGCAGGATTTGCATCGCGCGGAGTTTCGGCGCGCCGGTGATGGACCCGCAGGGGAAAAGCCCTTTGAAAATGTCGTACAAAGTCACATCGGGCAGCAACTGCGCCACGATGCGCGAGGTCATCTGGTGCAGGGTCACATAGGTTTCGATCTTGAACAGATCCGGCACTTTGACGCTGCCGACCTTGGCCAGTTTGCTTAGGTCATTGCGCATCAGATCGACGATCATCAGGTTTTCCGCGCGGTTCTTTTCGGAATTGCGCAGCCACGCGATTTGGGCCGCGTCCTCGTCCGGCGTGGCCCCACGCGCGGCGGTGCCTTTCATCGGATGGGTTTCGATAGCCCCCTGTGCGTCCACGGCAAAGAACAGCTCGGGAGAGCGGGACAGCAGCGCGGCCCCGCCCAGATCGACGAATGCGCCGTAAGGGACCGGCTGACGGGCATGCAGGGTGCGGTAGAGATCCAGCGGAGTACCAGTATAGCGGGCGGTCAGGGGGAAAGTCAGATTGGCCTGATAGATATCGCCTGCCGCGATATAGTCTTTGACCTGCTGAAACGCGCGACTGTAGCGGGCTTCGTCCCAGACCGGGTGCAGATCGCGTAGCTGTGCGGGCTGCATAGGCGGCTCTGCACGGTTGGGTTCCGGCGCGCGGAAGACGCCGAACTGCATCAGCGGAAGGCGGCGGTTTTCGGGCATGCGGTCGCGCAGTTTGTGCGAGAACACGTAGCCCAACTCATAGCTGGCATAGCCCGCCAGCCAAAGGCCCTGCGCCTTGGCGTCCTCCATCGCGGCGAAGGCCGCGCCTACCTCGTCGGGGGTGTCGGCGCGGATCGTGTCGATGGGACCCGTGAACGCCGTGCCGCCGGGAAGCGGCCCGGTATCAAAGATGACCTGACGGTCAGCAGCCCTGCCCCCCATCGTCAGAAATCCGCCGCGATGCGCATGTCCCGCAAGGGGCGCACAATGTCGATGGCCTTGAGGTAGATCGGATGGGATTTGTAGGCCGTCAGGGCCGCATCGCTTGAAAACTCGGCATAGACCACAACGTCAACCTCGCCCGAAAGCGGATCATTGCGGTTGTTCTGGCGCACCTCGAAATGATCGGAGTGGGGGATCTTTGCCAAGAGCTGCAAGCCTTCCATGATCCGCGGCAGATCGGCCTTGTCTTTGGCGCTGAAGAAAACGACATGCCGAATGTTCGGGCGGTCAGACATGGGACGGTCCTTTGCGGTAAATGACGCGGCGTTAAGATCGCGGAGCCTTTAGCTGCAACGCAGCACCAGTTCCAGAGCAAACATCTTTGACGGAGCCGGGAATTGCTTGTGTCGGATCAGTAAAAACTCTGTGGATCTATGTCGATGGACAGGCGCATGTCGCCCTTGAGTTTGAAGGGGGCGACCCAGTCGGCCAGGGCCGGTTGCAGGGGGGTGCCTTTGGGGGCCTTGACCAGAAGGCGCACGCGGTGGCGGCCTCGGACACGGGCGATGGGCGCCGGGGCGGGGCCGAAGACCTGTGCTCCGGCGCGACGGAGCGGTGTATCGTTGCGAGCGAGCGCGTTGCCGAGGTCGAACACCTGTTGCACATCGGTTGATGACAGGATGATGCCTGCCAGTCTGCCGTAGGGCGGCACGCCTGCGTGGCGGCGCTCATCCGCCTCGGCCTTCCAGAAACTGTGTTCATCGCCGGACAGGATGGAGCGGATGACCGGGTGTTCCGGTTGGAAGGTCTGCAAGAGCGCCTGCCCCGGCTTATCGGCACGGCCAGCCCGGCCTGCGACCTGGCGCATGAGTTGGAAGGTGCGTTCCGCCGCGCGCAGGTCGGACCCTTGCAGGCCGAGGTCGGCGTCGATCACGCCCACAAGAGTGAGCCGCGGGAAGTTGTGGCCCTTGGCGACGAGTTGCGTGCCGATTATGAGGTCCGCGCCGCCCTCGGCGATGGTCTCGATCTCGGCCTTCAGCGCGCGGGCGGAGCCGAACATATCCGACGACAGCACCGCGAGGCGGGCGTCGGGGAAAAGCGTTTGCGCCTCTTCGGCGAGGCGTTCGACACCGGGGCCAACGGCGGCGAGACGGTCTTCGGCCTCGCAGCTGGGGCAGGCGGCGGGCATCGGTTTGGTCTCGCCGCATTGGTGACAGACGAGGCGTTTGAGAAAGCGGTGTTCGACCATGCGCGCGTCGCAGTGGTCGCAGCCAATCTGATGCCCGCAGGCGCGGCAGATGGTGACGGGGGCGTATCCCCGGCGGTTGATGAACAGCAGCGCTTGTTCGTTTTGATTGAGCCGCTGTTGCACCGCGCGTTGCAAGGTGGGACTGATCCAGCGTGAGCCGGGCAGGTCCTCGGTCCGCATGTCGATGGCGCGCATCTCTGGCAGGATGGCGGCACCGAAGCGGGAGGTCAGTTCGAGCTTGGCGTATTTGCCTGCGTCGGCGTTGGCCCACGACTCCAGGCTTGGCGTGGCGGAGGCGAGGATGACTTGCGCCTGACAGATCGACGCGCGCAGGACAGCCATGTCGCGGGCGTTGTAGAGGACGCCGTCTTCCTGTTTGTAAGAGGTGTCGTGTTCTTCATCGACGACGATCAGGCCAAGATCGCGAAATGGCAAGAACAGCGACGAGCGCGCACCGACGACAAGTTGCGCGTTGCCTTGCCCGACCATCTTCCACACGCGGCGGCGTTCGGTGACAGTGACGCCCGAGTGCCATTCGGCGGGCAAAGCGCCGAACCGGGCCTCGACGCGGGTGAGGAATTCGGCGGTCAGCGCGATTTCGGGGAGCAGTACAAGCGCTTGGCGGCCTTGGGACAGGCATTCGGCGACGGCCTCCAAGTAGACCTCGGTTTTGCCTGAGCCGGTGACGCCTTTGAGCAGCGTTGTGCCGTAGCTGCGGGTGGCGACCGCCGTGCGAAGTTGGGCAGAGGCTCTGGCCTGATCTTCGGTCAGGTCCTTGCCTGCGTGGGTTGGATCGAGCGTCGGGAAGGGTGTGTCGCGGGGGCTGTCTTCTTCGCGGACAGCGCCGAGTTTGGCGAGGCCTTTAACGACCGATGTGGTGACGCCCGCCGCCTCGGCCAGTTCCTTGAGCGTCAGGGACAGGCCGCCCATGTCGCGCAGCACGTCGAGCACGCGGGTGCGGGCGTCGGTTATGCGGTCGGGCGTGGTGCCGCCCAGACGGTAGATCTTGCGCATCGACGGCGGATCGCCCAGCCCCGGCGCGCGGGTGGCGAGGCGGAGCATCGCGGTAAGCGGGGTCAGCGTGTAGGCCCCGGCTTTTTCCAAGAACGTGCGCAACTCGTCCCGCATGGGCGCGGCATCAAGGGTGCGGATGACGGGCCGCACCTTGCCCGGGTCATAGCCGCCCTGCCCCGGCCCCCAGACCACGCCCAACACCTTGCGCGGGCCAAGTGGCACTTCGACAAACGCGCCCAGATGGCAGCCGCCCTCGGGCGCGCGGTAGTCCAGCACGCGGTCCAGCGGTTGCGTGGTGAGCACGCCAATCAGCGCGCCTGCGTCGAAATAGCTCTGACGTGTATCGGAGGGTGTTAGCGCCATCATTTCCGGGGTTTCAGTGACCTCTGTCATGGGGTAAAGCCCAAGTCAGAAAAGGCCAACCCATCAAAGGACGGAGCGCACATGAAATTCTTTGTCGATACCGCTGAAATTGACGCCATTGCAGAATTGAACGATCTGGGAATGGTCGATGGCGTGACCACAAACCCGTCCCTGATCAAGAAATCCGGACGTGATATTCTGGAGGTTACAAAAGAGATCTGTGATCTTGTGTCTGGCCCGGTCTCTGCCGAGGTAATCGCGTTGAGCGCAGACGATATGATCGCGGAAGGCCGCAAGCTGGCCGAGATTGCCGAGAACATCGCCGTCAAAGTCCCGCTGACCTGGGATGGTCTGAAAGCGTGCAAGACGCTGACCGACGAAGGAAAGATGGTGAACGTGACGCTGTGTTTTTCGGCCAATCAGGCGCTTCTGGCGGCCAAGGCGGGGGCCACGTTTATTTCTCCATTCATTGGGCGGCTGGACGATCTGAACCTAGATGGCCTCGACCTGATCGCGGATATTCGCGAGATTTACGACAATTACGGGTTTGAGACAAACATCCTTGCCGCGTCGATCCGGTCAGCCAACCATATGAGCGACTGCGCCAAGATCGGGGCAGATGTCGCAACGGCACCGCCTGCAGTGATCAAGGCGATGGCGAACCATATCCTCACCGACAAAGGTCTGGACCAGTTTGTAAAAGACGCACAGGCCGCGAATATCAAGATCGTTTGATCACAGGCGCTGTAAGCGATTTCCAAATCGCTTGGGACCGCTTTTCAAAAAGCGGTCCTGCGCTTCTGCCACAGTTTTTACCCTGTCCGAAAAAACGACGCGCATTTCCGGCAGGCCGCTGGTAGTGTGCCGGAAAATAATGTGACGAGGATGGCATGAGCAGCCCCCGTATCGACGACGAATTGCGCGAAAAAATCATGACGCGCCCTGATGTGATTCTGGAAGATCAGGATCTCATGCGCGCTTTGATCGCTGCCAATGAACGCGCCATGGGCGGCAATATCGTCGATCTGCGCGGAATTGCGATGGATCGGCTGGAAGCGCGACTGGACCGGCTGGAAGACACACACCGGTCGGTGATTGCCGCCGCTTATGAAAACCTTGCCGGCACAAATCAGGTACATCGTGCGATTCTGCGCATGCTGGACCCGGTTGAATTTGAACCCTTCCTCAAAGATCTTGGCGGCGACGTCGCCGAGATTTTGCGCGTTGATGTGATCAAGCTGGTGCTGGAATCGGTTCAGAACGACGAAGACCCGGCGATAAAACGGCTTGGGTCTGTATTGTCTGTGGCGGCACCGGGATTTATTGACGCGTATCTGAACGGCGGGCGGGATGTCCCGGCCCGACAGGTCACTTTGCGCCAGATCGAAACCGGCAGGCCGGACATCTATGGTGAAAAAGCGGACTGGATTCGTTCGGAGGCCTGTCTCAAGCTTGATTTTGGATCGGGGCGTCTGCCGGGACTGTTGGTGATGGGGGCGGAGGATCCGCATCAATTCACACCGCAGAAAGGCACCGATCTGCTGACCTTTTTCACCGGTGTGTTCGAGCGTCAGATGCGGCGCTGGTTGTCGTGACTGTTCTGATCTCTCTGGCCGCGCGCGACGCGGTGCAGGGGTGGCTCGCGGCCAGCCGGGCGCTGAATGGGACGGCAGACAACACTTTGACAGCATACCGCGCTGACGTGGTGGATTTCATTGCGTTCATGACAGTCTACAAAGCAGAGGCGCAGGGGCTTGCCCCTTTGGCGCGGATCACGGTTCCGGACATGCGGGCCTGGATGGCCCACACGCGGACGGGCGGCGCAAGCGCACGGTCTTTGGCACGCAAACTCTCTGCGGTGAAATCTTTCTACCGCTGGCTGTCCGAGCGCGAAGGGTTTGAACCCACAGCCGTTTTGTCGACGCGCGCGCCGAAGTTCGAGAAAAAGCTGCCACGCCCTTTGAACGAGGATGCGGCACGCGCCATGATCGCAACGGTTGGTGAACAATCCCAAAAGGGTTGGGTGGGCGCACGGGATATGGCGGTGGTGACGCTGCTTTACGGATGCGGTTTGCGCATTTCCGAGGCGCTTGGCCTGAAAGGGCGGGATCTGCCATTGGGCGACGCCATGCGGATTGTCGGCAAAGGGGGCAAAGAACGGGTTGTGCCTGTGCTTCCTGTCGCCCGCGAGGCGGTTCAGCGCTATGTCGCGCTGTGCCCGTTTGACATGGAGCCCGACGCGCCGGTCTTTCGTGGCGTGCGCGGAGGCGCATTGAACGCGCGGCTGGTGCAGAAGGTGACGGAACAGGCGCGGCTGCAACTGGGTCTGCCCGCAACCGCCACGCCGCATGCCATGCGACACAGCTTTGCCACGCATTTGTTGTCTGCCGGGGGCGATTTGCGGGCCATTCAGGAATTGCTGGGACATGCGTCGCTATCGACCACGCAGGCCTATACCTCGGTTGATACGGTCCACCTGATGAAGGTCTACGAGGCATCGCACCCCAAGGCGGGTTAGTTGTGTGATGCAGGACCGGCGTGAAAGATATTGAAGTGATGATGACGGCCTTATGCGTGCCAGAGCATCCACCCCAGCAACACATCGCATCCTCCTGCTGGCCAGCTTGGGCTTTGCAAATTGGCGTGTCGCGGCGTAGCTATGGATGACATTATTACGGAGCTTTCACATGCAACTACTTCGCGCCGGTCCTTCACCCTTTGTTCGCAAGGTGCTTGTGACATTGCACGAAACGGATCAATTTGACGATGTAGAGCAAGTCGATGTCACCGCGTCTCCTTTGAAGCCTGATTCAAAACTGATCGCGGCCAACCCGATGGGAAAGATCCCAGCCCTGATCCGATCTGACGGGCCCACGCTGTATGACAGCCGGGTCATTTGCCAGTTTCTAGATGAACGGGCCGGTGGCGGATTGTATCCGGAGCGGCGGCGTTGGGACACACTGACGCTGGAAGCCACCGCAGATGGGATTATGGAAGCCGCCGTTCTTGTGATCTATGAAATGCGGTTCCGGCCCGAAGAATTCGTCTATGAACCCTGGGTCGAGGGGCAGTGGTCCAAGGTGTCTCGGGCGCTGGATGCGCTCAACACACGCTGGATGAGCCATTTGAATGGCAAGATGGACATGGGCCATATCGCGATTGGCTGTGCGTTGGGGTATCTTGATTTCCGACATGAGGCCCGGTCCTGGCGCACCGGACGTGATGCGTTGGCCGCCTGGTACGAGACCTTTGCACAGCGCGACAGCATAGTGGCCACGGCCCCGGTTGGGTGACATGGCCGGTTTTCGGGGGATTTAAGCAAGGCGACGCGGCGTTGTTCCCAAAGCCCGCCGCGTTCCCTTGCGCCAAAGGGCGCATCGGTTTACCGACACGCAACTTTTCCGAAGGATGATACCGCAATGCGGATGACCGATACGTTCATAAAACCGATGCACCCCGAAGGCCGGAAATTTGTTGCGATCTTCGCGGCGATCACCCTTGTGCTGTTTGCAATCGAAGATGTGCTTGGCTGGATCGGGGTTGGCCTGACCGTGTGGTGTTACTACTTTTTCCGCGATCCCGACCGTGTCACGCCAGATGCCCCCGGTCTGGTGATCAGCCCGGCGGATGGTGTGGTGTCCCTGATCGAACCGGCGGTTCCCCCCCGAGAGTTGGGCTTGCCTGACGTCGCGTTGACCCGTGTCAGTGTGTTTATGTCGGTGTTCAATTGCCATGTGAACCGGTCACCAGTGGCCGGCAAGATCGAGAAGATCGCCTATAAACCGGGTAAATTTCTGAACGCGTCGCTGGACAAGGCCAGCGAAGACAATGAACGCAATTCGCTGGTGATCCGCATGCAAGATGATCGCATCCTGACCGTCACGCAGATTGCCGGTCTGGTGGCGCGGCGGATTGTCAGTTTTACGCAGGAAGGGGCCGTTCTGGACCGTGGCGAACGGTTTGGGTTGATCCGGTTTGGGTCGCGGCTTGATATTTATCTGCCCGACGGGGTGGAGCCGTCGGTCAAGATTGGTCAGACGATGGTTGCGGGTGAAACCGTGATTGCGGATTTGTCCACATGACGAACAGCAGTGGGGATAAGCTGACCCTGGTCCAGCTGTTGCCGAACATGATTACCGTGACGGCGATTGTGGCTGGCCTCACTGCGATCCGGTTCGGATTGCAAAGCAATTACGAACTTGCGGTTCAGTTGATCCTGCTGGCGGCCATTCTTGATGGTCTAGACGGGCGATTGGCCCGTGCCCTGGGCAGTGACAGCAAAATGGGAGCAGAGCTTGATTCGCTTGCCGATTTCCTGAACTTCGGCGTGGCTCCGGGTTTGCTGCTGTATGTTTGGGCGCTGGAGGACACGTGGCAATTGGGGTGGCTGGCGGTACTTGTTTATGCGGTCTGCGCCGTGACCCGGCTTGCGCGGTTCAACGTGGCGCGAAAGGCCGAAAACGGATCACCGGAAAACGCCTATTTCATGGGGATTCCGTCGCCGGCCGGGGCCATTCTGGTCATGCTGCCCATGTATGCATCATTCGCCTTTGACAGTGAACAGATCGTTCCCGACGCCCTGTTGTCGGCGTATATCGCGTTGATCGGATTTCTGATGATCGGGCGATTTCCGGTCTGGTCTTTCAAAACAACGCGGATCAGCCAGCGGCGGGTCAAAGTGTTTCTAGTGGGATTTGCCGCAATCGGTGCTGCAATCGCGATTTACACCTGGGTCGCGTTGGTTGTTCTGAGCCTGATCTATATCGGGGCTGTTGTCTGGATGCTGCCCAGCTCGCGCCGAGCCTTGGCGCGCGATAAAAAGTCGAACAGCGACCCGGCCCCCTGACCCGTATTGAAACGGGTTGCGGCGTTAAAATTTCAGGGTCAGGCCCACGTTCAGCGCATTTGTCTTGATATCGGTTTCCAAAGATCCGCCATCGGGCAGGTCAACCGTATTGCTTGAATAGGTGAACTGATACTCGCCAAACACGGCAAAGCGGTCGTTGATGTCATAGGACATGCCAGCGGTGAGCCGTGCTGCAGGGCCGGTCAGCTGAAATTCGTATGTTTCGACACCCGTGGTCGTGTCGACATCCACATGGGGAATTGCAACGCCGACTCCGCCGCCGACATAGGGCGTCAACGCCCCTTCGGCCCAAAGACCCGGCCAGCGCTGATAGGCGTTCACGGTCACGATGTTCAGACCGTCGGTGAATTCAAGGTCGGAAAAGCCGATTGCCTCTTTTTCGTCGTCAGGTGCATAGACCTTTGTGTGGGTGAATTCGAGCCCGAAGCCGAGGCGTTCGTTCTTCCACCATGTGCCACGCACACCGTAATAGGGAGGCATCTCGAACGACCGGCCTTCCCAGCCGATCAGCGCGTCGATATCCGCACCGGTGCCGGGGTAATCGCCGTAAACGCGGCTGTGCGGGGACGTTTGCCACCCTGAATAAATCGACAACTCCATTTCGGCCATGGCCGGGGAGGCCAGTCCGCCAAGGGCAAGAATACCTGAGAGAATCGTTTTTTTCATCGGTTTGTCGTCCGTATCACCGTGCATTTGCAGCATAGCTGCGTTTTGTGCCTTTTACCGCCCCAATTTGCCGCGACACTTCGGCGCTTATTCCCTACCTAGTCCGTCAAAAGGTGGACGGCTAGGGGGTAGCCCGCTAAATACCCGGAAGCGCTGCATTCCAAGCGGCCTAACACCTATTCTGGCCAGATGATCGGCCTTTTAATGGAGAAAACCTCGTGTCCAACGCAGAACATCACGAAGGCACCCGGAGGGACTTCTTGTACTACGCGACCGCCGGTGCGGGCGCTGTTGCAACTGGTGCCGCTGTTTGGCCTCTGGTCGATCAGATGAATCCCTCTGCCGACGTTCTGGCCCTGTCCTCTATTCGTGTGGACGTGTCCGGCCTGCCCGAAGGCACCCAGCTGACTGTTAAATGGCTGGGCAAGCCCGTCTTTATCCGCCGTCGCACCCCTGCCGAAGTGGAAGATGCTAGATCGGTTGACGTGTCTGATCTTATCGATCCGATTGCACGCAACGCAAATATCGACGGTGCCGCAGCCGCAACCGACGAAAACCGCGCGCTGGATGACACCGGCGAATGGCTGGTTCAGATGGGTGTGTGTACGCACCTGGGCTGTGTGCCGCTGAATGATGCGGGTGATTACACACTCGAAGGCAATGTCGGCGGCTGGTTTTGCCCCTGCCATGGCTCGCACTATGATACATCTGGACGGATCCGCAGAGGTCCAGCACCCGAGAACCTGCCGGTCCCGCCGGCTGAATTCGTCGACGAAACAACAATCCTGCTGGGATAAGGAGACGCGCGAATGTCTGGAATTCCACACGACCATTACGAGCCAAAGTCGGGCGCAGAGAAGTGGCTTCACAGCCGCCTGCCCGCTGTTGGCTTGATGTATGACACAATTATGATTCCCACGCCCAAGAACCTGAACTGGATGTGGATCTGGGGCATCGTCCTGACGTTTTGTCTGGTGCTGCAGATCATCACCGGGATCGTTCTTGCCATGCATTACACGCCGCATGTCGATCTGGCCTTTGCCAGCGTCGAGCACATCATGCGCAACGTGAACGGCGGTGCAATGCTGCGCTATCTGCACATGAACGGCGCGTCGTTGTTCTTTGTCGCGGTGTATCTGCACATCTTCCGTGGTCTCTACTACGGGTCTTACAAGGCCCCGCGCGAGATCACGTGGATCATCGGGATGCTGATTTACCTGTGCATGATGGGCACAGCGTTCATGGGCTACGTGCTGCCATGGGGACAGATGTCCTTCTGGGGTGCGACCGTGATCACCGGCCTGTTTGGCGCGATCCCGTTCATCGGTGACAGCATCCAGACCTGGCTGCTGGGCGGACCTGCGGTGGACAATGCCACGCTCAACCGCTTCTTCTCGCTGCATTATCTGCTGCCGTTTGTGATTGCCGGTCTCGTGATCGTACACATCTGGGCGTTCCACACCACGGGCAACAACAACCCCACCGGTGTTGAAGTGCGTCGCACCTCGAAAGCCGAAGCCGAGAAAGATACGCTTCCGTTCTGGCCCTATTTTGTCATTAAGGATCTGTTTGCATTGGCAGTGATCCTTGCGGTGTTCTTTGCGGTTGTTGGCTTTATGCCAAACTACCTGGGTCACCCCGACAACTACATCGAAGCCAACCCGCTGGTGACACCTGCGCATATTGTTCCAGAATGGTACTTCCTGCCGTTCTACGCAATTCTGCGGGCCTTTGACACCGAGGTGTGGCTGGTCATCGCGGTCAACTTCCTGACCGGTGGCATCATCGACGCCAAGTTCTTTGGTGTTCTGGCGATGTTCGGTGCGATTGTTGTCATGGCTCTGGTGCCGTGGCTGGACACATCGTCGGTTCGGTCCGGTCGTTATCGTCCGATGTTCAAGATGTGGTTCTGGGTTTTCATTGCAAACTTTGTCGTCCTGACATGGGTCGGCGCGATGCCAGCCGAAGGTATCTATCCCTATATCGCCCTGATCGGGTCCACCTATTGGTTCGCCTACTTCCTTGTGATCCTGCCGCTGCTCGGTGTGCTTGAAAAGCCGCTGCCGCAGCCGGAAACCATCGAAGAAGACTTCAAGGCGAATTATGGCAAGTCCTCGTCCACAGATGGCGCTCCTGCAGCGACCCCGGCCGAGTAAGAAAGGACAAGCACAAATGCTTAAGAAACTTGCCCTCGCGGCCACACTGGCCCTGACCCCTGTCTCTGGCGCATTCGCCGCCGGAGCAGCCGGGCACGTCGAAAACTACGAATTCTCGTTCGAAGGCCCGTTCGGGACGTATGATCAGGCACAATTGCAGCGCGGTCTGCAGGTCTATACCCAGGTCTGCTCTGCCTGCCATGGTTTGAAATACGTGCCCATCCGCACACTGCATGACGAAGGCGGTGTCGGCATGTCAGAAGAACAAGTGCTGGCCTATGCTGAACAGACCTTCGAAGTGTTCGACCCAGAGCTGGACGATTTCCGCCCTGCCCGCCCGGTAGATCATTTCCCGGCAAATGACGCGGTTGGTGCCCCGGACCTGAGCATGATGGCCAAAGCCCGCGCTGGGTTCCACGGGCCGTATGGCCTTGGGATCAACCAGTTCTTCAAAGGGATGGGTGGCCCGGAATACATCGCATCTCTACTGACCGGCTACACCGGTGAAGAGAAAGAAGAGGCCGGGACCATCCTTTATGAAAACACCGCGTTTCCGGGTGGCTGGATTTCGATGGCACCGGTGTTCTATGGCGACGACGTAGAGTATGCAGACGGGACAGAGGCCACCATCGAGCAACAGTCGAAAGATGTTGCAGCCTTCCTGATGTGGGCGGCAGAACCAAAGATGATGGCGCGCAAGCAAGCCGGATTTGTGGGTGTTGTTTTCCTGACCATCCTGTCAGTGCTGTTGTACCTGACCAACAAACGCATCTGGGCTCCGGTGAAGGCCCGCGCGAAAGAGTAAACACTCTGACAACATCGAAAAGCCCCGCCAAAGATGCGGGGCTTTTTTTTATACGAGGCGCGACTGTTCTTTCCTGAAACAGCCTCCCTTTGACCGCTTCGATGTCGGACACGACGGGCGGTTCAGTCTTTCAAACATACCGCCATAAGCCAAAGCCTGTCACGTCGCTGGTCTACGACCCCGCACCCAGATATCGGCGCAGCTCGGGCGGTGGATCATCCAACAGCGCCTGCGTGTCCCGAGGAGGGGCGGCGCATCCTGCTTCGACGACAATGGTGTGTCGCGCAAACCTGAGCGCTTCTTGCGGGTTATGGGTGACGAGCAACACCGTTGTGCCCTCGGCCTCTGCGACATCGCGCACCAGATCCAGCATTTCATCTCTGAGCGCCGGGCCAAGGGCAGAAAACGGCTCGTCAAGCAACAACACAGGGCGCGCCTGCACCAGCACACGCGCGAGAGCTGCGCGGCTTTGCTGGCCGCCGGACATCTCTGACAAGCGGCGCGGTCCAAAACCATCCAACCCAACGCGCGACAGGACTGCATCAATTTTGTCCGCCGCTCCGGCTTTCAAACGGCCACTGACCGGATTCAGCGCCAGCGCGAGGTTCTGCTGAATGGTCAGATTTGGAAACAGGTTGGTGTCCTGAAACAAAATTCCAATCGGGCGCTCCGCAGGTGGCTTGTCGGTGAGCGGCACCCCCTGCCATCGCACCTCGCCAGACATTGGCGCGCGAAACCCGGCAATGACATCCAGCAACGTGGATTTTCCCGATCCGGACGCGCCGATGATTGCAACACGCGCGCCGGCCGGCACAGAAAAATCGGCCGTTACTTCAAACCCCCCTGCGCGGGCGCAGATATGATCAAGATCCAGAGCCAACGCGCCCTCCCCGATCGAAAAGCCAGAACAATGCCAGACTGAGTATCAGCAACAAAAGCGCCGCCCCCGCCGCTTGATCCATGCGATAGGCCCCCATGAGTTGAAACACTTTCAGCGGCAGCGTTGCGCGATCCGGGTTTGCAAACAACGCGATGACGCCCAGATCCCCCATCGACAACGCCGCCGTCAGACCAGCCGCGAACCCAATCGGACGTTTTAGCCGTGGCAGGAACACCCAGCGCAACCAGGCCCATGACGTCAGGCCCAGCGCCTGACGCAGTCGGGTATATTCAGAGCGGATCACCTCGGCCTCCGGGCGCAAGATGCGCAGCGCAAATGGCAAGCTGATAAAGGCGTTGACCGTCGCCGTCACATACAGCGCCAGCTCGAACGGGTTCACAAACGGGCGGATGATCAAAAACAGGCCAATCCCCAGAACCAGCGGAGACAGCGCGATACCGGCCAGGCCTAACCATTCGCCCCATCGGGTCGACAGCGGCAGCGCCCATAAAAGGCACAGCGCGGTCGACCCCAGCGCCACCGATACCGAATGCCCCGCCGCCTGCCAAACCGACGCGCCCAACGACGTTATCCCGGTGAGGCCATTCACCGCCACCATCGTCAGTGGCGTCAGCAAAAAAGCCGCAGCCGCTCCGATCCAGAAAATATCTGCCGCACGGGACAGGCGATCCACACCGTCCCACCGGGGCACGACGCGGTCCAGCCCTTTCGCCGCTACGGGCAGGGAGGTGACTTTGAGCGCCACCAACCCGGCCGCAAGCGCCAGCCCAAGCTGGATCAGCCCCAATGCCGCCGCACGGGCAAGATCGAAATCAAAGCGCACGGATTGGTAGATCGCCAATTCCAGAGTTGTGGCTTTTGGTCCGCCGCCAAGCGTCAGCGCGACGGCAAACGAAGACAGACAGATGACAAAAATCACCGCCAGTGCGCCCGGCACGATGCGTTTGAGCAAAGGCCATTCAATCGCGTTCCACATGGCGCGGCGGCCCAGGCCAAGCGTTGCGGACAGCCGAAACTGTTCCGCCGGAACCGCAAGCCATGCTTGCAAAATCAGACGCGTCGCCAGGGGCAGATTGAAAAAGACATGGGCCAGAAGAACTCCGTGCAATCCGTAGATCTGCAGCTCTGGAACTCCCAACGGGGCCAGCACCCGGTTCAGCAAACCGGATTGTCCGAACACCGCCACCAATCCCAGCACCGCGACAATCACAGGCAGGATAAAAGGTGCCCCCAATAACGCCACCAGCATCCCACGCCCGGCAAACTGCCGTCGGGCCAGCGCCCGGGCCAATGGAATGGCGAAACCGACGCTCAGAACCGCCGACAGCGTGGCCTGCACAAGGGTGAACCTCAGAGCCTGCCAATCGGCGGCCCGAAAGCCTGAAAAGGCTTCTGCGCGCAGACCGACTGCTAGGACCGGGCCAATCACCAGCCCGGCCACAGTCAGTGCGGCGACTATTGAGACAAGGCGCGCCGCCATTCCTCAACCGCTTCATCCCGCAGCGCAGCGGCCTCATCCTCCGAATAAAACAGCACCTTTTCCGGCAGGGTCAATTCCTTGAACCCGTCAGGCCATTGCGCCCGGTCAAGTCTCGCCGGGAACGACCAATTGCCGGTCGCGATCATCGTCTGAAACTCTTCTGACAATTGAAATTCAAGGAATTGATCCGCAAGCTCCGGCACATCGCTGCCTGCAAGCTTGGCCGACACTTCGACCATGAAATAATGTCCTTCGGGAAAAATCGCCGCCTTCTTGGTGCGATCGTCTTCGGCAATAATATGATAGGCGGGTGAGGTGGTATAGCTCAGCACCATGTCGGCCTCACCATCGGTGAACAGGCCATAGCTTTCGGACCAGCCTTTGGTCACCGTCAGCACCTTGGGTGCCAGCTTTTGCCACGCCGCTTCCGCCTGATCGCCGTAAATCGACTTGACCCATAGCACCAAAGCGAGCCCCGAAACCGACGACCGTGGGTCCTGAATGACGATCCTAAGATCATCGGGCGCGTTCAGCAGGGCATCAAAGCTGTCCGGGACCGCTGAAATCCGCTCTTCATTATAAACAAAGGCGGTGTGCCCATAATTGAACGGCAAAAACAGCTCATCGGTCCAGTCGATCGGCAAGGTCAGGGACGACACATCCTGCCCATGCGGCGCAAACAGCCCGGTTTCGCGGGCGCGTTTGGTGACGTCAGTGTTCAGACCAAAGACGATATCCGCATCGGTCTGTTCGCCTTCAAGCAGAATACGCGGCAACAGATCACCGGGCTTGAACTGCAGATCACAGGCGCACTGCGCCTCGAACATCTCTTCGATTCTGGGGCCAGGCCCCCATTCCGAGGTAATGTAATCCCCCGCATACACGGTCAGAACGGGTGTGTCCTGTGCCGCCACAAACGTGGTCGACGCAAGAAATCCCGCAGCAAAAACAAGGGCCGGCTTCATGGGCATCCTCCTATATTGCGGCGAGAGGGCAAGACAGGAGACTATCCGGACCTTCCCTCCGCCGGTGTTAACCGGTTCAGGTTCAACGGGTTCGCATATGCATCTCAGCCAGGATCGGCACCCCGAGGTGATCCAAGTCGTAGCCGTCAATGACCGCCGCTTCAAGCCCCTGCCGCCTGGAGTTTCTTTGGGCCGGAAATACCTCAGGGGGTTTGGGGGACTGGTCCCCCAACCTGTCGGATGAGCACAGCTCATTCGAAACATCTTGAGGCCAAACGCCCCCTGCCCTAGGACACAGGTCAGTCAAGGAGCCTGTGTATGAGCCTGAACAGTTTTGGACATCTTTTCCGTGTCACCACCTGGGGTGAAAGCCATGGGCCAGCCCTTGGCGCGACCGTAGACGGCTGCCCGCCGGGTGTGCCGATTGATGCCAGGATGATTCAGCACTGGCTGGACAAGCGCAAACCAGGACAGAACAAATACACCACGCAGCGGCGCGAGGCGGATGAGGTAAAAATCCTCTCCGGCGTGTTCGAGGGCCAGACAACCGGCACGCCGGTGCAGTTGATGATCGAAAATACCGATCAGCGGTCCAAGGATTACTCGGACATCATGGAGAAATTCCGCCCCGGCCATGCCGATATTACCTATTGGCAGAAATACGGCATTCGCGACTATCGCGGTGGCGGACGGTCCTCGGCGCGCGAAACGGCGGCGCGGGTGGCGGCGGGTGGCCTTGCGCGCGAGGCGATCAAGGCCCTGTTGCCCGAGGTGCAGATCACCGGCTACATGACCCAGATGGGGCCGCACGCAATTGATCGGGATCGGTTCGACTGGGACGAGATCGGCAACAATCCGTTCTGGGTGCCCGACGCGCAGGCGGCATCGGATTGGGCCACCTATCTGGATGGGCTACGCAAATCCGGCGAAAGCGTGGGGGCCATCATCGAAGTGGTGGCGCGCGGCGTACCCGCAGGTTTAGGCGCGCCGATCTATGGCAAGATCGACACCGATCTTGCGGCGGCCATGATGAGCATCAACGCCGTCAAAGGTGTCGAGATCGGCGAAGGCATGGCCTCAGCCACCTTGACCGGGACCGCCAATGCGGACGAGATTTTTACAGGGCCAGACGGGCCGGAATACAGTTCGAACCACGCAGGCGGTGTCCTTGGGGGGATCTCGACCGGCCAGGACATCGTGGTACGTTTTGCGGTAAAACCGACCTCTTCCATCCTGACCACCCGGCGCACCATCACCAAATCCGGTGAAGAGACCGAAATCATCACCAAAGGGCGCCATGACCCCTGCGTGGGCATCCGCGCCGTGCCTGTGGGCGAGGCGATGATGGCCTGCGTCATTCTTGACCATATGTTGCTGCACCGCGGTCAGATTGGTGAAAACCGGGGACCAATCGGGTAGGCGCTTTACGCCATAACTCTCTTGCTGGTGACACGCGCGGGAAACCCGCCCTAGTGCCGATGTAACCCCTGACGGGACAGTTGCACCGCCAGAATACCCATCGTGATGATCACCACACCTATGATGTCCGACAGGCCGAGCGTCTCAGACAGCACGACCGCCGCGATGGCGACGCCAAGAAACGGGTTGAGGAAATGGAATGTGGCGGCCTTGACGGCACCGATCCGGTTCACCAGCCAAAACCAGACCAGCGTTGCCGCCAGACCGGGCACCAGCGTCGTGTAGACAAAGGCCAGCACAAGTTTGGGCGACCATGTGACGGCAAAAGTCTCCATAAGCAGTGCTGCGGGCCAGAGAACGGCACTGCCCACCAGCATTTGCAGCCCGACCACCATAACAAAATTGCCACCAGAGCTTGCGTTCCGGAGCGCCATGGTCGCCACCGTCAGCGAAATCACACCGATGACGCACAGGCCAACCCCGAACAGGTCTGCACCGCTGCCCAATCGCGCACCCATGATGATCACAACCCCGCAGAAACCTGCAATCAGACCGGCAACGCCCAGCGCAGACACACGCTGGCCGACAAAGAGCCAGCCTGCCAACGCCACCAGAAGCGGCATGGAGGACGCGATGATGGCCGCAAGGGATGCTTCGATGCTTTGCATGGCGACAAAATTCAACCCGAGGTACAGCGCGTTTTGACAAATCCCGAACAGGATCGTGGCGCGCCATTGCAAAGGTGTCAGCCGCCAGCTTTGCCCCAACCAGCGGGCAATCATCACCGCCAAGACACCGGAAATCATGAACCGAAGGGCAAGTGCCATCAACGGCGGGGCGTCAGTGACAATGATCCGTGCCGATGTAAAAGCGGACGACCACATGAGCGCAAAGACCAACCCGGCAAAAACTGCACGTATATCCACTCTTAACCCTCCGGATCGGTGTCAGCCGGTGATAGCCACAGACGCCATGAGGGGAAAGCCAAGATCGTCGCGCCACGGATATCGGCACCCGCTTTTGATAAGCTGAGCACAGACGGTCAACGCCAAGCGCCGCGGCATTGGCGCGATTTGTCTGGATTGGTTCGGCCCACCGGATACTATGGGTGATCCCATTTTGATCCGGAGAATTTCAATGTTCAACCCGCTGCAATTTACGGCTGAATTTGGCAAAGCCGACCCGGCCGCGCGTCTGCCTTCGACCAAGCCTTTGCGCATTCTTTTCATAAATGATCTTGGTGACAGCTGCGCGTCGCGCACCGAACATAGCCTTGCAACCCGCCCCCTGCGCGCGGTGGATATCGACACGTTCGACACGTTCATGTCCACTGAAAAGCCGGCGATAGACCTGGATGAAGAGGGTTTTACCCTAAAAGACCTGGACGATGTCCACCCCGACCAGATCTGGCAAAATCTGTCGTCTTTTCAGACATTGAAAGACCTGAAAAACCGTGTGCGCGACCCGGCGCAGTTTGACTCTGTAGCTCAGAATGTTCAGGCGATGCTGCAAACCTCTGATGTTCCCAGCGCCCCGCCTGCAGAGCCGGAAACGGACACAGATACGGTATCACGCCCGCTTGGCGCACAGCCGACAACACAGTCTGTATCAACGCCACCCCCAACGGACTATCTGACCGCAATTCTGCACGATGCCGTGGCCGCACATATCACCCCGGAAGCAGATCCACGGGCCGCGCATTATAGGGCCGCCCTTGATGATGCTGCGGCGGCGCACATGCGGGCTGTCTTGCACAACCCAAAGGTTCAATCTGTTGAGGCGGCTTGGCGGGGATTGCATCTATTGGTGTCGAATATCGACACAGACACAGACATGTCGATCCACGTTCTGAACGCCTCTAAAACAGAGCTGATCGCGGCCCTTGCCGCCCCGGACGGTGCGGTAGACAACAGCGTTTTGCATTCCCGGCTTGTTGAGGAACCCGCGCATGCGCCGTTTACCCTGATGGTGCTGGGGGACACAGTGGCCCCTACGCCAGAAGAGGTTCGGCTTTTGGCAAGCCTTGGCGCGTTTGCCGGGCGCACCGGCGCTGTGGTGCTGGCCTCGCCAGAGGCCGGGATGATCGGCGTGCCATCGTGGGACGCGGTCGCATTGTCACCGGCACCCGCAACGCCGATTGACGACTGGACCCTATTGCGGTCGACCCCCATGGCCAACCATATCGTTGCGCTGGCACCGCGTTTCATGATCCGCACGCCTTACGGCAAAAAGCTTGATCCGATTGAGGCCTTCCCCTTTGAAGAAATTGTGTCGCCCGCGCGGGACCATGACGCCTTTCTTTGGGGCGCGTCTTCGCTGCTTGCCTGCATTCTGATTGCGTGCTCTTTTGAGCAGGATGGCTGGTCGGCACGCTTGAACACCAATCTGGCTTATGGAGACCTGCCGTTTGTGCCTTATGACGCAGACGGGGAGCAGCAGATGAAACCGGGTGCAGAGACCCTTTTGTCGGATCGTGCCGCTGCTGTCTTGCAAGACGCGGGCATCGTTCCGGTTTCGGCCATCCGCAACCAAAATATCATTCGCTTGCCATGGTTTCAGACACTGGCAACCGGTGGTGACGATGGGCGGATCGGACCCTTCGCATTGTAACCCCTCATACGCCGGAATGAAAAAACCCCGCCGATCAACGGCGGGGCAAGTCGTGTGCCGCGGCCAGACCGCAGGCACCGGCGGTGTTCACTGACCTGTGTCAGGTCATTTCTGAGCGGATCTGTTGGCGCAGCACGTCGATTGGCACGGTCTTGCCATCGCGTTTGAAACACCAGTAGGTCCAGCCATTGCAGCTTGGTGCGCCCTCAAGATGCGCGCCGACCTGATGGATAGATCCTTTGATATCGTTGCCGATCAATGTGCCATCTGCACGAACCTTGGCCTTATGGCGTTTGTTCATCGAATACAGCTCTTCGCCCGGACGCAGCATTCCGCGCTCTACGAGCTGGCCAAAAGGCACACGCGGTTCGGCGCGTTTGCTGACCGACACTTCAAGGGCGGCCTTGTCCAGTCGGCGCACCGATGCAATCCGTTTGCTGGCGACCGCCCGATACTTCTCTTCGCGCTCGATCCCGATCCAGTCGCGGCCCAGCATTTTGGCCACAGCACCGGTTGTGCCGGTCCCGAAGAATGGATCAAGTACGACGTCGCCGGGTTTGGTCGAGCCCACCAGGACACGATGCAAAAGCGCCTGCGGTTTCTGCGTTGGATGCGCCTTTTCGCCAGCATCATCCTTGAGCCGCTCTCCGCCATTGCAGATCGGCAAAACCCAATCCGAGCGCATCTGAATCCCTTCGTTCAGCGCCTTGAGGGCTTCGTAATTGAACGTGTATTTGGCACCCTCTGATTTCGAGGCCCAGATCATCGTCTCATGCGCATTGGTGAACCGTTTGCCGCGGAAATTCGGCATCGGGTTCGATTTGCGCCAGACAACATCGTTCAAGATCCAGTAACCGGCATCCTGCAACGCAGATCCAACGCGGAAAATGTTGTGATACGACCCAATCACCCAAATCGCACCATCCGGTTTGAGCAAACGGCGCGCCGCTTTCAGCCAGTCTCGGGTGAACTGATCATAGGCCTTGAAGCTTGAGAATTGATCCCAGTCATCATCCACCGCATCGACACGCGAATTGTCGGGACGATGCAAATCGCCTTTCAATTGCAGGTTATAAGGGGGATCTGCAAAAATCAGATCAACCGACTCGGCCGGCAAGCCGGTCATCACGTCGATACAATCGCCGTCCAAAATCGTGTTGATCGGCAGCGCATCTGCGCTGTTCGGCTTGGTCATCTTTGTCATTCTCTGCCTATCGTCCCGGCGCTGTTCTTGCGCTCTGTGATTGGCTCAAAGGATGAGTCAAAGCCGATTCGTGGTCAATTTCTTTTTTGAATCAACTGCTTATGATTTCCTCTTGTCACAACATATTGTGGACAGATTTGAACGAACGTCTATGATGTGGGGTCGGTCCAAGATTTCGAAGGGCTTCTTTGTGACACTTCGTCGGGTAGCCCTGATTTGTTTCCCACCCATAGCCCGGGTAGTGTTGCGCCAAATCCCACATGATCGCATCACGCCTTGTTTTGGCCACAATTGACGCGGCTGCAATGCTCAGCGACAGGCTGTCTCCCTTGATGATCGGGGTCGCCGGAAGTTCCAGATCGCGCGGGATCAGGTTTCCATCGATCAAGACATGATCCACAGCTTGGGCAAGGGCATCAATCGCCCGACACATGGCAAGATGGCTGGCGCGCAGAATATTGATCTCGTCGATCTCTTCCACACTCGCTTCGCCGACACCGACCTCAGCTTCCTGCATAATCCGCTCAAGCACAGCTTTGCGCCGCTCGGAAGTCAGCTTTTTCGAATCCTGAATACCATCCGGGATCGCATCGCGCCCCAACACCACCGCCGCCGCGACAACCGGCCCGGCCAACGGTCCGCGACCGGCCTCATCCACTCCAGCAACACGTACCAAACCGCGTGCCCACTGATCACGTTCAAACCGAAAGTCTGGCAACATATATCGCACCTTGCCGAACTGCTCCTGAATGGCAAGCCAAACCGGCGCATTACACCCTTGGCACCCACGACTTTAAGCACAGGATTTATTTATGCCATTTCTCCTCAAAACACTCTGGACACGCCCGAAACCGTCACATAGAACGCGGCCACCTGAACGATTATCGTTCTCCCGTGCCCGGGTAGCTCAGGGGTAGAGCAGTGGATTGAAAATCCTCGTGTCGGTGGTTCGATTCCGCCCCCGGGCACCATTAAAAAAAATTAAAACAAACTCTTAGGTTGGCAAGGTGGCAAAGCTCATGCCGATAAGATGATCGTGGGTATCACTTGGGTAGCATTTCGAGCCTACCCCGTGCCGGATCTCTATCGGCTCTTTCTCCTAAGTGTGATCTCACCAGCGGCGTTTAAGCCGAGATTCCAAGATCGGTTTTGCCAGTACTGTCCCTTTAGTTCGGTTGCACCCTCGTTCACATTGAGCACGGCAGACCCGTAAAACTTGGGTTGGTCCGTCACCGCAAGGGGCCGAGTATTGTCTTGCTTGTTTGTCTGCTCGTAGACCCATGCAACCGATTTGTGCCCATTCTCTGACTTGAAAAATTCCACGGAGATTGTCTCGGAACTCAGCAATGGCGTGTTTTCGTTCGGTAGGAAGGCCACGTCGGTCCGAAACCACGTCTGTTTGATTTTCACATCAAAATTCGCTTCCAGAAGCCCGGGACGTTCATCGTTGACAGGATCAAACGTGATTTCGTTACTGGCGGCGGCGGTTTTCAGGCGTTCTACAATCGGCCAATTGGACTGGATCGTTACAACCCACTCGCCGTTCAGGTCAGGAAAGTAGCGATTTGCGAACCATGGCCCCGCCAAAGGTAGCTTCCAAAGAAGACGCCAGCCTGGCGCGACGATGAACAGCGCAATGCTACCCCATATGACCATCGCGACAACTCTAGAAGTCAGGAGGTTGGCAACTGGCGATCCCAGAACAGGCAAGTTGGCGGCAAGCCAAGTCTCGATCCAGCCAACGGCAAGCGGTGAGGCCAAAGCCAGATAGACCGCCAAGGTAATCCAGAACGAAAGGGAAACAAACTTTGCCACGATGCTCAACCTCTGGTATTGAAGACTCGGTCTAGTGCCCCCAAGTATATGCGCAAGCGGCGTCACCACCACAAGATAAGACCAGAAGAGGGACAGTTTAATGCCTGTCAACGCACATAAAGCCTTCGTGTCCCGGCCCTCGGGTTACAAGTTCGCATTGAACCTTTCAGAGGAGCAGGAACAGACACTGCGAAACGCTCGGGATGACATTCGCAGTGAAATCTCCTCGCAGTTTGGGGCATTTGCGAAGGCTCTGGGTGATCGGGTTCTGTTCGAAGATCAGGCGCCAGTATTTGTGCGGAACTACCAGACACCGAAGTTCAAGATGCAGGGCAGCTTCTCATACCACACATGCAACCAACCTGCGCACGTGCCGCCTCAAGAGATTGACTTGGACGATGGGCTATTCATGCCCGTCTCCTATTTTCAAAAGGGCGGAGACAGATCCCCTGTGATCCAAAGCGCAGCCTACTTTTCCATTATCGAGCGCATCCTAGCGCCACTTTGCGACAAGAAGGGTTGGCAACTCGTAACGGACAAGCCTTCGTGCATCCGAGTCAAGATTGACAACACCATGCACACCGACCTCGCACTTTACTCGGTGCCGGATACTGATTTCCAGCGCATCGTGAAAGATGCCCAAAGTCGTGGTGTAGATTTCACAGCCGAACTGATGATGGAAGATACTGCGTATCGAATGTTGTCCCACGACGAGATGATGCTCGCGCACCGCAACGAGGGTTGGATGAAATCCGACCCGCGTAAACTCGAAGACTGGTTTGTCGATGCCGTGAAAGAATACGGCGAGCAGGTCCGAACCGTCAGCCGCTATCTAAAGGGCTGGAAAGACTTCCAATGGCCCGAAGGAAGGTTGGCATCGATTGCACTCATGGCCGCAGTCGTGTCGGTCTTTGAGAAGGCGTCGGCAGCAATTGCCAGCGACAGGGACGATCTGGCCTTGTTGCGAGTCGCGGAAGACTTGCCCGACTTTCTCGCCAATAACATTCCAAACCCGGTCGTAGAAGGCGCGCGGTTGGATCAGGGCTGGTCACCTGAGGAACGCAGCGATTTCGTTGCGAAGGCCAGAGTGCTTGCTGAGCGTCTGAAAGACGCGCTGACACAGACGTCAGACCGCGCGGCAGCTTTCGAAGCCCTGCAAAACCAATTTGGCGGGCGTATCCCAGACGATCTCACCCTCTATGTGCCCGACGCTGGCCTTGAGACAAAGACAAGCGAGTTGGCTGCACCTGCTGCCCTTACCTTGGGGATGGTGGACCAGGTTGACGCAGAGCAAAGCAATGACCTCGCCGCTGTGAACAAGCAGGGCGGAGGCCGCTACGGGTAGTCGGCATTGACTGGGCCGTCTGAACCTACCGATCTCATGATAGCTGAGTTATCCCGCTGGGTGCTGGCTCAATGTCCGAATGCGCGAGACCTCACGCAGGGCGAATTGTCTCGATACGAGGCTAAGGACCCAATCCACGGATGGGTTCTCCCGTTTGAACATCAAGCTGACCGCTTTGATCTGCAAGTGGTGCTCTTGCCGGATTTCCCGTGGACAAAGCCGCGCGTGTACTGCACCGAAAAATTTCGGTTTATGCAATATCCGCACATCGAAAAAGACGGTGCATTTTGCCTTTACCCAGCGGGGACAGAGCACAATCCTTTGAACCCCAAAGGGTTAATATGGGACGCTATCAAAGAAGCCATTCGATTGATCGTCGCTTCATACGACGACGCGTTTATCAGTGATTTCGCGGACGAGTTCGATTCTTATTGGAGCAAAACTGATGGGGGCAAAAACATCGTCAGCCTCCTGTCGCCCGGCGGTCCCTCCCGTCGGGTGTCCCTGTGGTGCAGTACAGGTGACTACTATCTGGCAGATGACCACACGGCCTTGGAGAGATGGCTTCGCAACCGTTTTCCGGGGAACAAGAAGGACTACAAATTCAACACCGCGACACACATCTCCCTCAATAGGCCTATTCTGCCTTCGGAATACCCGAGGTCGGGTGCGGCGATTCTACGCTTTTTGCGGGAGCTGGCACCCGAATCCGTAGAACTGCTGGAAGATGCGGCTGTAACCGCTGATGACAAGTTCACCGTTTCCTTCGAGGGGCGCACGGATGATGGGCCGGTATTTTTCGCCGTCGAAGTTATGCCTCCCGTCAAACAAGGTATGAAAGCCGGGCGACGCCCAGACATGGTGCAGAAGGGTTTTCGGCCTGGAAGGGTGCCGCCCCATATCCGAATGCAGCGGCTGTTCGGGGGGAACAAGGTTGAGCGTCACGAGACTATGCGCGCGGACCCATCGTGGATACATGGTCGTGACACCCCTACAGTCGCCCCATTGTTTGACAAGCGTGTTCTGATGATCGGCGCGGGTTCATTGGGAAGCGAGGTTGCTCTGCTTCTTGCCAAGACAGGTGTCGGCTCGATCACATTGGTCGACCCGGAACTTCTGGACTATCCTAATGTTGGGCGTCATATGCTCGGGGTCACGCAAGTCAGGACGTTTAAAGCCAAGTCACTGGCAGAAAAATTGGCTGGTGACTTCCCGCATATGCGCTCAATCCAGTACTTTGCCGAGGACTGGCAATCGCTCTACGTCATACGTTCTGAGATTTTCCACAACACCGATTTGATCGTGTCCACGGTTGGCAGTTGGGTGGCTGAAGGCAGGCTTAACCAAGTGGCTAGGAACGAAGCGGATTTCCCCCCTGTGATCTATGGGTGGGCAGAACCTTTTTCTGTGGCAGGACACGCCGTATTGATCGGCTCCAACGGTCCATGTTTTGCTTGCGGCATGGACCATTTCGGGAGGGCGCGACAAACAGTGTGTGAGTGGGACACCGAGACGACGCGCAAACAGCCCCATTGTGGAGCCAGTTTTCAACCATATGGGCCAGTATCGTTGTCAGGCGTAGCGGCCTTAGTGGCGAAGACCTCAACGAAAGCACTGCTTGGTGAGGTGCACCCCGGGACGGAGGCCGTTTACTGGTCTTCGAAGGAAGAAATTGCCGAGCAAGGAGGGCGCTTCACCCCGGACTTCCTAAGTTGCTTTTCTGACGTTCCTGAGTTCGGCGGAACGAGGAGATTTGAGTGGAGGCAAAGGGTAGACTGTGCTTTTTGCGGAGAAGCATGAGTATTCGCTACCCCGTTGGAGAAAGTGGGCAATTTCTGACCCTAGAACAGGTTGTTCTCGATCACCTTGCTAAATGGCGACAGTTGGACCCGAATATGCCTGAAGCTGGTGGGCAGCTATTTGGCGCGGTCGAAGGTCAATGCATCCAAGTCAATCTGGCAACCGGTCCTAGGCGGTCCGACCGACGAGGGCGCTTCTTTTTTATCGCAGACCGTTTTGCGGAACGCCGGGAGATCAGCACATTGCACAAATCTGGGCTGCACTATTTCGGAGATTGGCACACTCACCCGCAAGCCATTCCCACCCCTTCTGAAACTGACATTTCATCAATGTCTGACCTGTTCGCTCGCTCAAAGCATGAGTTGAATGCGTTCTTGATGGTGATTGTCGGCACAGCCGGATTTCCTGTCGGTCTGCACGTGTCACTTCATGAAGCCAGCGCATGGTCAAAATTGGTGAGCGGGTAAAGTGGGGAATGAATAATAAGAAGAACGGGGCAAGTTACCCGCCCCGTTCACCTTTTTGATTACCACTTAGAGCAGCTATCCATCTTTCTTCGGCTGCAAGGCCCGTCGCGCTTCCTTCTCGGCAGCGGACCCCTTTACCCATTGCCACGGTGTGCGCGGCTTCCGAGCCTTCGCGAGTTCTGGGTTCGCCTTGACGTCACTGGCGGCGGCGCGCAGGCGTTCGCGAGCCTCGCGCGGGTCGATCTTGAGTTCGTCGCAGATGGCCTTGAGCGTCACGATGTCGGTCATGTCGATCTCCTAAGTTGCTGATGCAGATCGATAAGACGCAAGGCCAGAGCGTGTCAGGGATAACCCTAGTTCGGCTTGAAGATTTCCGAGACGTCCACGCCGAGGGCCTTCGCGATGCGCTCGACCACCAAGATCGACGGGTTGCGTTTCCCGGTCTCGACGCCGCTCAGATAGGTCTGATGACTGTCCGCGCGATGGGCGACCTCTTCTTGCGAAAGGTTCTTCTCCCTCCTGATCCTCTGGATATTTCTCGAAACGCGCGATTGAATTGACATGCGCGGCATGGCGCATGGCGGTCACGCCCTCGACCATAGACTATAAGTCATATTCGACTTAGGCTGACGGAAGGCCCGAAGTCACTGGTGACATTCACGAATGCAGGAAGAGGCAGGGGGACGTGCGCCCTCATGGTTGACTCTTAGTCTATTTGACGAGGCGAGCGCCGTCCTGTCGCCTGAGACCCTCCTGCTGCCCGATCATGTCTTGGATTACATCGACCGGCACGCGGTCACGCACGGCGTCTATGGGTGGTGGTTTGACTACGGCTTGCCTCTGGTGCCGAGGGACGGATGTATCGAGCGTGACGGGAAGCACCTGCTCTATATTGGCATTGCACCCCCGAAAGACCGGCCAGTGCGGCGAGATGGATCAACACCTGTGAAAAGCAGACTTTGGCGCAACCACCTACGCGGGACGGTGCGCACCTCGACCTTGCGTTTGTCGCTTGCGGCGCTTCTCGAACAAGAACTTGAACTGACGTTCTGGCGCGACAAACGAAACCGCGTGCGCATGGATCGCCACCATGAGGACAGGCTATCAGATTGGACCGCCAAACACGCGGCAATTTCGGTCGTGCAGCATGACGAACCGTGGTCCCTTGAGGAAGCGCTGGTCAGGACCGGGCCGCCCTTGCCCCTCAACCTGAGTATGTCCGGGCATCCGTTCAGATCGACGCTGAGCGACCTGCGCCGCGTGCTGGGGCGAAAATGACCGCTTCTGCAACTAACCCCGAGGATCGAGAGCGAAACGCGCGCGCGGCGGCGTTGTATTGAGCCAGGAGCGCCGGGGCGTGCCTCAGGCATGGTGATCCCGCCGCAATCCCGGCTGGCACGCTGTGTGGCGCGCTCACGGCGGTTCTCCCGACATCCGCGCAGGCGCGGCGCATCGGCATGGCTACCTCTGTCGTCTCCATAGGCCGCGCGGGAATTACCCTGACGGTCAATGGTCCCCGATCTTATTTCGCTGGCATCGAAACCAGCCAGCGAGGAAATCGGCAATGACGATACGCGCGACATGGGCCTTCAACGGCCAGACGAAAATCATCTTGGGCAACTGGCACCGCCTGTGGTGCCTGCTGTTCGGCCCGTTCTATTACCTGTTCAAGGGCATGTTCCTATGGGCGATCTTGTCGCTGATCACGGCCAACGGCCTGTGGGTCGGCTTCCCCTTGTTCAACCGCGCTATCGTGCTAAGCCATTACCATCGCAAGGGGTGGGTGCAAGAATGACCGCCCGAGCAGTTTGCCACCCGAGTGGAACCCGGCGCGGCAAGCTGAACCCCAGCACGAACGCGGACCGCATGAAAAGGTTCGAAAATTTGGCTCCGGCTCGCATCCGACAGACTGATAGATAGTCAACGGGTCGGTCCGAGGCGTTCCGCGCGGCGCTGGCACAGGGTGACCACAGGGGGATGGGGGGAGGCGTTTTTTTATCGGCGCGCGCCCTGTGGACGGACAAGGGGTCATACATGCAGCCGAGGTTTTTGGCCCTGAGCCGCTGCCGCCCCGAAATGAAGATGCTCAAGCTTCTCATCTTTCTCACCGATTTCGTGACAACCTTGGATTTCGATGTTGCTCACGATAATTCTGAGAAAGTTGATCAGCTTGAGCACCTTGGAGTTCAGGATTTGTCGAGTTTCCAAATCCACGTCTTTCCCTTCTTCTCGGATTTGACGCCTGCCTCACGCTTTGCCCGGTTCAGCGTCGGGCGCGAGATTTGGGCGCCAGCGGCCCGTATGAAAAGCTCGCCCGAAGGCAGAGGTCCCTTTGCCAGCAGCTCGCGCAGGAACTCGACGGCGCGCGCTTCCTCGCTCTGCTCGTCCTGCCCATGCCGCTCTAGATCGTCGGCGGAATAGTGGGTGGTGCCGCGCCATTCAATCACCGGCAGGCCCTCGGGCTGCTCTACGATCTCGTAGACATAGCTTTGGGGCTTCGCGCCGATGTTGTTCTTGACCTGTGCAAGGATGCGAAGGTTATCGTTCTCAGGGTGCTTGGCTACCGCCAGCGCAGTGCGTGCCACGCCGATCACGTCGATTGACCCGACGCCCCTATAGATGGCCTTGCCCTTCCCGCCCTTCGTCCAATGTCGGAGCGCGATGACCGCTGGGCCATATTCCTTGAACAGGCGGTCAAGTTCATGGAGCGCAGCACGGATCGAAGTCGGCTTGCCCAGATCGACTTTGCCCGAGAGGAACGAATAAAGGGTATCGATCACAACGAGGTCTGGCGTCTGGTCTTCCAACTCCTCACGAAGCCGCGTCAGGCCCTTTTCGTCGAACAGAAGGAAGTCGTCGAGGACACGAACCCGCTTCAGGTTCGCACCCATCTGTTCCATGCGGGGCCGGATCGTGTCAGCGGCATCATCTTCTGAACTGATGTAGAGCACGTTGCCCTTCTCGACTCTTGATCCATCGGGCAACTTTCCTCCTGTGGTCACCAACGCCCCGAGGTGCATACAAAGGTATGATTTGCCGAGTTCTGGATCACCTTCGAGTATCGTCGTCTTCTCGTATGGGATGAGCGGCTTCCATAGCCATTCGATCTCCTTGGCCTTGATCTCGTCAAGCGTGCGGAATGTGTTGTCATTCGTCATTGCGCCACCCCCATTCGCGTGATGATGCGCGATACCTCGGTTTCCAGCGCGTTGATGTCGTCGCCGTACTTGTCGCGGAAGTATGGGCTGGACCAGATCACGCTGGCGATCTCGTCGAGCGTTGCGCCTGCCTCGTGCAGGCCAGCCACCATCGCGAAGATCCTGCTGGATCGATCAGATGCCTGCGCACGGTTGTGCCTGATCAGTGATCGCGTCGATGCATCCAACTTCGAGCGATACTTTTTCAGGACATTGAGGCGTTCATGGGCATGGGGATTCATGTCCAGCGCCTCGGGTTCTGCCGCGTGGGCGCCGTTATGACCCGTCAGCAACTTAGGACGGACCGTGATCGGCCTTGGATCGAAATGCACCAGCGGAATGAACGGCCTGTCGTACTCGGGCTTGTGGTTGAATGACCCCGGCAACCGCAGCAGCTTGTTTGCCGCGCTGCCGCCTTTGTCGCCGCCGTGACGATACGTGAGCGACTTTGAAAAGGCTGACGCCTGCGCGGGCGTGTGTGGCCGGTCCCAGAACCACAGCGCCTGCGTGCGTCCCGGCGAGGTTTCCCAAACAACGGACGGTTTCGGGTCGAAGGCGAAAGGATCGGCCTTGTCCACATCGCACCACCCCAATCGCGTAATGAGGACGCCTCCGACTTTCCGGCTGGGGCGCGCATAGACATTGGGGCTGAAATACTGATCGAAACGGTATCGATCATAACGAAGGAGAAGGTGGTCTATTTTGATTCTATCGCGCAGCGAAACGAACTTGTCGATCATCTTCGTCGTGCCTTTGCGACGAAAGCAGAGGTTCCCGAACTTGTCGGGGCCAGTATGCGCGGGCTTGTACCAGAGGTCACCGAGGAAATCGTCTTGGTCTTGCAGCACGTCGCGCTCAGAGGCACCTTCGGCCATCAGCGCGGGAAATTTGGTTCTGTAGATGTACTTTTCGGGTTTTTGGTCTGCCATTGTATTTTCTTTCATGCGGGCACACCACGAGGCGCACGCGAAAGCGCGTGGCGGGTCCGTGGTTGCGGTAGGGGGAGGCTTCGCCGATCAGTATTCGGCGTAATGCGTGCGGGTGCGTTCGGCGGCGCGGTCAGCGAGCCAGTCTTCAATCTCGGACAGGAACCACGCAACGCTGGTCCCGGCCATCCTGATCTTGCGCGGAAAGCGCCCACGGGCCTCCCAGCGCAGCAGGGTCGTATTGCTCACATGGATGCCAAGGCGCTTAAGGTCAGCGCGTGTGGCCAAGGTCTTGCGACCGTCGTCAATTTTCATGATGGTCCTCCATCGGTTGGATAAAGGGGCGCCCCATTAGTTCACGTGTGATGGCAGATTAGCAGGGGTGCAGAGCGCAGTCGCGGAACACAAATCAGGGGTTTTCGTCCCAGATCGTTTCAGACTGAACGCCAAGGTTTTCGAGCAATTCAAGGACGGCAATTATCGTTCGGGTATGGGGCGCGTCAGGATCGAACAAAGACTCGATCTCAGCCATTTCCCGTGTGGTCAACTGGGCACCGGCCTTTCTGCGCAGGCGATGTTCAACAGCGTCATCGCTCACGTTGTCGCTCTTCCCGGCCAGTTCTGCGAAACGCCGCGCGGCCTCGCGAACCTTCATGGGCTCGCGCGCGATTTCAGCTTCCCATTTGGGCGTTTGAAACCGTTCGTCCTTCTTCGCTATGGCATGCCGGAGGCCATCAAGCTCACGCTTGCGCACCTCGTCAATGACCTTGAATAGCGCCAGATCATCGAATGCGGCTGTTCGGCCACGCCCACGCTTTTCGCCGAACAGGGCCTCGCGCACGATTGCCAAACGTTCTGCCTCACTTTTCCTGTCGGGATGTTCGTATGAGCGAATGATGCTGAGAAGCAGGAGGTCAACCTGACGCTTGCGCAATTTCGGCTTGGGTGGCGTCATTCTTCGACCTGACCAATGTCATCACGTGTTGCGACCATGCGCCGAGGGCTCCGCGCTTCTCGTCCGCGTATGAATAGACATTGTAGATAGCAGCAACGCCCGAGACCACACCCGTCTTGTGGTTCAATAGCGCCTCGGTGACGGGCTGGGGGACGCCCAGCATCGCCATGTTGGTGGACATCGTGCGGCGCAGGTCATGGATAATCCACGGCTCCGTGCCCTCGGGCAGCGCCTTGTCGAGCCGGTCTTTCAGGCGACCGAACCCCGACACGGGCGATTTGCCGGTGGTGGTGAACACGTAGTCCGACCCGAGGAACCTCGGCACCCTGCGCAGCACGTCCATCATCGCGTCGGTGATCGGCACAGTGTGCTGCCTGCCGTTCTTGGCACGCTGCGAAGGCAGGGTCCACAGGCGTTTTTCGAGGTCGAGTTCCAACCAGCGCATCTCGGCGACCTCGGCGCGCCTCTGGCCGCTCAGGATCAGCAGCTTCATGCAATCCCCGAAAGGATAGCCTTCGGCGTCACAGGCCGTCCACAGCGCGCCCAGCTCATCGTCGGTCAGCACGCGCTCGCGCGACCTTTCCTTGGACAGCGGTTTCATCCCGGCGATGGGGGAGGCGTCGATCATGCCGCGCTCGACGCACCAGCCCATCAGGTGCTTGAGGTGGGCCAGCGCCCGGTTCGCGCTGACCGGCGCGGATTTGTGGATCACATCGCAGGCTTTCACGACATCGGCGCGTTTGATCTCGTCGATCCGTTTGCCGTGCAGGGTCGTGAATTTCGCCAGCAGGGCTTCCTTGCGCTTCCAGTCGCGGTTGTGAACCTTGGCGTGCTTCTCGATGTAATCGGGGATCACGTCGCCCAGCGTGGGCTTTGTCTCGACCTCAACGCCCGTGCGATCTTCGAAGCGGCCTGTCTCGATTTCGTAGAGAACCTGTCGCACCCGTTCACGCGCCTCGGCCAGCGACACGACGCCGAACCTCCCGATGGTCAGGCGACGCATCTTCCCGTTGATGCGCTTGTGCAGGCAGAACGTCTTGGTGCCGGACGTGCTGATGCGCAGCACGAGGCCCGGCATCAACTCGTCCCGGAATTCGAGACGTTTCGACGGGTTGGGCTTCTGCCCCTCGATGAACTTGGTGGTGAGCTTGCGTTTCATAGGCCCATGATAAGATGGGCGGATGAGCCGCGTCAGGGACAACCCTAGAGGGTTTGCAGGGTTTTGGATCGGGTTGCGCTGGATCGTGATACCCGTGTGGTCTTCGGTGTCCGTGGGTATCACTGGGGTAGCAGGAACGGTGAGCTTGAATGCTTCGGCGTGAGACGGGGCGAGACGATCTGCCATGCGCAAAGGTTAAGGTTTTCAATCGGCTACGTTACGGGTTGATCGATCCTGAGACGGGCCGTGCGGATCACAAGGCTAATTGAAAATCCTCGTGTCGGTGGTTCGATTCCGCCCCCGGCACCATTTTTCTAAATAAGATCAGGTACTTATACCGCTAGTTGGCTCGCAAACGTCTTTTGATTTTTGGCTGGGTGTCCTATGGGTGCCAAATTCTCGTGGAGCGCATTGACTGAGCAGCAAAGATGCAATCCTAGCTAGCCTATGAGTACGTCTCGCTCTAACCTGAGGTGAATTCCAGAAGAGTAACTCACAGGCAGAGTAAATGTACGATCCCACATTTGGCAGCGCGGCACTTGCAAGGCACCTGAACAAAAAGTGATTTCCTAAACCAGCCTGCATTGAAGAACGAGGCCCACAAGGCAGCTTTGATAACTAAGGCCGTCACCACAGCACGAAATGGTTTTTCCTCGCTGCCATTGACGCCAAATAACTTGGCAGGTCGGACCATTTATCAAGTAAATGATCTGGCGTGCGATCTGGTCCTGCGAAAAGCTGCTCAGAACATTCGCAGAATCACTTCTTCAAAACAGGGAAGTCGTGTCGAGATCGTTCGTCGTCTAAAATTGCTCTGCGAAGAAGGGTTGCCATTTACCGTTGCAAAGATGGACATCGAGAAATTTTATCCGTCCGTCGATCAGGATTTTCTGTCAAACCAACTCGGCAAAAGGCTCTTGACGGCTCCAAGCACGAGGTCTGTTGTCGTGTCACTGATTGAGCAATGCAAAGCTAACTCGATGAAGGGCTTGCCCCCAGGTTTGGCAATAAGTGCCGAACTTAGTGAATTCTACATGCAAGATTTTGACCAAAGAATGCGGGAACAACTAAACGCACATTACTATGCCCGATATGTTGATGACGTAGTGCTGATTCTTCCGGAATTGGATAATCCGAACTCCCTTAGGGTGCAGGTCGAAGAAGCTTTGCCAGCGGGGTTAAAATTGAATTTCTCCAAGTCGAGAATCTACGCCTTCGGAAACACGAAGAAAAAGCCGACATCGGTTGAGCATAGGTTTGATTATCTCGGCTTTAAGTTTAAGGTCTACGGGATCGGTAAGGACCGGCCTTTTGATCGTCGAGTCGAGTTGGACATCGCTTCGTCAAAGGTCAAAAAGAACAAGACGAGAATCGTGAAATCCCTCCTGCAGTACTTGGCTGACGGAAACTTTGATGACCTCATAGATCGCGTCCGTATTTTGACCTGTGGCTATCAGTTCTTTGACGAAAGGCAGCAAAAGAAGCGAAGCGCGGGTCTGCAGCACACATACAGCCTCATCAACAATAACGCGCCGGCACTCGCGGAGCTTGATAAGTTTTTCTCAAGGATGGTCCTGTGCCGTTCAGGGTCGATTGGCGGGAGGCTCGCACTGGTTCTAACAAACCGTCAAAGAAAAGAGCTTCTGAAATACTCATTCGTCCGCGGGTTCGCTAATCGCGTTCACTTCCGATTCAGTGCTGATCGGTTGGCCGACCTAATGGAGTGCTGGAAGTATGCCTAGCAAGAGAAAGTCACGGGTCAACCTTAACCGAGCCGACAAGTGGCGTGTGGTACTCACAGACACGTCACCTTTTGAGGTGCCGATAATCGTAAATAACAATGGCTTCTACAAAAACCTTCATGGAGTGGCTAAGAAATCGGCGCACTTCCAAGAATTTTTGAACGCCTGATCCAGCCCCCGTTTCACCGGACACCTAAGCGGTTTCGGTTTTGGCTCTGATGAACTCGCGTGGCGAGCGCCATTTCAAGCCGCTGTGTGGGTGGTTTTCGTTATAGTCTTCGATCCAATTTCCTATCAATGGCAGCACGCTCTCCGCGTCCGTCAACGGGTTCACGCGGACGTAGTCGCGCTTGAGCGTCTTCACGAAGGCCTCGGACATGCCGTTCGATTGCGGGCTGGCAACGGACGTGAAGCAGGGTTTCAGTCCGAGCTGGTGGGCGAAGATGCGCGTTTCCTTGGCGGTGTAGGCGCTGCCGTTGTCCGACAGCACCTCGATTGCCTGTGGGGCACAGTGGGTGCCAAAGCGTTTTTCGACGGCCTCCAGAAGCATGTCGCGCACGTCCGAGCCGCTTATCCCGGCATTGGCTACGGCCCGCCAGGCGATGATCTCGCGATCATGGGCATCAATCAGCAAGGCCGCCCGGATGACATCGCTATTCCAGCATGTGAACTCCAGACCGTCGCTGCACCACCGAAGATTCGAGCGCATCATCACCACCTTGCCGTCATGGCTGCGTTCGGGCCGGTCAAAGCCGGATCGCTCCAGCAGCAGGCCGTTGCTTTTCATGATGCGGAAGACGCGCTTATGGTTAACAGGCGGTAAACCCTGCGTTCGCAACTCCCGGTTCAGCAGCGCCGTGATGCGCCGGTAGCCATAGGTCGGGCGCTTTGCCACCAGCCGCTGGATGCGTGGCAAGACCGCCGCATCCTGGGCTTTATGATAGCCCCGACGCGGCTTCGCGCTTCCGTTCACCCGCTCGTGCAGGTTGGAGCGGGACACGCCCAATGTCGTCGCCACCGCCTTCATCGGGAACCGTCCCGTTTCAGCGACTGCGCAAGCAAGGTCGGTTTTTTTGAGCGTGATCTCTCCAGCGCTTCCTTCAGGATCTCGACTTCCAGCGTCTTGCGTCCGAGTTGACGTTCGAGTTCGCGGATACGGGCTTCCATCTCCCGCACCTGTTTATTGCTGGTGACGCTGTCATCTCCTGTCACGGCGATACTGGCCCCTTCGAGCATCAGTTTGCGCCAACGATACAGAAGATTGGGCGCCACGCCATTGCGCCGTGCAACGGCGGAAATGCTCTCGCTGTCATACAGCGTCTCCTCGACGATCCGCAGTTTCTCGGCCGCGGGCCAGCGCCGACGGCGGCCGCCATCGGTAACGATTTCAATCTCAGACATAAGCACGTGCTTAAGGCTATCCTTAAGCCTCCTTAGACAGGCCAAGGTGTCCGGTCGAAATGGGGGCCAGTTCAACGCCCTTTTTCTGAAAGACGACGGCAAGAGCTACACCGTTCCGCTAAGGTACAATATCGTCAAAGATTCTCGAAGCGTCAGAACCTTGAGCCTCCTGCATCCGAGGGGTCAGGTCATATTGGCTGATTTCTATCAGAAGTACGAGGAGTTGATCTGCGAATATTCAGGGCGCGGACCGTTCTCCATACGTGCGCCGAAGAAAGTTGGGAGTTCCTTTTTTGTGCCATCTCCGGTGCAGGACAAGAATCAATACAAGAATGCGACCGTCGATACGGCGGAGTTGGATAAACTGGTGCGAAACCCGGCAAGCTATTTTGCATATTCAGGATTTGAGCGCCTCTACAAGTTCTTCGCCTCGAACGATCACATTCGCTTAGAAAAGAAGTTTCGATACCAGTTGTCTTTGGACATTAGTAAGTGTTTTGACAGCATTTACACGCACTCTATGGCTTGGGCCATCAAGAGCAAGGAGGAGGCGAAAGAAAATACGTTCGCGCATAGTTTTGGAAACCGGTTCGATAAGGTAATGCAGAGGCTCAACCACAACGAAACTAGTGGTATCTGCATTGGCCCGGAGGCCAGCCGCATCTTTGCAGAAATCATTCTTGCAAAGGTGGATCAGAATGGACCTGTCCCGGTTTGATGCCGCCCCTTTGATAGCATTTACTGCAATAAAGGAGACTGACTATGGGACTGAAACGGACGGACGAATTCCGCCAGGATGCGGTGCGTATTGCACTAACCAGTGGGCTGACGCGTAAGCAGGTGGCTGACGATCTGGGTGTTGGCATGTCGAAGCTGAACAAATGGATTACGGCGCACCGAGACACGGATGTGGTTTCGAAAGAAGATTTGGACCTCGCTAAAGAGAATGAGCGGCTTCGACGTGAGAACCGGCTTCTCAAGGAGGAGAGGGAGATCTTAAAAAACCGTTCCGGGTTGGAGCCCGCCTGTGCGCGGTAGAAACAGCCTGTGCTACAGTTGCGCCATGAAGGGCAGCGGTCGTTCGCTTATTGGTGGTCCCGGCGCTGTCGGGAACCCCGTTAAAAAACGTGATCCATGGGTTGATGCGAACTTGAGAGTGGTGACGCTGCTTTTGCGGCGATCCCGGTTAGGAAGATGACGGATTTGCATAACCCACGCCCTTCTGTTGCCCACAGGAGGATGAACGATGGCAAAGCAAAAGACCCGCAAGACCCCGGCGATTGAGACCGTGAACGTCGGTGCTGCTGCGGTTGATATCGGCTCACGCGAACACATGGCAGCGGTAAATCCCGACGTGACGGATGCGCCGGTGCGCGCGTTTGGCACCTTCACGCATGATCTGCATGACTTGGCTGTGTGGTTCAGATCGCACGGAGTGACCAGCGTCGCAATGGAATCCAAGGGCGTGTACTGGATCCCAGCTTACGAGATACTCGAACAGCTGGCTTCGAGGTCATTTTAGTCAATGCACGTTATGCCAAGAACGTGCCGGGTCGGAAGACCGACGTCAGTGATGCAAGCTGGCTTCGGCAACTTCATTCCTACGGGTTGCTGCGTGGAAGCTTCAGGCCTTCTGCCGAGATCGCCACCCTGCGTGCGTATCTGCGCCAACGAGAACGGCTGGTCGAGTATGCGGCGGCTCACATTCAGCACATGCAGAAAGCACTAATGGAGATGAACCTCCAACTGCATCATGTTGTGTCCGACATCACTGGCGTTACGGGCATGAAGATCATCCGGGCCATTGCCGCAGGCGAACGGGATCTAGATGTGTTGGCGTCTCATCGTGACGTCCGTTGCCGGGCTTCAACCGAGACGATTAAAGCCGCACTCAATGGGAATGACCGACCAGAGCACATCTTTGCGCTGACCCAATCGCTGGAACTCTATGACTTCTATCAGGCCAAGATGCTGGAATGTGATCGCCATCTTGAGGCAACGCTGGCGGGATTAGGTGCCGACACAAAACATGGTCCCAGCCAACTGCCCCGTCCACGCACAAAGACCAAGCAGGTGAGCACACCTTCATTTGATGTGCGAGCGGCACTGTTTGGCGTCCTCGGCGTTGATCTGACCGAGATCCATGGGATGGGGCCGTCCTTGTCGCTTAAGTTGGTTGGCGAATGCGGTACTGATCTGCGCGCATGGCCAAGCGCTAAACACTTCACGTCATGGCTCTGTCTGGCACCGGGCAACAAGATATCCGGCGGCAAGGTGTTATTATCCCGAACGCGGCGGTCATCCAGCCGCGCCGCTGCTCTCTTGCGATTGGCAGCTGTCACCATCGGGCGAAGTGATACCGCTCTTGGCGCTTTTTACCGACGGTTGGCCGCCCGAGCAGGCAAGGCCAAAGCAGTCACAGCCGCAGCGCGCAAGATCGCGGTCCTGTTCTACAACACCCTACGCCACGGCATGACCTATCAGGACCCCGGTGCGTCCCATTATGAGGAACGATACCGCAATCGCGTGCTCGGCAATCTCAAGCGCCGCGCCAAGTCATTCGGCTATGATTTGCAAGAATTGCCGCAGGAGGCTGACATGGCTGTTTCTTAGGAAGGCCACCCAGTTCTTCGCGGGCCTAAAGCCATGAGGTTCAGGTTTATCGAAGAACATGCTGGGGACTTTCCAGCCAAGCGGCTTTGTCATGTTGTCGGCGTCAGCACGCGTGGGCTACGAGCGTTCCGCAACCGCCCGGCCAGCCGCAGGCAGCGATCTGATCTGGTCACGTTGGCACACATCAAAGAACAATCCCGTCTCAGCTTGGGCAGCTATGGCAGGCCGCGCATGACCGAAGAGTTAAAGGAGATCGGTCTGGACGTCGGTCATCGTCGTGTGGGCCGTTTGATGCGCCAGAACGGCATATCCGTTGTCAGAACCCGCAAACACAAGGTGACGATCACTGCCCGGCAGGCGATTGCAAAGCAATCTGCTGAGAGGGGGACAGCGATCACAAGTTCAATATTGCGCCGAACCTACTGGACCGAGACTTCACTGCTGATCAGCCCAATCAAAAATGGGCTGGCGACATCAGCTATGTCTGGACACGTGAAGGCTGGCTATATTTGGCTGTGATCCTGGATTTGCATTCCCGACGTGTGATTGGCTGGGCTGTCAGCAACCGGATGAAGCGCGACCTGGCGATCCGGGCGTTGAAAATGGCGATTGCGTTCCGGCAAACACCAAAGGACTGCATCCACCACACGGACCGCGGGTCGCAATATTGCTCACACGACTATCAGAAGATCCTGCGCCAGCACGGGTTCAAGGCATCGATGTCTGGCAAAGGTAATTGCTATGATAATGCGGCTGTCGAGACGTTCTTCAAGACGATCAAGGCAGAGCTGATCTAGCGGCATTCTTGGGAGACACGACGCAAGGCTGAGATGGCGATCTTCGAATACATAAACGGCTTTTACAATCCGCGTCGCCGACACTCAGCACTGGGCTGGAAAAGCCCGGTCGCATTCGAACGGCAAGTGGCTTAAACGAGCACCTGGGGCGGCACTAAAGCGCGACAGGTCCAGAACGCACGCCGTAACCTTGAAGCGAAAAGCCCCCCACACGTGATGGCGTCGACTATGAGTGCAGGCGATACGTGGACAACTACTATGTATTTTCCAATGGCCCTGCGATTGCCGAGCAGGTGGAGCACGAGCTATCAATCGCGTTGCGAGAGTACAATCTGCACCTGAATACTGGGAAAAGAGAGTTCGACAAACGCCCATTCTACTCGAAAAAGTCTCTGGTGATCGACGAGATCAATAACTCCCTTGGCGCTCATTGGGAGAAGCTCTTTGAAACTGTTACCCTACCTGCGAGCGGCAAAAGGGCGTTACTTCCGAAGTACATTTACAAGTATCGGTCATTGTTTGGAAAGTTCACCAGAGAGGTTAAGGCGGCATGCTTTTCCTCCGAGCTTGGTTACGATGCGGTTGCAAACTATGTTATTTGGGCGGTGCGCCGGAAAGTAATTGATATAGCTGACGGGTACGGTGATCTTTTAGCGATGGAAGAAAGTCCTGTTGTTGTGCGGGACTATCGCCAAATGTTCTTTTTCCTGCTCGATGTTGGATTTTACTTCTTTACGCTTCACCCGACCGTCGCGTCCTCGCTTCGCCTGTCTCACGCCATCGTGCGCGCTGCGCAGCATCTGCAAGAACATGATCCTGAAGGTTTTGACATTCTCAAAGAAGCCTCCCTTCGTTGGGCGTCACGATTGGCGAGGGCACCTAGTTTCGAAGGCTTGTTCTCAAAAAATTCTGTGATCTCTATTGAGATACTCAACATTCTGGTTAGTCTTCAACAATTTGGGGGCGATGAGCAACTGGAGCAGGAGCTGATTTCGCTCGCCAAACTGGACAGAAGGAGCCAAGGTTACTTCGAGTTGGTCGTAAAGCTATTCATCTATGGTGATCGGCCGGAGTTCGCTAACCAGAGGAACGAAATTTGGGATTTCATCTGTAAGCGAGTTTCGTCAGAGAAGCACCTAAGTAGGGATTCTGAAGCAGTGCATCTGTTGCTGGACACCCTCGCTTGTCCCTATCTGGACAGGGCCAAGAGAGCTAAGTTGCTTCGGGCTTCATGGAACAGGATTGGCGCGAACCCCGGAAACATCACTGTTGCAGCGGCCGAAGCGCTAATCGACGAAATCCAACAACAGCATTGGTTTGTTCGCTGGGATGGTATCGACCTATTGAACATGATCGAAAAAGATAGAATTGAGCAGCGTCTACGCCTAGGATAACTTGAAGTCGGGTGCCAGCCACGTTTTGCCGTGACTCGTTTGCGGTACAGACGGGCGATCAAACTGCGGTGTTCAGCCTTGCGTTGACCACATGGATCGTACAGTCCGCGTAAGAGGTCGTGTTGAGCAGCAATGCACACACTTTCTGTGGCTGGCATCCTAGCCTGATTTTCGAAGTCACTTTTTGGGTGCAGTCTTACCTGTGATTGCGGCTCTAGCCTCCTTTTCTGCCCCTGACCCCTTCACCCATTGCCACGGTGTGCGCGGCTTGCGTGCCTTTGCCAATTCTGGGTTTGCCTTGGCGTCTCTGGCGGCGGCGCGCAGGCGTTCGCGGGCTTCGCGCGGGTCGATCTTGAGTTCGTCACAGATGGCCTTGAGCGTCGCGATGTCGGTCATGTCGATCTCCTAAGTTGCTGATGCAGATCGATAAGACGCAAGATCGGAGCGTGTCAGGGATAACCCTAGTTCGGCTTGAAGATTTCCGAGACGTCCAAACCGAGTGCCTTGGCGATGCGCTCGACCACCAAGATCGACGGGTTGCGCTTTCCGGTCTCGACGCCGCTCAGATAGGTCTGGTGAATGTCCGCGCGATGGGCGACCTCTTCTTGCGAAAGGTCCTTCTCCCTCCTGATCCTCTGGATATTCCTCGAAACGCGCGATTGAATTGACATGCGCGGCATGGCGCATGGCGGTCACGTCTTCGACCATAGACTATAAAT
Source organism: Marivita sp. S0852 (assembly GCF_046591575.1). Lineage (NCBI taxonomy): Bacteria > Pseudomonadati > Pseudomonadota > Alphaproteobacteria > Rhodobacterales > Roseobacteraceae > Marivita > Marivita sp. S0852. The sequence continues at coordinate 273,634 of NZ_JBIQWA010000005.1, forward strand.
CATATTCGACTTAGGCTCACGGGAGGCCCGAAGTCACTGGCGACATTCAAGAATGCAGGAAGAGGCAGGGGGACGTGCGCCCTCTTGGTTTACTCATAGTCTATATGACGAGGCGAGGGCCGTTCTGTCGCCTGCCACCCTCCTGCTGCCCAATCATGTCTTGGATTTCATTGACCGGCACCCGGTTACGCACGGCGTCTATGGCTGGTGGTTCGACCACGGTCTTCCTGTTGTGCCAAGGGACGGGTGCATCGAGCGCGACGGGAAGCACCTGCTCTATATTGGCATTGCCCCCCGAAAGACCGGCCAGTGCGGCGAGATGGGCCATTACCTGTGAAAAGCCGACTCTGGCGCAACCACCTACGCGGGACGGTGCGCACCTCGACCTTGCGTTTGTCGCTTGCGGCGCTTCTCGAACAAGAACTTGAACTGACGTTCTGGCGCGACAAACGAAACCGGGTTCGCATGGATCGTCACCACGAGGACAAGCTAACAGAATGGATCGCCAAGCACGCGGCAATTTCGGTCGTGCAGCATGACGAACCGTGGTCCCTTGAGGAAGCGCTGGTCAGGAACGGGCCACCCCTGTCCCTGAATCTGAGCATGTCCGGGCAGGCGCGGCGTTGATTGTAAGCCCAGCCTGGTGCTCTTTCAGAATGCCAATGATCTATTCTTCACTAAAACGGTTTCTCTTCATCGTCTGTTTCCTCAGTTGGAGAACAGGCTAACCAAAATTCCAGGACATTTCAGGGGAGCAGGTCAGGGCCATGGAAGTCCGCGGATGCAGTCGAATGGGAAACCCTCAAATGGGTCGACTGGTTCAACAATCGCCGCCTGCTCGAACCAATCGGATACATCACGCCAAATGAAGCTGAGGAGGCGTTCTATGCAAACATGAACACACTCGATAAAGTCGCGTAAGAAGAACTGAACAGTCTCCGGTAAAACCGGTGCGGTTCAGGGCGCGCAGCAAAGGTGAGTATGCGACGTCAGGATGGTCGTCGGAAAGCTGGTGGAATTCGATCATACGGTTTTTCTTTAAAATCCACCGGACTTGAAACCAAAAAACACCTTGGTCACGTCCTCAGTGATGTCCCACGTCACGCGACTGCCATCTCGCACGAAGAGGCTATCGCCTGTGCTGAGCTCGGTGGTTTCTCCCGTGCTCATCTCTGTCAATCGGCAATGGCCAGACAGGATCGTCATAAGCTCATCGCCCTGTTCAGTACATTCGAACACGCCCCGCGTACAACGCCAGATGCCCATGCGCGTTGTATGCCCAGGACCACCAGCATCCAAGCGCCCGGAGGCTTTGGGATCGCCACTTTTGATGTGATAGTTGCTCAGCGGATTGTCGAACGGCCACGCGTCGAGGTCACCAACATCATCACTGGGTGTGTACTTGATCATCGCGCAATCCTTTCGCTTGGATGGGATGTTTTACTGAACTGTTCAGAGACACAACCCGTCAACGTAACGACATTGGTCTGACGTGTTGTCAAAGTCGCTCGTGACATCTTACCGGATCGAACCAAAAGCTGTCGGAGTTCCAACAATTTTTTGCTCTGAGCCATCAGGACTAAGTTTCTGTATTCCTCTGCAAGCATTGACGGACAGCGGCATGGTCTCTGGCTATCGCAAGCTGACGGATGATCTGCGCGACCAGGGCGAACACATCTCGGAGAAGAGCAGATATTCAAACAACAGCATGCTGCCGCACCCGCATGTGCCTGATCAGCAGGACGTGAGGCGGTTTCAAAGGCGGAACTCCCTGCGGTTCGCGTCGTAGACGCAGGCATGGGTTGTAAAAATGCAGTCGCCACTTCACGAAATCGTGCGGAACTCGTCGCGTGCGGGCTGGTTGTTTCTCTAACCACCTCTAGCGACAGGGATTACGTCTTATGCTCCTTTCCGGTCTCCTACGGTCTTTCGCAACCGCCGCGCTCATCACCTGCACCGCCATTCCGGCAATTGCGCAATCCTTGACCGACCAGCTGTCGCAGAGCGGACCTTATGGCAGTATCGCGAACATTCTGAAAGCAACGGACGGGGCGGAGGACGCTTTGGATACGGGCCAGCGTCTGACCCTTTTTGCCCCGACGGACGAAGCCTTTGCCCGTTTGCCGGACGACCTGCGCGACGCGCTGACTGCGGCAGGGGGCGATGCGGCGCGTGAACTTTTGCTTGGCGCGCATCTGGTCCGGGAATGGCAGGAACAGGATGATCTGCCCGTTGAGATGCAAAGCCTTGGCGGACAGCGCCTGCTTGTGACCTATACCGATGGCGCGCTGACCCTGCGTCTTGGGGCTGACAAGTCTCTTACCGATCCTGATGCGATCCGGGCCGCGCGGGCCAGCGCGGCGCAAATCCGGGCTGCCAATTCCGATCGGATCGGCCCGCTTCTGGTACATCCGCTTGACCGCGTGTTGCTGCCCGAGGGACTTGGCGATGCGATTACCGCCGCCGAGGATCAGGCCACGGCCGAGACGGTCGCCACGGGCAGCGATACGCAGACCGCCGACCCCCTATCACAGCAGCTGGCGCGCACCGATGGCGATGGCACGTCCGACGCCCTAGTGCCGGATGAAGCCGACACCCGGACCCAACGCACGGAATCGTCCGGCGTCGATACTGTCGACCTTCCTGAGCCAAATGTCGTTGTCCTGACCCCCGAACCCGCGCCGGAGGCAGCATCGGACCCGGTATCGACGCAGCAACAGGATCAGGCGCAAGACGCCTCATCGGACGACGCGGCGCGCGATATCGCTCTGACGCGGTCGGTCACGTCGGTTTCGGAGTTGCTCGGCCAGACAGTCACCAGTCCTGAGGGCGAAGACCTGGGCGTGGTGTCCGATCTGCTGATGGCGCTCGACAATGGCCAGATCGAGACACTCGTGATCAGCCAGGAAACCGGGTTTCTTGGGTTGGGCGGCACCGAAACGCTGCGTGTCGCGCTTGACACGCTGTCAATCGACCCGTTGCAGAACCGCTTGATCATTGACCGGCCGGATGGGTCGGACGAAGGATCAAACGAATGACACAAACGCAGCGAGGCGCGGTCAAGCCGCCAGAGGATGGGCACCAGACACAGCCGCATGCCGACACCGAAGAGGACGCGCCGTCGCGCAAGGGCGCCTGGTTCTGGGCGCTGATTGCGGTGCTTTTTCTCGCGATAGGCGGCGGCATTTTCGCTTGGCTGACATTCTCGGGCGGTGACGAACAGGCGCAAAACGCGCCACAGCCGCCATTGGTGCGGGTCGCGCTTGTGGAACAGGCGGATCGCCTAGAGGTGCGGCAATCGGGATTTGTGCGCCCATTGTTCGAAGTACAGGTTGCCTCCGAAGTGGCCGGGCGCATCGCCGAACTGAGTCCGAGTTTTCGGCTGGGATCGCAGGTCAAGGCTGGAGATGTTCTCGTCCAGCTGGATCGCGACACGTTTGAAGCAGACGAAGCACAGGCGCGGGCCCGGCTAGAGCAGGCCCGCGCCGCCGTGACAGAGGCGCGCATCACACGCGACCGCGCGCAGGAACTAGAGGATCGTGGCTTTGGCACCGAGGAGCAGTTGCAGGAATCCATTCTTGGCGTGGCCCGAGCGCAGGCAGAGCTTGCCGCGGCGCGTGCTTCAATCACCCGCACAGAAAGCAATCTCGACAATGCGACCATCACGGCCCCCTTCGACGCGTTGGTGACCGCGCGCACAGCGGCTCCGGGACAGATCGTGCAACCGGGGGCAAGCCTCGGCACTCTGGTCGCGCTCGAAGCGGCAGAAGTCGAGATGGGGCTTGTGCCACCCGACATCGCGCTGCTTGGCGATCTAAGCAAAATGCGCGGTGCCAAGGTAGAGATCCGGGGCATCGGCCCTGATGCGCCGCAACTGGGTGTCGGAGTAGTCAGCGATGTCGATCCAAGCATTGAGAACCGCACCCGCACCACTGCGCTTGTCGTGCGGATCAATGACGCATTCGCGCCGCGCGATCCCCGCCCCCTGCGGGTCGGCGAACTGGTCAACCTGATCCTGCCCGCACAACTGTCGGACGGCAACGTGCTGTCCCTGCCCGTCGCCGCGCTGACCAATCGCGATACCGTCTGGACGGTGGAGGACGGCAAACTGCGCCGGGCGCAGGTTCAGGTGCTGCAACGCGCCGAAGAACGCGCGCTTGTATTGTCAAATGCGCTTGATGTTGGCGCGCCGGTGATGGTGTCGGATCTCGCTGCCGCGTTCGAAGGACAGGTCGTGCGCGTCGCGAACGCTGAGCGAGAGGCGGATTCCTGATATGAAACGCCTGATCCGATGGTTTCTTTACAACCGGGTCGCCGCCAATCTGCTGATGATAGCACTCATCGCGGCGGGCGTGACGTCGATCCAAAACCTGACAGTGCGCACCTTCCCCGAGATTGCGGTGAACACCGTCAGCGTCACCGTGGTCTATCCCGGTGCCACGCCAACCGAGGTGGCAAGCGCGATCTTGACCCCCATAGAGGAAGAGCTTCAGGGCCTCGAAGGTGTTCGCGAAATGACATCGACCGCGACGCAGGGCACTGGAACGGTGACCGCCGAACTGACCAGCGGGGCCGATATCCGGCGGGTCAAGAACGATATCGAAACCCGTGTTGCCCGCATCACCACGTTTCCCGACGCCGCGCAGGCGCCCCGCATCGTCGAGGTGGAGCCAACTGAACTGGCTGTGCAGATTGCCCTTTATGGCGATGTGCCCGCACCCACGCTCAAGGCGCTTGGCGAACGGGTGCGCGATGATCTGACCGACATGACCGGCATTAGCCAGGTCAGCCTGTCTGGCATCCCGACCGACCAGATCGAGGTCGCGGTCACACGCGACACGCTGCGCGCCTACGGCATCGGCCTGACCGAGCTTGGCCAACGGATCGAATCCGGCACGCTCGACCTGTCGGGCGGCACCATCGACACCGGTCGGACCGATCTGCAACTGCGCACCGTGGGCGAGGCGCGCACCGCCGAGGAGTATCGCGAGACGATCGTTTTCGCCGGCGAGAACGGCGCGTTGGTGCGCCTGTCTGACATCGCCGAAGTGCGCGATACGTTGGCCGCAGGCGACATCGCTGCCACGATCGACGGGGTGCAGGCGCTTTTCGTGTCGGTCAACCGCGCCGGAAGCGAGCAGGTGCTCAATATCGTCGATCAGGTGCAAGCCTATCTTGACACGGAATTGAAGCCGTCCCTGCCCGATCAGGTGCAGGCCGTGGTCTGGCGCAATTCCGGCGAACAGCTTAGCGGGCGCATTGACCTGCTGGTCAAGAACGGTGCAATCGGCACGGCGCTCATCCTGCTGGTCCTGATGCTGTTTCTTGATATCCGCATCGCCGCCTGGGTGGCCACCGGCGTCATCATCGCCTTTATCGCCGCCTTTGCACCGATGCTGGTCTATGGCACCACCATCAACCAGCTGTCGCTTTTTGGGTTCATCCTTGCCCTTGGCATCGTGGTGGACGATGCGATTGTGGTGGGCGAATCCGTCTACAGCCAAATCGAAAGCGGCTCTGACACGCCGGCCGAGGACGGCATCATGACGGTGTGGAAGCCGATCCTGTTTTCGGTTACCACCACGATCCTTGCCTTTGTGCCGCTGCTGTTCCTGCCCGGCGCGTCGGGGTCTTTCATCACCCCGGTGGCAGCGGTGGTGATCTATGTTCTGGCACTGTCGCTGGTGGAAAGCTTTCTGATCCTGCCGCGCCACCTGCAAAGCGTGAAGGCGCGCGATCCGCATAAATGGTCGCCCCGCCGCCTGCAGGAACCGGTGCGCAAGCGCGTCGCCGATATGCTTGAACGGTTCGCAGACGGGCCGCTGCGGCGCGTCGTGCGGGGCTGCATTCTGCATCCGCTGGTGGCCATTATCGGGGCCTTTGCGATTGCCCTGGCCGTGGCGGGGCTTTTCACCGGCGGTGTGGTCAAGTTTACCTTCTTTCCGCAGATCGAAGGTAATTTCGTCACCGCCGAGCTAAGCTTTCCCGAAGGCACCAGCGACACCGCGACGCTGGAGCGCGCCACCGAACTGAGCGCCGCTGCGCGCCGCGTCGGAGAAGAGCTGGGTGGGGCCGAATTGCTGCAGAACACCGCCATCAACATCGGGTTCAGCCCCGGGTCCGGCGGCCCCGGTGGCGGCGGTCTGGCTGCGGGCAACCGCGCCACCGTGTCGGCCAAGCTGCTCGACGCCTCCACCCGCGAGGTCAGCGCCGGGGCCTTTCGCAACGCCTGGCGTGACGAGGTCGGCGAGATCCCGGGCGCGCGCGAACTGGTCTTTTCCTCGTCGCTGATCGGTGTCGGCGCGCCGATCCTGCTTGAGGTATCGGCCGAGAACGAGGAAAACCGCGATGCTGCCGTCGGGGAATTGCGCGCCGCTCTCGAAGGCCGCGCAGGTGTTCAAGACATCCGCGACGACCGCACATCGGCGGCACAGGAAATCGCTATCCGCCTCAAACCAGCGGCCGAAAGCTATGGCGTGCCGCTTCAGACGCTGGCCAGCGAGGTGCGCGGCGCGTTCTACGGCGTGACCATCGACCAAATCGCCCGCGATCAGGAAGAGGTGGACGTGCGCTTGCGCCTTGTCGAGGATCAGCGCGACAGCGTCACCGATCTTCTGGCGCTGCGCATCCAGACGGCGGATGGCCCCGTGCCGCTAACCGTGCTGGCCGATGTCGCGCTCGAACCCGCGCCCATCGAGATCGAACGCATCGGTGGGCGCACGGTGACGACGCTCACCGCCGATGTGGACACCTCGCAAACAACGGGCGGTGCGGAAACCACATGGTTGATGCAGGACATCGTGCCGCAACTCGAACGCGACTATCCGGGCCTCACCGTGTCGACCGGCGGCGAACAAGAGGAAGCGGGGCGGTTCGGATCGTCAATTGCCATGAATTTCTCGCTGGCGTTGTTGGCCATCTACACAGTTCTTGCGCTGGCCTTTTCCAGCTACCTGCGCCCCCTGATCGTTCTGGGCATCGTCCCTTTCGGTCTGATCGGCGCGATTATGGGCCATGCCATACTGGGTCTAGATCTCACCTTGCTCAGTATGTTCGGCATCATCGGCCTGTCGGGCGTCGTGGTAAACGGGGCACTAATGATCGTGACATTCATCCAGCAGCGCGAACATGGTGGGGCTGCGCCATTCGAGGCCATCGAAGAAGCCACCCTCGCCAGATTCCGCCCCGTGCTATTGACAACGCTGACCACCTTTCTGGGCATCTCACCGCTCATCCTGGAACCGTCGGTACAGGCACAATTCCTCGTGCCGACCGCCGTATCGCTGGGCTTCGGCATCCTGTTCGTACTGGTGATCCAGATGATCCTCGTCCCCGCCTACGCCTCCCTCTTTTCGCGCGGCGAACAACGGGTCAGGGGCGAGCGGCAGATGGCATGATACGGACTTTGGAGTGAGAAAGGCCGACCGAGGTTAAAATCGTGCTTTCAATAAGCCAACACAGGTCCGCGCGACCGCAAAGATCAGTTTCCGGTTCGTGCGGCCCCCCAGGCGCTCATGGAGTTGAGAACCGGACTCAATGTTTCGCCATCGGGTGACAGCGCATATTCGACCCGCACCGGGACTTCGGCAAACACATTCCGTATGCCAAAGCCCGGCCACCGCTTTCGCGCTGACCGATCTTTATGGGTCCATAGCACGGTTGCAGGGGAACCAAATGGTCGTCGAGATAAAACGTGTCGAACGGGTTTTCGGAGTCACGCTTACATCCATCGCGGATCATATTGCAGGATGGCCGAGACAGGAAAAATAGCTTTGCGCCCCTGCGGCCAAACCGATCCCACCCGGCAACGCCCACACGCATCCAACCCCTAACCCAGATGCCCCCACCACCTTGTCCAGCGTCGCCGGATAGTTGTGTGCCCGGGTTTCCCCGGTGACGGCGTTCAGATCAGCCCTGGATGGGTGCGCCGCGCGTCAAGCAGGGTGACGCGCAGGTCAAGGTCGAGCCTGTGAATATCGGTATTGGTGGGAAGGTTTCTCTGTGCTGGATAGGTGATTGGAATTGCAAGGGCGGCGGCGCTGGTCGCCGCAGAGTGGGTGGTCGGCCCGCAATCTGGCATGGAATGCGGGCCGCGTCTCGTCTCAAACCATCCGCTCCCAGAACCGCAGTTTGGCGCAGGTTTCGACGAACCCCGTGGCATCGTCTGGCTGATCAAGCGGGATGATGCCGTCATCCATGCTGTCGACCCCGGCCATTTTCAGGAAATCCATGCCCGCATCGCCAATGCCGATGAACTTGCCGAAGGCGAACGCATCGAGCGCGAAGGTTTTGGCGGCATGCATCCCCGCCAGCTGTTTCGCGCCATCGTCGGACACAAGCATCACAATCGCGTCGTATAACGCGGCCGGCGCACCGTCGATCTTTTGATCGGCGGGCACCTCTTTGCCGCCGGCGGTGGTGATCCCGTAAATATGAGGCGCGACCACCTCGACCATGCCGCCGGCATCCTTCACCGCCTCCATGATCGCATCGAGCAGCGCATCATCCACGCCATCGCTTAGAAGCAGCCCCATCTTGCGCCCGGCAAAGCTCTCCGGCCCGTTTTTCAGGATCGACAGCTTGTCGGAGGGGTTCAGCCCCTCGACCGGTGCGCGTGCAGGGTTATGAGCCTTTGGCACCTCTATTAGCCCCAGCCCATCGGCGACCTTTTGGGCCAGATCGGTGTCGATATTCGGCAAATGTGCCACCAGCCGTTCGCGGATGCCCGGTGTTTCGACCTTGGACAGTTCGAAGGTGATCGCGTTGGCGATATGGTCCTGCTCAACCTCTGTCTGGCTCTGATAAAACTGCCGCGCCTGACTGTAGTGATCGGCAAACAGCTCGGGCCTGATCTTGCGCTTTTCGCCCTCGACCATTTCGGGATAGTGCTGAAAGGCCCCGTCCGGATCGGCGCGCGGCCCCCCTTCGGCCCAGCCATTGGGCTCATAATTCGCCCGCCCTTTTGGATTGTGCATCGCCATATGACCATCCTGCTGAAAATGATGGAACGGACATTTCGGCGCGTTGATCGGGATATGGGTGAAATTCGGCCCGCCGAGGCGCTTGGTCTGCGTGTCGAGATAGGAGAAATTGCGCCCCTGCAGCAGCGGGTCATTGGTGAAATCCACACCCGGCACGATATTCTGCGTGCAAAAGGCCACCTGTTCCGTCTCGGCAAAGAAGTTGTCGACAACCCGGTCCAGAACCAGCCGCCCGATGATCCGCACCGGCACGTCCTCTTCCGGGATCAGCTTGGTCGCATCCAGAATGTCGAACGGGAATTGATCGGCGAAATCCTCGTCGAACACCTGAACCCCCAGCTCCCATTCGGGGTAATCGCCGCTTTGGATCGCGTCCCAGAGGTCGCGGCGGTGGAAATCGGGGTCGGCCCCGTTGATCTTGACCGCCTCGGGCCAGAGCACCGATTGCAGACCCTGCTTGGGCTTCCAGTGAAATTTGACGAAGTGGCTTTTGCCCTCGGCATTGACGAAGCGGAACGTATGCACGCCAAACCCTTCCATGAAGCGGAAAGAGCGCGGGATCGCCCGGTCGGACATGATCCACATGACCATGTGCATCGCCTGCGGCATCAGCGAGATGAAATCCCAGAAATTGTCATGCGCCGATTGCGCCTGCGGAAAGGCGCGGTCGGGCGCTTCCTTTACCGAATGGACGAGATCGGGAAATTTCATCGCATCCTGGATGAAGAAGACAGGGATGTTGTTGCCGACAATGTCCCAATTGCCCTCCTCGGTGTAAAGCTTGACGGCAAAGCCGCGCACATCGCGGGCCAGGTCAAAAGACCCCTTGTTCCCGGCGACTGTGGAAAACCGCGCGAAAGCAGGCACCCGGCGGCCCTTTTCCTGAAACAGATGCGCCGAGGTCAGATCGGACAGCGCGTCCGTCGTTTCGAAATACCCATGCGCGCCGTAGCCGCGCGCGTGAACCACGCGCTCGGGAATGCGCTCGTGATCGAAATGAAAAATCTTTTCACGAAAGTGGAAATCTTCCAGCAACGCAGGCCCGCGCGCTCCAGCCTTCAGCGTATTCTGATCGTCATCGACGCGGATGCCCTGCGCCGTTGTCATTGCCGGTCCGCCGCGTTGATGGGGCTCTCCACCATGGCCGATGTCAGTTGGCCTGTCGGTCAGATCGTTAGAGCTTTGCGTGTCGGCGCTGGGTCGGTAAAGGGGGGTTTTGTCTGTCATGAGAGAGTTTCCTTCGGTCTTGTTTCTGCCGCTCGGGCAGGTCGGCGGCACCTCTTTCAAAACCCGCGATGACCGGCCTGGTTCCTGCGGAACCCGCCGGTGTCGTAATTCTGGATCAAAAAAGACCTGGACGTCGCCGACATGTTTTTTGGAAAATCATCAGGTTACTGGGTGAAATCGTTTTCCGGCCGCAGCCGTATTGACTAACGCTCGATCTTTCGCGGGCGTTCGACGATGGTATCGAACCCATTCCGCAATCTGGACTGAATGGTTTTATATATGCGGGCAACTCAGTCGGCGCGCCTGACCCCATTCAAAAGGGTGTCTTGCAGTTCACCGCCATGCAGGACCGAAATGTCGCCCGTCGTTTCCAAAACCACCGCTCGCACATCTGCCATAGCCGCGACATTTGCTTCACGCAATTTCGCCATCAGATCGGATTCTGACACGCGCGTCTGCCTGAGCGCCGGAGCAATGATCTGGCCGTCTCGCATCAAAATGACCGGCGCGTTCTGAACCATGGTCTGGAATCCGTCAGACGCTTTGCGAAGCCGCGCTATCGTATATTGAACACCCAACAACGAGGCAATCGCCAGCGCAGGTTGCAGAAATTCCAGCCAATTGGTCGCCTGGCTTGCTCCGGCCAAAAGCGAACCGGTTGCCACCGTGACCACGAAATCAAATGCATTCATTTTGGAAAAGGCCCGCAACCCGATCACGCGCACCACAACGATCACCCATAACAGAACCAAAGTGGACAGGGCGATTGCTCTGAGCGCGGTATCCAGGACTGTGACATCGGTGAACATCGCACGCCTCCGTTCGCTGCGGGTCGTTTCGGGCGGCTGCGGATCGGTCACAAACGCCAGCAATTCGATCTGATCAACGCATCAGACTGGGCCGGGTTCCGCAGAATGGCGCTGGCCTTGCCATGCTACGGAACCTTCAGCATCGCCGCTCCGTTAAACATTTGTATGACATAAAGGCGGACGCATAATGAGATTTCTGTGGGCAAGAGACGGGCATGCCGGGTCATGACAGGATCGGAAAAGACGGCGCGTTTGAACGGCACGACCATATCCGTATTGCTCAATGATCAATCCGGCAAAAAAGACGCAGGTCCAAATGCCGACGATATTGAGACGGCGTTTCAACGGCTTGGGCATGCGGTCCGGGTGGTTCCGTTCGACCCGAACCGCGCGTTGGAGGACACGATTGCCGATCTGCTGCGCGACGACCCGGAAACGATTGTCGCGGCGGGCGGCGATGGGACCATCAGCGGCGTCGCCCAAGCGCTGTTGGGCAAGCAATGCCACTTTGGTATCCTGCCGCGTGGCACCTTCAACTACTTCGCCCGGTCGCTGGGCATCCCCCAGGATCTTGACGGTGCCGCACAGATCATTGCACAGGGGCAAACGCGCCCGTTGCGGATCGCGATGTTGAATGGTCAAACCTTTCTTAACAATGCAAACCTGGGGCTGTATCCACAGATTTTGCGGTCCCGCGAGGATATCTATGATTTCTGGGGGCGCAGCCGCGCGGCAGCCTATTGGTCGGCTTTGAAGGTTCTGTTTCAATGGCCGAAACCTTTGGTTATCACAATCCGGGCGGACGCCGAGGAAAAGACCCTGCGCACGCCTATGATTTTCGTTCTGAACAACGCGTTCCAACTGCGCCAGATGGGTATGGAGGGTGCCGACTGTATCGAAGAGGGCAGGCTTGCCATGCTCATCGCACCAGATCAGGGCCGCCTTGGGATGCTCAAAAGTGCGGTGGCCATGCTCATGGGGCGCGCTGCCCGACACCGTGATTTCCACCTGCTCTGCGCGACGGATTTCGAGGTCCGTGCGCAGCGCCGCAACCTGCTGGTTGCCCGCGACGGAGAACGCTGCCGTATGACCGGGCCGTTTCATTTTGCCCTGAGCGACGACACGCTTCAAACCCTTGTTCCAACAGACCCGAAAGGCGATGTGCGATGAAGCGGCTCTTGCATCTGTCCGACCTGCATTTCGGGCGCGACAGACCCGAATTGCTGGAGCCTTTGGTCCAGAAAATCAACGCTCTGGCCCCGGATGTGGTTGCGATCTCGGGCGATCTGACGCAACGGGCGCGTGCCGCACAGTTTCGACAGGCGCGCGGGCTGATCGACCGGATTGCCTGCCCGGTCCTGGTTGTGCCCGGCAACCATGACACGCCGCTGGATAACCTGATCGAGCGCATTTTCATGCCTTGGCGGCGATACCGAAAATGGATCGATACCGATCTGGAGCCGCAAATACACGGCCCGGACTGGTCCATCGTTGGGATCAACTCGGTCAATCCGCTTGGCTGGCAGCGCGGCTGGTTCGACGCGGGCGACATCCGCGCCGTGCGGGACGGGTTTTCGGACACGCCCGAAAGCGCATTGCGTATCGTTGTGGTGCATCACCCGCTGGAACATCTGCCCGGAGAGCGCAAGAAACTGATGCGCGGGGCAGAGGCCGCGATTGCCGCGCTGGCAGAGGTTGGCACTGATATTGTGTTGTCGGGGCATCTGCACAGCTGGCGCGCCGATGTTTTTGCCGCCGCCCCGACCGAACCGCGGGTGCTTCAGGTGCATGCGGGAACCGTATTGTCTGACAGGTTGCGTGGGCAGGAAAACGATTTCAACCTGTTGACACTTGATCAGGGCCGCGTCGAGGTCACGCGCTTTGTCAGTCGCGATGCAGCGGACTTCAAGCCGGAAGACAGCGCCCGGTTCGAGCGCTTTGAGGCGGGTTGGCGGGCTTTGCGGCGTGCCGACCCATCGTCGTGACGGAGCGCTGATCGGATTGCCCGTGCAGCGCGTGCTCACTGTCGTTCAATCCGCCTCTGTTTCTGCCGGATTCTGCGCCGCGTAAAATGCCGCCACTGCCGCGATCTCCTCATCTGTCATTGCCTCGGCGATGCGCGACATCACACCCAGCGGACTGCCTCGGCGCAGGCCGGAACGCCAGGCCTTCAACTGGTCGGTGATGTAACCCGCCGAATGACCCGCAAGCGGCGGTGCGATGGGCACTCTGTCCAAATCGCCGACCGCGTTGTGACACATGACGCAAGCGGTGATCTCAGCAGCCTCACCCGATTGTTGCCGTCCGGCATAGGCAAGCAGTTCACCAGCGCGCACCAATTCCCAGTCCAGATCGGCTGGTGGCGTCATATCGGGCGGGGGCAAATCGGCGTAATAGGCCAGAACGGCATGCACTTCCTGGGGTGTCAGGCGGGCGGAAATCGGGGCCATGATCGCACTGGCACGATTGCCATTCAGAAAGTATTGGATCTGTGTCACCAGATAATCATAGGGCAGCGCGGCGAGCCGCGGTGCCTGTGCGCCGCCCGCTCCGGCAAGACCGTGACAGGCCATACATTTCATGCTGACACCGCCAGCTTGCGCACCGCCTTTGGCGATGGCGCGCCCGGTTTTCAGATGGTCTTCGCTGAACGTCTCTGCGTTGCGTTGCGGGTCAAGCCGCTGTGCAAGCGACGCATCCTGCGCGTGGGCTGATGCCGCCATTGCAACCGACAGCGCAGCGGCAAGTATCCGGGTACGCGTCATGGCGTATGAGACAGTCATGCCCTATCCTCCATCCAGATCGGCAAATTCCTTGCGCAACCGGGCCACGTCCTCTGCCGTGACGTCGCCCTGATACTCATTGTTCAGATTGTGTCGCAGATAGTTCGTCACGGCAGCCACTTGTTCGTTGTTCAGCCAGTCGGCAAAAGAGGGCATGGCCCCATTGCCCTCGAGGATCAGATTGACGGGATAGCGTATTGCGTTCAGCCGGGCATTCGCGGCAAGGGCGGGATAGGACGCCGCGCCATAAGCACCTTCGCCCTTTGCCCCATGACAGCCGGAACAGGCGCGCCGATACAGCGTCGCACCATCGGTATCGGTGAACATATCCGTAGTGGCTCCCAGATCTTGGGTGCCGGGTTGTACCGGCGTGTCGTGATCCTGCGCCGCAATCGGCACGGCCATCAGGGACAACGCCGTGGCAAAGATGATCGGTTGTGCATAGTTCATCGGTCTTGTCCTTTCCCGCAGGGTTACTGGCTGGTGGCACGGTCATGAACCTGCCGCACAGCATCCAGCGCCGACAGAAGCGAGCCTTCCTGCCAGCCGGGCAGATAGGAGATATGCTCGCCCGCGCAGACAAAGCGGTTGTCCATGGTCGCGGCGATTTCATAGTCCGGGCCGCGGTCGTCCCAGTTGCTGTAGCAGCCCAACATCCAGGGCACGCGGTGCCAGCTGAGCACGACACCATTGGAAAATTCGTCGCGATATTGCGGATGGATCTGCGCGCCCTGCGCCAGAACCGATTCCAGCCGCTCTTCCGGAGACATGGAATTATACACGTAGGCCTGCGGGCCATAGACATAGGCCCCCAGAAGAACCCCCGGCCCATCCGAGTGCATTTCATTGGATGGATAGCCGATTTCGGCGATGGGTAGATCGGTCAGCGTGATGCCACCGTAAATCTGTTCGTCCCGTTCCCAGAAACGCCGTTTCATCTCAAGCCCGGCCTTGACCGACTCGTGATAATGCAACTGCCGCATCACGCGGCGCATCTCGGGGGATACGTTGATCTCCAGTTGGCTGAGGATGGTGAAGGGGATGGTGCAGACGCAGTAGTCAGCGGTGACTTGACCGCCTTCGCCGCCATCACGGGCAGGCTCGTAATCGACCGTGACGCCATCTTCGCCCTGCACCACCCGCGTCACGCGGGCGTTGTGGGTGATGAGGTCGCCAACCTCACGGTGAAAGCCATGCGCAATCTGCTCCATCCCCCCGATGGGCTGGAACATGGGCGCATGGTGTCGATAGGTGGTATGGTTGCGCATATATTGCCAGAACCGCGAGTTTAGCAGATCGTTCAGCGAGATCGGCTCAGACGGCTCCGGCGCGGCCTCCCACAAGCCACCACCGGGCGCACCGGCGTCGGGATAACCGCGATATTCAGCGATATCCAGACCCGCAGAGTAGCGATAATTGCCATCCAGAATGCCAAAGGATTTCAGCGACTCCAGTAGAATTTCGGTATCCTCAACGCTGGCTGTCCGCTCCAATGCGCCCGCATTGGTTGCCTTGGCCAGCAATTCGGTGATTCCGCCCACATAATCGGCCCAGGCATGGCCATAGCGCACGGGTTTGCCATCAAAATGGCGGGTGGAATGCAAATAGGCGTTGTGGTTTTCCTGAACGAAGACTTCCAGCGGCACGTTGAGGCGGTGGCAATAATCCAGCAGGGCAAGATGATGGTGCGGAATACGCCAGGGGCCGATGTTGATGTACTGACCTTCAGAGAATTTCACATCCTGTGTGTAGCCGCCCAACTCTTCGATAGTGTCGCCGCCTTTGAGCGTCCAGCAGCGGCCCCCTGCCCTGTCCTGATATTCCAGAACGCGCACCTGATAGCCGGCATTGCGCAATTCCAACGCCGCGCACATGCCAGCAAGACCAGCACCAAGAACGACGACGCTGGCACCCTCGGGTGCCCCAGACAGATCAGGCGGGCCGCGATAGGGACTTTGCTGCGCATGGCCGAGGCTGGTCATCGCGCTGAGCATAGCACTGGACCCGGCACTGAGACCAATCATCTGAAGAAGAGCTCTGCGGGACGGGAGGAAAGGTTGGTCTTGCATTGTGGCCTCGAATTTTAAGATCAATTGGCGGGCATGACAGGCTAACGCGGCACATCGGGTACGGGTTCCGCACGGGATTTACGCAAACCGACGTGTTGTCCCGCGTATGCGCCGGAGCTTTGCCATGGTTGGTTCCTGTCGGCCCCACGCCTCTAGACTGGCGGTCAAGATATCGCGCCGCAATGTGCCGAAAGGCTGTAGCGGCTCGGTAAACCTTGCAAAGCGCAGGCTAGGTGCCGTGTGACCGCCGATCTAACGCGGTCACGCCATTGGGATCGTTCAGCACGAGTTGCCGCCGTCCCAATTTATCCAACCCAAGGAACTGCATAGTCCAAGACAATCCAAGCAGTGCGGAGCAATAATCGCGGATTACACAAATCAATTGAGGAGAGACCCCGGTGCAAGTTCTTCTAACGAAACGCATTCTGTTATCTTCGATTGCCGCAAGTGCCTTGGTCTTTGCGGCGAAAGGGGTCAGGGCCGCTGATCCTGGCGATACCGCCGCGCAGATTTATGCAATCTATGTTGACGCAATGACCCAGACAAACGCAGCCCTTGAAGGGTCGCCGCCGGTCACTCTCGAACTCGGCGCAGACCTCGACACGATCAAGGAAGCGGCGGTGACCAAACTTGTGGCACTGGGACACGACGTTGCGGCGATGAGCGCAAGCGATCGTGCAAGTGTTGAGGGCAAGCTAAGCAGTTTGGTGTCCTCGATCCACCGCGACCCCGCAACCAAGGATGTCTACACTGGCTACCAAAGCATCTGGAAGGCATATGTCGGTGAGGATCAGGAATTTTTTGAAAAGATCAAATCGCTGAACATCCTGACGCAATATGCTTTTTTCGATCTTCTGCGCAAACAAGAGCCCGACGAAGCCGACCGGCTGGGCGTGTGAAAAACGCACTGACGGTGCTGGCCATCTGCATGGCCAGTCCGGGCTCTGCCGATCTTCTGGCCGATCTTGCCCCGCCACCGCCAAGCGACGGTGCGTGTTGGGAACGGACCTATGATGACGCTCATCTTGCGCGCCATCCCCGCCAGAAAGTCACGGACATCCGGTTTCACTTGCAGAACATCGCGGGCGAATATGCGTTTAACATCGCCATTGCGACGCGTGAACGTGCGGGCCAGCTGCACGGATATTGCAGTCTAGACCCGGATGGGTCTGTTGCCTGTCTCGTGGCTTGTGACGGCGGCGAGATATATCTGCGACGGTCACGGATCAAAGGGGCTATCCTGTTGGCCGTGGATTCGCTTGATCGCTTGCACGTCAACGCAAAATGCAAAGGAAAAGACAACGACGGAGCGGAGGCTTTCATGATCCAGGCCGAGCCAGATGACAGGCTGTTTCTGCTGCATGCAACAAGCGTGCGGACCTGTACGGTGCAACCGTTCAAACCCTTTCTGGACCACCGCGGAAAATGAAGGCCATGCGACAGGGTGTTAACCGCCCAAATTGCTTGATCGCTTTTGCCTGACTCACGGTTTTTGAAAGTCTAGCTGGATGTCTTTTGCGATACCGTCCGGTGCCCTGAGCAGCAAAAAGAAATCGCCACCGATCGGAATAAGGTTAGCGGTGAATTTTTGTTCCGTTCCCGGCGCGATTTCGGTTCTTGTATAGCCCTTCAGGATCAACCCCGTCTCGGGCGGCTCCTGACCGCGCACGGGGCTGTCAACCAGCACAGCGGACAGTTTCCATAGATCGACATCAACATAGCTGTAGATCTCCAACCGACCTGCGCCCGACCTCGCGGTGCCGCTGATCTTGATCTTTCTGCCGTAGGAGAGCGTGTTGTTGGTCCGGGCAAGTCTCAGCCGGAAGCGCCCGGTGAGGTCGCCAATTGTGACGCGACCACCGACGCTGGAGGAATCGCCCAAAAGTCCGCTGGAAAAACGGCTGCCCAGACGGCTTGAAACCTCTCGCGCGCGGCCATTTTTGCCCGGAACGGTTTCCACAAACCCATCCGCCAGATAATTTTCCTTGATCGCAAGCGCCTGACACCATTGTCGGTCATACGACCCCATCTGGTCATTGTTGTTGAAATCCGTGCAATCAGGACGGGGCGTGGCGGTGGCCGCAGAACAGAACAACAGACTCGCAAGACATACCGGAGCCAATAGGGTCTTTATCGTCTGCACCATAGTCTTTTCCTATTGCGGCCACCAATACCCGGCTCTGCGTCTTAGATCTTGCCGCAGCGGAACCGGTCGTTGCCGGTTTCTTCCTTAAAGATCTCTTTGATCATTCGGCAATTTCCGGGCTTGTCCGGAAACATCGCCGATGGCCCCATATAGCTCCATGCGGTGCAGCCTTCGCCCGCGTTTTCCTTGCAGGCCGCTTCACAGTCTGCGGCGGACTGGGTTTCGAACATCGGTCCGATTGCAGAGGCCGGGGTGTAGGAACAGTGCGGATATGTCTCTGCATCATCGGCAAGAACCGGGCCCGCAAGGGTGCAGAAGAGGATCGCTGTGAGGGCACGTTTCATGGTGAAATCTCCGTTTTAGCTATTCGAAACTGTGGTGTGGAGTTTGAAAAAAGGGCTCCATCACCAAAGCAGCCTAGCCATATGTGTGCCGTGCTGCTTGGACTCTGCGCTTTAACGTCTTGTCGAATACGCGACAGGGATCATCGCCCGCGATGCCTGTCGCGATCTGTCCAAGCAAACGGACTGCCGTGTCCAAGAACGAAATTGCTTTCACAGGTAGGCTGAATCGCATGTGCAATCGTTGAAATTCGAACGCGTCTGAAAAAGTGAAATTTGTCACAAATGGGATTTTTAATCATGGCAAGGACATTGAAAGCGCAGGGGCTGGTGCTGTTGATGGTTGCAACACAAGCACCGGGTCAGGATCGTGGCGTTGCTGATGCGATGATCGCCGAAGGCGCGCCTGCCGCGATGGCCAAATGCATGGTCGCGCAGTTGGGCGATGACGCCGAACGCCTGTTCACCGCCAGCGACGGTGAACTGACCGAAGATGACACAACGACACTTGTTGCCGCATTGGAGGCGTGTAGCGACGTGGATGCAGGCGAATAGGGTCGACGCGAATGGTCAGGCCAATTCTGTCA
The DNA here is from genome assembly GCF_046591575.1 of Marivita sp. S0852. Classification (NCBI taxonomy): domain Bacteria; kingdom Pseudomonadati; phylum Pseudomonadota; class Alphaproteobacteria; order Rhodobacterales; family Roseobacteraceae; genus Marivita; species Marivita sp. S0852. Next base: position 292,577 of record NZ_JBIQWA010000005.1, read on the forward strand.
ATCTGCCTTGCACTGGCCGGGATATGCGCCGCACCGTCCCATGCCCAAGACACGGTCTATACGCCGAACGGGTTGCTGGCGCGCTATATGCACTGGCACGACAAGCAGGTGACGATTGCCGCCTATCCGGCGCTTTTCATGTCACCGGGGCGTTGGAAAGACAGACAAATGGAGTTTGGCGCAAAGCCCGAACCACAGGCCCCGGCCCTGGTTGTCTGCGACGTGCTGACAGCGCCGAATGAAAACAGGATCACCAGCACCGATCTTATCATCCTGCGCGGTGTTTTTGCACGGCGCGTGCCGCCGTGGTCCGGAGACGCGTTGGATCAGATCGCATTGACAGAGTGTGAGGTGCTTTCCATTGGCGGTGCGATGCCCCAAGACGGCGACCCGTGGGAGATCAATGATACCCCCAAAGCGGTTGACGCCCTGCACGACGCTGTGTTCGGCATCATTGGCCAGACCGTTCGCGTCAAAGGATTTTACTGGGGCAGAACCTGGTCGGGTGCAACCGATGAGAGCCGACATGATCTGCAGGAAACGGCCGCCTTTCTGGGGCCCAAACCCATCGGTTGCTTTCAGAACGGCAAGGTCGATGCACCGCAATCGGTTCTGGACACCCGCGAGAATACGGTGATCGAAGGCGAGGTTGCACTAACCTATCACAGTCGCCCGGACCGCGTTGATATCAAGAATTGCCGCTTTATTCCGCCGGATGGTTAGAAAGGCGAAAACCAAGATATGGTCAGATGTTCAATTCAAACCTTGCTCACATACGTTTGCGCCTCTATCGCAGCGCCAGACGCTGTAATTGCTCAGGACAATCTGACGGCGTCGTTCGGGGATTGGCGCACATTTTGCGACAAAGGTCGGGTTTGCGACGCCTATACCTATTCCGGTTGGGAATATGCGCAGAACCCCAATAGCGGCCATGTCTTTTCCCTTAGAAGGCGTCCAACCGGTGAGGGCTGGTCGATGTCGATCACCTTTGACAGGGTCGAACCCAAGCTGGCCCTAGGTTTGGAAGCCAGCGTCATCCGCTACGGTCACGATCAACCGCCGATCCCTGGATTTCAAGCCGACATGCTCGCATTGCAAGGGGGGCGGGTCGGCAACGGGCTGACGGGCATTCACGAATTGTATCTGATGGGTCCAAGCGCCGAGACGGTGATGGAGCGCCTGAGGTTGGGCGATATTCTGGATTTTGAGTTCGGCGGTTGCCAGGATGAGTTCTTCTCTGCCGGGTTTTCGCTCTCCGGGATCACCGCTGCTCTGGCCTGGATTGACAAGGTGCAGGGATTGCCGCCGGGAAGCGTGGACATCGTCCATTCCGCCCCCGGCACCGAAGAGGGGCCATTTCCAAATTGCGGTGAATAGCAATGCTTGGAATAGAGTTTCTGACACCAATTCTTCTGACCTGTTTGCAACGGCTGTTGGACGAACACGGACCAATTGTGGGGCTGTCGCGGGAACCGCCTTTCCCGAAGAAATCGGAACAGTGTCAGCAGAGGGCTATGTCTTGTTTCGCCCTGAAACTGGTCCAGTGGCGTCTGTTGTGCTGGCGGATCAAGAGGAGGCCGGATGGATGACCTGGGGCATACTCGATCAACCGCTACCACCGTTGCCTGAACGCCTCCGGGTTAGGCCGGCGAACAGCGCTGATCAAGAGGGCAAGCTTTTGATCCGCCAACCATCTGACTCGCGCTGTACGGTAAAATCATCCGTTCCGGATTCAGCATCGCCATCAATCATCAGGTCCATCCAGACGCTGACATAACCGCGATCGGGACCACGCATCTTGCGCGCTTTCAACTGGGCCGCGTTCAGCGTCCAGCTTTTCCATGTCTTGAGTGCATTCCGGCCCTTGCGATCAGGGTCATCCGTCATTGCAGTCCGCCAGGCCCGATCCCCCCGGATGCGGCTGGCCAGGAACGACACCACCGCAGCCTCGGGCGTATCAAGCCCCGGCCTGAGAGCAGAGGCAGCGGCGCGGTCAATCATCAGCGGGTCGATGTAGGTTTCCCAACCGTTCTCGCCCTCTATGGTGTCCGGCGGCACGAAAGGGGTTTCTGCCGCCATCATGACTGGCAGACCAGACATTGCAACGGCGGCGGTGGTGCAAAGCAGAAAATACCTGCGGTGAACCGAAACTGTGAAATGACTCATAAAAGCCTCTGCGGAATTGTGTCCAACGCTGTCATGATACAGACGCTTACGCCCAATGCCTTGGACCAGACGGGACGATCACTTGGACAAAGCAGGACGTAGGTCGGTGGAATACTTGACAGGACAGATGCGCTGGCGCAGCCTCATCGAACTTAAAGTGTTCTTTGGTGAAGTTTATTGAATTGTGAATCCGCCATTTCAGGATCATGCGATCCGCCCATGCGGTTCTCGACACGCTGGCTGCCAGAAAAAGACCGGCTGGATATTTGGCGCGAAGAATTCGGACGCCGGCTTGTCCATTTGGATTTTGAACCGCTCGATGACATGCCGCTGCTCTATGACACGACATTTCTAAACCTGGGCAATGCGGTCATCGCTAAGGGAGAGATCAGCGCAATTTCCTGTTCGCGCACCCGGTTGATGCTGAACGATGGCAATAGCGACATCGTTCTGCTGATACGGGACGACGAGGAAATGTACGCCGAACAAGGCAAGCTTGCGCAAAGCATCGCGGTCGGCGAAGGGCTGGTGCGTCGCTCCGACGAAGCGGGTCGGACATTGCTGCGCCCCGGCAAATTTCTGACTTTGAACCTGCCTGTTGAACACCTGACTGAACGTGTGGCCGATATTGACAGGCTGGGCATGGCCGTCATTCCCGGAGGCACCGAAGCGCTGGGGCTTCTTGCGGGATATTGCCGGATGATGATGGCCCTGCAGGATGGCGGCTCTGCTGCTGCGCGATCCGTGATGAACAAACACGTGCTTGATCTGGCGTCCCTTGCGATCGGTGCCAACCGCGACGCCTGGCTGGTTGCGCAGGATCGCGGCGTTCGCGCTGCGCGTCGGCTGGCCGCGATTTGTGCCATTCGCAAGAATGCACACCGACCAGATTTCCGGATCGCCGAACTTGCCCGCGAATTCAAGGTTTCCGAAAGCTACCTGCGCAAGCTGTTTGCCGAGGTCAGCCAGACCTTTTCATCGCTGCTCCTCGAAGCACGGCTTGTCATGGCGCGGGAAAAGCTGCTGGATCAACGATTTGATACGTTGCACATCAGCCAAATTGCCTTTGATTGCGGTTTCAGTGATGTGTCCTATTTCAACAGAACATTCTATCGGCGTTTTGAAATGACCCCGACAGACGCGCGCAAGCGGTGATTGGCCCTTTCAGCCCGTGCGATCCTTATATGATGGCCGAGGATCGCTTGCGTGAATTGTGTTTAAGCTGATGTTCTGTTTGGCCAAGTCGGTGAATTGTCCTCAGGATCGGAGACATTGCCGCTATTTGCTTCCTGCCGCAGACCTCATCCTCGGCTTCCCTGGTGACGACAGCTAGACACCACTGGCCCTTTTGAGAAAGACGGAACGGTTTGGATGGCAAGGCGCCTCTCATCTTCGATTGGAAAGTGGCCTGAACAAGTCCGTCAAGCGGCACCAAGACGCGACACGTCTACAGGGAAGAGGCCATACCATGCAGTCTCGGGGGAGGTATAGGGTCCCCTAGCCAGATACCCCCTTTTAGGATTTCCTTCTCAGACTCCTCCTCTCGTGGGTGATCATCTTTTAGCAGTTATCCATTGCTTAGACCTATACCCGAGAGGGGAGATAACAGCCTTGAGAACCGTCATGACAGTTCGCATAGCGGGGGCATAAACAGGAGCATTTTACGCCCGGTCGGTCCGTTGAAAGACTGTAACTGTCATGTCAGGAATTACTGGCTGGGGTGGTAGGATTCGAACCTACGGTACACTGTACCAAAAACAGTTGCCTTACCACTTGGCTACACCCCAACCGTGATGCGGTCTTTACGCGGCTACAAAAGCGGGATCAAGACCTCTGCCGCGAAAAAATGCACTACTCTTCCGGAGCATCGCGCTGCAGCAGATCATCTTCCTTTTTTTCGGCCCGCTCGTTATCGACAATTCGAGATAATTCTTGGTCCATGACCGCATTTACGTCACCAACGGAGACCTTCGAAGCGACGGTGTCACCTGAATCTTTCTTGGTGCCTCGGAGGTCACGATCAGACGTCAACGAGGCCGATCCGGTGGCCACGCTGTCGACGCCCAAAACGCGCAAGGTGGTTTCTGGCATTACAATACCCGCATCCTCAAACGCCGCCATACACAATCGCCACGCTTCGCTGCGCGCTTTCAGGAAGTTGCTCTCGTGTTGGCGAATCCACCCGGCCACCTGAATGACAACCGCACTGTCGCCAAGCTCTTCGATCCAGACGGCAGGTGCAGGTTCGTCAATCACGAATGGCAAGCCGGCCACAGTACGCAATGCCAAATCCTGAGCATGTGCCAGATCAGTGTCGTAGGCCACACCAAGGTCAATGACAAAACGGCGCTCATCATTACGGCTAAAATTCACGATACGGCTTTTGAAAACCGTGGAGTTGGGAATTCGGATATGATTTCCGTCAAAACTCAGCAATATCGTGGCCCGACTGGTCAGGCGAATGACCATGCCGACATCACCTTCGATTTCCACCGTATCGTTCGGCCGGAAGGGTTGGCGAATGGACAACATGATAGAGGCGATAAAATTTTCAACGGTGTCACGCACGGCAAAACCGATCGCCAGGCCAATAATACCGGCCGCACCCAGAATGGTTGACAGCAAGGCCGTTGCACCAAGAATATCCAGCGCGATGACGAGTCCCGCCACGATGAAGGCGATGCGGATCACCTGACGGTAAATATCAGCAATAAATGCGTTCGGGGCCAAACGCGCCCAAGGCTTTTGCAACCGGGCGATTGTGAAACCTAAGACAACCACAAGTGCGAAGGCCGCAATCGCAATGCCCGCCAATGGCAGATAGTTGATGACTTGCTCGGATCGCGCGCGAAAGCGGTCGATTGCGGGATCAAGTCTTTGAGCAACATCTGTCGTTTCTTGAACTTGGTTTTCAATGGCGACCACCCGTTCGACGCGACCCACGATTTCATTGAGACGTGCAACAGCAGAGCTGTCTATGGCGGTCCCCCTGAGTGTCACGATGCCAGAGCTGACGGTGACGGTGACATCGTCATAGCCGTCCAGTTGCGTCAGAATTTCGCGGATACGTGTGGCAATGGCAGCGTCCTGTTCGGCGCTGTCTTCCACCGCGATGGTACCGCTGGGCTGTTCATTTGATTGCGCAGATACCAAGAGCGGCGCGCTGGCGACGAAGATCAGACAAAAAATTATCAGGAAACGCTGAAGCATAATCATATGGCCAGACTGCGCGACCCTCTGCAGGGACACAAGTGTGAAGCTGTTTTGTTTATCGGATTATCGGGTTCGGAAGGTTCATTTGATTGAGCTTTTCGCCAAGTTCGGGGGTCCAGACCATCGCCTGCCCCCGCCCAAGCCTTTTTGCGGCATAAAGCGCGATGTCTGCTCGTTCAAGGATGCGATGCCCGGGCATTTTGCCTTTTTGGTCGCTGCTGGCGACACCGATGCTGGCCCCCGTTTCAATCTGGTTGCCCTCAATATCAAGCGGTTCGGATATCCGGCCAATCACGTCATAGGACAGTTTCATCAGACGAGCGTGCTCCTCAAGCCCGGGGCAGACAATAACAAATTCATCGCCCCCAGCGCGGACCAAGAGATCATCCTGTCGCGTAGATTGCCGGATGATGCTGGCCGCGTGTTTGAGAATGATATCCCCGACGGAATGCCCCCAATTATCATTTACCTGTTTGAATCTGTCCAAATCCAAGTGAAGGACCGCATAGCTTGTGTCGGTTTGGTTGAGCCGCGCGAGCGCAGTGTCAAGCGCGCGGCGATTGTGAAGACCTGTCAATACATCGGTATGCGCTTCGGTTAGGGCAGCGCGTCGCGCACCATCCAGACGGGCATTCAAACTGAATGACGCCGACATCGCACTTGATTTGGCCTCTTGGAGAAAAAGCAATTCCACAGCAAGGTCGCTGACCGCAAAATCCTGAGCAGTGAGTCCGAACCGCTGCACCGCATCGACAACGGCCATTCCGAAGGACGCATCAATGATCACACCACCGGCACCATCAGCAATCACTTGGCCCCGCAACACAATTTCTGGTTCGCGTCGCAAGTGAAGGCGCAAGGTCTGTCCCTTTAGCCCCTGCAGTTCGGGCAGATTTGTTGGATGGAACGGGCGCAGCACATGAAAGGCGTCCCAAAAGCGACGCCCCAAGATATCTTGATCGCTCAGCTTGGAAAAGCCATGACCAATCTGCACAATATGCCCCGCTTTGCAAAGACTTATGTGCAAGGGCCGCAATTGCGCCAGCAGATCATAAGCAGAGATCATAGTGCGCCCCCCGTTGCCGTCGTTGCCAGCGAAAACCCCCGATCTTCCGCAAAGCAGGTGTCGATCACAGTTATATTGATGATTTCGCAGCCATCTTCGGTGCCCTGATGTTCGACCACAACAAGCGCGCCATAATCATCCGCCATTGCCCTCAAAAGGCCGACAAGGACATGGCCAAACCCCTTTGGACCGGGTTTGCAATAGATCGTAAAGGTCATCGGTGTGTGTTCCCGCACCGTGATTTGCGGTAAATCCAGCCCAGAGACCGCCAAACGCGTGCGGCCAGGAAGATCGTCAAGAGAGAGCAAAAGTTCGACAAATGTGTCCCCGCCAAACCGCATGAGGCGACGGATCGAAGCATAGTTTTGGCGGGTAATGAGATAGGTTCCAATATCTTCAAGAATACTGGATTTCGTTCGCGAAAGGCTGACTGCGCATCCATCCAGAACCTTTGGAAGATAGGCATCATCATACTGGAACATCGCTTCGAACGACGTGCCTTGCAGACCTGCCAAAGCAAGTGCATTTTCCCATCGCTCAGAACCGAAACCGTCTGTGACAAAAGCCTCGATCGTTCGGAAAATCAAACCATGCATGCGTCAAAACCCGTTAAACGCCTGCACATTGGCATGATGGCCTTAACAATCCGCAAACACTTCAAGTTTTAGACACCTGTTGGCGGGCTGCCTTCGATTGTACGCCGCGCGACGAAATCTGCCAGCTTTTCGCGGATCGCGCCGTCTATGTCGGGTGGTGCAAAGTCTTTTAGAATGACTGTTGCCGCCGCGTGAATGCGTTCGACGCCCTCTTCGCATAACGGTTTCATCGGCCGATCTATGTTTACCGGCAGGCTCCAGGGCATTTGTTCGTTGACCGAGGCATCGCCACGCATGATATGCGCTAATCAGCCATCATTCCGGCGTCTTGGCAGTGCCGTCTCGCCTATCATATGCTTCTGCGCTATCGCACCCAGAAAGGCACTCGTACACTGTTTGATACTGCCGGAGCGCGACCGGTTCCGTCGCATTTGGCGTCTTACGGACGCATCAATCCAAACCAAGCCAGCTTGGCAAATGGCCGATATCGGGCAACACAACATCGGCATGATCTTTCAGGGCGTCAGTATCGGCTGGCCCTGTCAGCACCGCAACCGTCCACATACCCGCAGCGCGACCCGCCAGCAGATCATGCGTGCTGTCTCCGATCATCACCGTGTCTCTGGGGGCCACGCCCACCGCATCGCAGAATGCCGTCAACTGGCCAATCTCGGGTTTCGCACCAAAGCCGCTGTCAGAGCCCGCGATGAAATCGAAATGATCCCGAACACCGACACCATCCAAATGCGCGTAGGCCGGACGGACCGCATCGTTGGTTGCAACGCCCAGACGCAAGCCATGCCCGGCAAATTGGCGCAGCAAAGGATCAAGCGGCACCGCTTCGGTCATTGGCGCATCTTCGGCCTGATCGTTGATCATAGTGATCAGCTCTTGCCGGGAATGGGACGGAAACTCGGGCGCAAAGGCAGTGACGAGATCATCTGGCGTTCCGGCAATGACAAAACTGTCGGGCAGGAATTTTGACCTGTGATAATCATACCCGATGATATCGCCCAGATAAGCGGCCCGGCCCAGATCTCCGTCTGCAAGCCTTAACAACAAACCTGCCGCCCAGACGCCCCAGGTTGCCTCGAAATCAAAAAGCGTGCCGTCCTTGTCAAACAGCAGCGCCTCAATCCCGGCAGAGCGCATGGCCGTCATGTCCAATGCACCTGCGCACCGCCGGGCAGCACGCCGCGGGCTTGCATCAAGCGATCATAAGGCAAATCATGCGCGTCACAGAACGCCATAACCCATGCGTCATCCATCATGATAAAATCCAGAACCGATGCCTGAAATTCAGGCGAACCAAGGTTTTCGCGGAACGCAGCCTCGTCTGCGCCGGTCGATCCCATGAACACCGGCAAAAGCTCATCATTTCCCGCAAGCCATACAATGGCCTTCAAGGCCACCTGCTCAACCATATCCTGAGAAAGTGTCATTTTTAATTGTTTCCCAAACCCTTTTTTAACCAATACCCGCAAAGAATTGGTGATCAAAGTCTTAACGCTGTCCTTTTCTGGAGCTTCCGTGGCCGGTCACGTTCTCATCATAGATGCGCTGTCCAACCGCCGGATTCAGCTTTGTGCCCAGCTGGACCGAGAGGTCTATGCGGTTGAAGTGGCCGCAACGTTGCTGGAGGGTCTGACCCGCATCCAGGAAAACCCACCCGAAATTGCCATTCTGGCCTATGACCTTCCGGGCCTGAAACTGCCCCAGCTTTGCAAAAAGCTGCGATCCAACACGCAGACGCAGCTGACAACGGTTGTGGTGGCCGTTCCGTGTGAAAACCATTCTGCCCGCGTCAGCGCTTTGACCGCAGGGGCGCATGACCTTGTTGAGTATGGCGCAGACCGATCTGATCTGCGTGCCCGCATCCGCAGCATCATGCGGGACCGCCACGGGTTTGCCGACACCATGACACCTGCCCCGATGCCAGCGGCTCTGGGGCTGGCAGAGGCCGCGGCCCCGTTTCAGGGCAGTGTGCGCACAACGGTGGTTCATACCGACCCCAATCTTGACCGCGACGGTCAGATCGCGGCGCTTGAGGCCGTAAACAGCCTGTCCATTTGCACGTCGTCTGCACTTGAAGCGCGGCGTGCGCCTGAACCTGACACAGATGTCTTTATCCTTTATGAAGACGGTTTGCCGGATGAGGCCCGTGACACGTTGCTTGCCCTAAGATCCCATCCCGTAAGCCGCGACAGCAGTGTTTTGTTCGTCACCGAAAACGACATTCACGTCCCTTCTCCGCTTGATCTTGGCGCGGACGATCACCTGACGGTCAGCGCGAAATCCCCGGAATTGATCCTGCGGGTACAGCGTCTTGCACAGCGTAAACGCGAAAAGGACAAGCGCCGCAAAGCGGTTAATGCACTTGGCGAACTTGTGTATACCGATGCCCTGACCAATCTGAACAATCGACGATTTGCGGATGATTTCCTGAACAAACTTGACCGTGCATCTGAACACCGTTCCAAAGCGCTTGCCATTCTTCTTCTGGATGTCGACCATTTCAAACGATTCAATGACACTCATGGCCATCCAATTGGTGATGCGATCCTTGCCCATATCGCGTCAGTGCTTTCAGATAATGTGCGCAAAGGCGATATGCTGGCGCGGTTTGGCGGCGAAGAATTTATCGTAGCCTTGCCAGGTGTCGTCTTTGCCGAAGCCCATCAAATCGCCGAGCGGCTGCGCAAAGCCGTTGCCGATACGCCGTTGGGGCTGGACGAAGGGCCACATGTCCGACCGACGATGAGCATTGGCCTTGCTTATGCGGGCAAAATGGATCGAAAAACGACATCCGAATTGACCCGCGCCGCCGATGCCGCCTTGTACCGTGCGAAACAGTCAGGTCGCAACAGATTGAGCAGCGCCACCGCCGAGGATTTTCTGGTGCGCAAGCACCTGCCTCCGGCCGGGCCCAGCCGAAACATCGGATAGGCGGTTTCAGTCCCGAATGCGTTTGGTCCACTTGTTAAGCTGCTGCTCGACCCGATCTGCATATGCAAGACGGTCCTGCTCGGTCATCTTTGCGATATGTGCCGCCAATACCTGTCGACCGAAAGCGTCCCGTTTGGCGCGGCGATCCGTGTGATCCGCCATGGCGGCAAGGAACGCCGCTTCGTCAAACGGTGTTGTCCGCAAGCTGGCCAGCCCTGTCTGTATCCCCGAAAAAATTGCGCCGCGATCCCGGCCTTGCCTATGCATGTGCGACACGAACTGGTCGCGCACGGCTTTGCGATCTTCGGGATCAAGCGCGCGGGTGAAGATGGATGCGCTGTCCGGTCGCGGCATGTCTGAATGACGCGACGGGCCGCCAAAGACCATTGCTCCGACCACAACACCCGCAACCAAGAGGTTCAATGCCAGTGAGCAAAAAAGAGTTATCCGCATCCAAAGCGGCGTTTTGGCGGTGCGTGCTGTGTTGTCCATCTTATCCATCCACCAAAAGCATATCAAATGCGCCAAGGTCGTCGCCGAAATCAAACGACGCGACTTCGGTATAGCCAAAGGTCCAGATCAGGTCGTCTGACAACACACCGCCAGTCCAGATGCCGAAACACGCCGCTGTCGCCAAACCTGCCATGGCAGGCCATCCGCCCACCCCATCCAGCAGCTGACGCCACCGCCGAAACCTGGCACGCTTTGGGGCTTCCGCCACAGCATCCGCCATCACACGCGCCATCAAGGCATCCGGAACACGCGGTGGCGTGTCGCGGGCTTTTGCAAACAGCGCCTCAAGCGCTGTGTCTTCAGGAGGTCCCGACTGTGTCATCTGTATATCCCAAATTCTTGCGTTGGTCGCTCAGCAGCGCGGTCAGCGCCCGTTTGCCACGCGCCGTCAAGCTTTCGACCGCGCGTGGACCAATATCCATGATCTGGGCAATCTCGCTATTGCCCAATTCATCTATGTGACGCAGCACCACGGCCTGGCGTTGTCGATCCGGCAACTGCATCAACGCATCTTCAAGCGCCATATGTCTGGCCGTATTCTGCATCTGCACCTCAACACTCGGACGAGTGTCCGCAATCTCAAGGTCTGGCGGCAACCCGTCCGGGCGCGTTTTTCGCAACCGGTCGATGCACAGGTTGGCAGTCACCCGGTACATCCAAGTCCGAAGAGACGCGGCACCGCCGCTATCCCAGCTTGGTGCGTGTTTCCAAAGGCGCAGCATGGTTTCCTGTGCCACATCTTCGGCCTCTGCCCTATCGTTCAACATCCGATACGCATGTGCGTACACCATCGGCAGATAGGTCGATGCCAAAGCCCGCGCAGCGTCACTGTCACCTGCGGCATAGGCCGCAAGCAATGCCGCCTCTGCAGCAGGATCAGTCGGGCTTTGGGTCATATCATCGCGCTACCTGGTTCTTGACGATACTCTATCACCGGATACGAGCGATGCACCCGCACCGCCCGTAACTGGCGTCAGTCAGCGATTGCCGTGGCGTTTGCCACCGCCTTTGCCATGGCCCCAGCCATGATGCTTGCCGCCGCGCCGATCCATGCGGGCATCGGCAAACTCTTCGGCTGACACCTCGCCGTCATCATTGGCATCCAGACGATCAAACATCTGCGCCGGGCTCCGTCGCGCCGTGACTTCCTCTTGTGACAACATGCCGTCAGAGTTGGTATCGAGCCGCTCGATCATCCGGGCGGCCCGGCGTTCTGCCCGATCCTGATTGCTGGCTGCAATTTCTTCGGCAGTCAGCAATCCGTTGCCATCGGCATCCGCGCGGCCAAACAGACCAACACCCGCTGCGAACTCCTCGGCACTGACCACGCCATTGCCGTCAGCGTCCAGGTCCGCAAACATCTCTGCGCGGCGGTCCTCACGCGATCCTGCCTCCTGTGCCGCGACAGAGATCGCGCCACCAGTGGTCAAAAGTGCTGCCACAATCAGGGTCGAAATATACGTGCTCGTTTTCATGGTTTTTCCTTTCAGGAACCGGCACTCTGGCCGGCTTTGACGATGTAATGGGTGCACAAGCTCTTGTTGTCTTGCGATCCACTACGTTTCACGAAGACCGGCGGCACTTCCGTCGCTGGGTCGGACATTATTTCATCACAGGCGCGTGATTTGCGACATCCAGACGCAAGGACAGTTTGGCGACTGTGAATTCTACATCGCACGCGGCATTTAACGCACGGGAGAGGGACACCATGATTAACGAACTAACGACAGAAGACGAACGCCCAACCTGGCCCGCGCTCCGGCGTGGTTGGCGGCGCAAATGCCCCAATTGCGGCAGTGGCCCACTGATGCGCGGCTATCTGAAAGTCCGCGACAGCTGTACGGTCTGCCGCGAAGAGCTGCACCATCATCGCGCCGATGACGGCCCCGCATATCTGGCAATCCTGATTGTCGGCCACCTGATGGCACCGCTTTTGCACATTGTATTTGTCAATTTCCGGCCCGAGCCCATGGTTCTGTTCACGATCTTTGCGGTTGGCTGTGTCGGGCTGACGCTCTACCTTTTGCCCAGGTTGAAGGGCGCTGTCGTGGCATTTCAATGGTCACGCCATATGCACGGGTTTGCTGGGCCGACTTCGGGATAACCAGACTGGCAACAAGAGGTCAGCGATGCAAAAACAAGATGTGATCGACAAATCAGCCGTTCGAGACGCCTCTACGGTCATCGTTTTGCGCGATCGAGCCAGCAATCCCCATGTGTTGATGGGACAACGTGGTGCGAAAGCGGCATTCATGCCGAACAAATTCGTATTTCCCGGCGGTGCTGTTGATCCCGAAGACGCGATGGTGCCTTTTGCACAGCCATTGACACCGCTTTGCGCAAACCGACTGGCCGATGATGCACCCGCCAATTGCGCGCCAGCCTTGGCGGCGGCAGCCATCCGGGAATTGTGGGAAGAAACCGGACAAATCCTGGGGCGGAGCGGAACATGGCCGGACCCGCCTGAAAACTGGCGGGCTTTTGCGTCTATGGGTCACTTGCCCTTTGCTGCACCGATGCAATTCGTCTTCCGCGCCATCACCCCACCCGGTCGGCCCCGCCGCTTTGACGCGCGGTTTTTCCTGTTGGATGCCGATGATCTGGCCACGGACCCGGATGATTTTTCAGCCGCGTCAGACGAGCTTGCGCATCTTCAATGGATCGCACTGGACAAGGTGCGCAGTTTTGATTTGCCGTTCATCACCGAAGTGGTGCTTGCCGAGGTCGCGGCCCGCGCCGCCGACCCTCGCCCGCCTGCATCCGTTCCTTTTTTCCGCAATGATGACGAAGAAAGTCTTTTCCTGCGTCTTCGCGGACATCCCATGCCGGATTAGATCACCCAGACAAATGTCAGGATCGACAGCGCAAGAAAGCCAATCCCGGCAAATTCGCGCAAGGTGATCGTCTCTTTGAAAAACAAGACAGACGCCAGCATCGAAAAGACCAGCTCGATCTGACCGACCGCTTTCACATAAGCCGCGGTTTGCAACGTGAAGGCCAAGAACCATCCAAATGACCCGGCCATCGACGTCAGCCCCACCCAGACGGCCACCGAACGCGCGCGCCACACGGCCGTCACCTGACCCGGTTCTTTCCATCGCAGCCACAGGGACATCGCCAAAAACTGGGACAGGGTCACGCAGGCCAATGTCACCGATGCGCGTACCAACGCGTCGTCGCTGGCGATGTCCAGCGATGCCGCACGATAGGTTGTGCCGGACAAGGCGAACAGAAATCCGGATGTCAGCCCCAGCACAGTCGCGCGGCTGGTCAGGCTTGCCCAAATCCCATGCGATCCGGCCCCCCTGGACAGCAACAAAACCCCAAGCAAACCGATCAGGATCGCGCCCCACCCAACCAGCGATATGGTGTCGCCGAACAGTGTTACACCCACAATTGCGGCCTGAATGACCTCGGTTTTCTTAAACGTGATCCCAACTGCAAAGTTTCGCTGACGAAAAAGCGCAACCACGCAGGCCGTCGCCAGAATCTGCGAAATCGCCCCAAGCAGTGCAAACGTCCAGAAAGATGCGGTGAGCCGCGGAAACGACGTACCCGAGTAAAGCAAATAGACACCCGTCAGCAAAACGGCGGCTGGAGCCGAATAGGCGAACCGGGCAAAAGTCGACCCTGCGGTGCTCAGCACGTCCATACTCAGCACTTTTTGCAACATGAACCGCGCCGTCTGAAACAGCGCGGCGGCAACACTCGCAACAATCCAAAATTCCATGCGCCTCTATGGCGTGAGGTCAGCGAGATTGTCCATGACGGTAAATCGGATGAGGCACCGGGTCTTTTGCCCGGAACAGGTGTTTTCTGAATATCTCGGAATACGTCCGGTATCTGTAGCCAAGATTTCCGGCCAGAACATCCGCCTTTCCGGAATGATACACGGCGGGTAGCACATACCACGGCACGCCGGGATACATGTGATGCACCGCGTGCAAATTGTTGTTCAGAAAGAGCAAGGCAAACAGCCCACGTTCCTCAACAATAGCCGTGCGCGCCAATGTGCGGTCATGCGCCTGATGCTCAAGATAGGTTCTGAGCTTAAGAAGCGACAAAGACCCGTAAACAGACAGCGCCCATGCCCAAATCGGCATCCCCGCCACGACAATCATCCACCACAGCACGATCGCCACGGCGGGCAGATGCCAAATCCAGCCAATCAGAACCCGGTGATCCCCCGCCCGGATCAAGCGTGCCTCAGAGCGTAGAAAGGCGATGAGCCCAAGGCTTGGGCCCAGCAAAAGCCGCCCGGCCAAGGTGTTGTTCAACCGGTACACACCCTGCCGCCACGCGGGCATTCTGATCCACATATCCGGATCAAGGTAGTTGGTTTCAGGATCGTCATAGGGATCGGTCAAAGCCTCGTCTTGATGATGCGCAAGATGGGTGTCGCGAAAGCGCTGGTATGGCACAAAAAGCGTCAGCGCAGGAAACACCAACGCCGCGTTCAAGGCGGGGATGCGAAAAGGATGTCCGTGCAATGCCTCATGCTGCAAGGACGAATGCTGCGTGCCAGCAAGAGTGCAGATCACCACGGCCAAAGGCACCGACCAGTCGGCAACCCAGACCGTGGCACCGCCCCACAGTAGATAAGTCAGGGCAAGAACAAGAAGCGTCGGCCATTCTGCCCGACGCGTCAGCTCGGACACTCGGAAATTCCGCCTGTTGGTCATGGGATCGCCAGTGTTGTGATTTGTCTCATATTTAAGCGCTCCACCGTGCCGCCAGAATTCTGAAAATGGTGCACAATTTTCCAAACTGGTGTTTTTTATCCCCATGTGTCAGTTTTGGTCATGGACAAACGCCGCCGCGCTTATCTTTTCCGCACCCGCCTGAACCGCGCGATCCAGCAGGCCGGGTCGAACCAAAGCGCGCTGGCGCGAATGACCGGTGTTGATCGCTCGACGATCTCTCAGTTGTTGCGCGACGATGCGGCGCGTTTGCCGAATGCCCAGATGGTCGGGGCTTGTGCAGAAGCGCTTGGCGTATCGGCAGATTGGTTGTTAGGCCTTGCCGAACATCCCGAAACCGCCGCCGATCTGATGGCCAATGCGCTGACGCTGACAGACGCGCCCCGAGCGCTGATTGATGAACAAATCTATAATTGGCACCGCGAAGCAGACGGCTACAAGATACGTCATGTGCCTGCGGCCTTGCCCGACATGCTGAAAACCCACGCCGTTCTTGAATGGGAATATGGCCCGCATCTGGGTCGAACCGCGTCCGAAGCGATCACCGCCTCTGCAAAGCGACTGGACTGGATGCAGCAATCCCAATCGGATTATGAAATCGCAATGCCGCTGTTCGAAGTGCAGAGCTTTGTGGAAGGCACCGGCTATTACGCAGGGTTGGCGAAAGATATCCGCGCCCAGCAGATTGAGCATTGGCTGGAACTTGGCACGGCCTTGTACCCCCGGATGCGGCTGTATCTGTTTGATGCCCGGCGGCTGTATTCAGCGCCTATCACCGTATTCGGGCCTTTGCTTGCTGTGATTTATGTCGGTCGCAACTACCTTGCCTTTCGCGACACGCCTCGTGTGCGCGCATTTTCGGATCATTTTGATCATCTGGTACGCAATGCCCATATCACGGCACGTGGGTTTTCAGATCATATTGAGGCGCTTCGCAAGTCTTTGGCGTGAAGTGACGGCACCCTGTGCAAACTGACCCAGTTTCCAGATCGAAACGCAATTGACCAAATATGTTCTTGGGTCTTGGTACAGGATCAGAACGGCATCGGATGCATTTTATGCGCTTCATCCAGCGCCGCTATGACATCCGAACCAAGCGTAATATCTGCGGCAGGCAAAATCGCTTCAAGCTGCGCTGTTGTTGTTGCTCCAAAGATCGAAGACGCCACAAACGGCCGTCGCGCTGACCAGGCCAGCGCCATTTGGGCAAGGTCCAATCCGGCATCAGCCGCCACGCGTGCATAGGCGTCGACCGCAGCAAAGGCGCGTTCGGTTTTGCGACCGCCCAGATTGCCATTCAACGCCATGCGCGACCCGCCAGGCACCGTCCCGTCCTGATACTTGCCGGTCAAAAGACCCGCCGCCAAGGGCGAGAAAGGCAAGAGCGACACCTCTTCATTGATCATCATCTCGGCAAGATCCGTATCCGCCAACCGACATAACAGCGAATACTCGTTCTGCAGACTTTCGATGCGCGGCCCGGCCATTGCTTCGGCAACCCGAAGCCACATCGTTGTTCCCCAGGCGCTTTCATTTGACATGCCAATATGTCGTATCCGCCCCTTCTCGACCTCTCGGCCCAACGCGCCCAGCACGTCAGCCATGTGTTGCAAGGTCGCGTTTCGGTCTTGATGGGATGGATCGAACGCCCAATTCTGTCGGAACATATAAGACCCGCGATTGGGCCAATGCAGCTGGTAGAGATCAATATGATCCGTCTGCAACCGCCTGAGCGACGCGTCGACCGCCGCAGGCACAGTCTCGGACGAGATCGGCGCGCCATTCCGAACATGCTCCATGCCCTCGCCTGAATGTTTGGTCGCAACGATCCATTCATGACGACGCCCGGTCCGGGCAAACCAGTTGCCCAGAACATCCTCGGTCAGTCCGATCGTTTCTTTCGCGATTGGGATGACAGGGTACATTTCGGCTGTATCAAGAAAGTTGATCCCCGCATCCAGCGCCATCTCCATCTGGGTATGCGCATCAGCCTCTGAGGTGTGTGTGCCGAATGTCATCGTACCAAGGCAAAGTTCAGACACCATGAGGTCGGTTTTGCCCAGTCGGTTCATTTTCATTGTGAGGTCCCTCATTCTCGTGCCGCGCACCCTAGCGGTTAAAGCCCGCTCTGCAAGCCGACGGCAATGTCAGTCTGCGACACCGCAACCGACTTCATCACCGCAAAGCACTCTGCCCCCGGGACAATCCCCATCGCGTCGGCACTGCGACGGGTGATCCGCGCCAACAACCGGTCGTCTCCGGCCTGCATCTGGACGATGACACCGGGGCCTTCGCCCCGACGCACCGCAAGAACCCGCACCGCTAGGATGTTGAGCGCAGACAACCCTTCGGGGCGATGCGAGGAGAGCATGACATCCTGCGCCAGAATCCGAACCCGAAGTTGCGCTCCGACCGGCGCATCGACGGCGGGCAGAAACAACCGCCCTGCTGATACTTTCAATTCGCTGATCCCGTCCAGCGGCTGTGCCACCACCTTGGCAGACAACACCGCCCCCGCATCGCGGATACCAAAAACACGCACCATTTCCGGGTCGGTCAAAAGATCCGCAGGAGCACCGGATCGAACAACTTTGCCCTCATCCAGCAAAACAATATGTGTCGCCAGACGCGCCACCTCGGCCATGTTGTGGGTTACATAAAGAATGGACAGCCCGGTCTCGCTTCGCAGTCTTTCGAGATACGGCAGGATCTCGGCTTTGCGCGGACCATCCAAAGACGCCAAAGGCTCGTCCATCAAAAGCATGTCCGGTTCGGACAACAAGGCACGGCCAATCGCCACTCTTTGGGATTCGCCACCCGAAAGCGCATGGGGCCTGCGGTCCAGCAGATGTGTGATGCCTAGCAAATCCGCCACATCATTGTCTTGTGGCCCCTCCCGACCGCGGACCCGCGCGGCATAGCTCAGATTTTGGCGCACACTTAAATGGGGGAACAATCGGCTGTCCTGAAACACATAGCCAAGCCGTCTTTTGTGCACCGGAACATTCAAGCGGGCGTCTGTGTCAAACAGAACCCGACCCCCGACAGCAATGCGCCCGGCATCCGGCGTCAGCAGGCCGGCGATGGTTTTCACCACGGTTGTTTTGCCGCTTCCCGACCGTCCAAAGAGAACCGTCACCCCCTCTGGCGCAGCGAACCGCGTCTCAAGGCGAAAACCGCCCAAATCGCGCGCGATATCGATCGATACAGTCACGCGCCGGAAATCCGTTTGGCCACGCGGCGGGACAACCATTCAGACAAGATCAATGCGCCAATTGCGATGACAACGGCAACTGCCACCAACCGCAAGGCTGCACTTTCGCCGCCGGGCACCTGCAAAAAAGCGTAAATCGCGGATGGCACGGTGCGCGTCTCTCCAGGGATGTTCGAGACAAACGTGATCGTTGCGCCAAACTCTCCCATTGCTTTGGCAAACGCCAAAACAGCCCCCGCAATGACCCCCGGCAGGATCAAGGGCAGTGTCACGGTCGAAAATACCCGAACGCGGCTTGCGCCCAATGTGGCCGCGGCCTCTTCCAGCTTGGGATCAACCGCCTCGATCGCCAGTCGCATCGCGCGTACCATAAGCGGAAACGCCATGATTGACGCGGCCAAAGCCGCCCCCGTCCACTGAAACGCAAACGTCACTCCGAACGTGTCAAAAAGAAACGCCCCGACAGGTCCGCGCCGCCCGAAACTCAAAAGCAACAGATACCCGGTCACAACCGGCGGCAGCACAAGCGGCAAATGGACAAGCCAATTCAGGATATCACGCCCAAAGAACCGCCCCCGCGCCAATGCCATCGCGCAGAGAAGGCCAAAGGGCAGGCTAAGAAGTGTCGCCCAGAATGAGACTTTTAACGACAATGCCACCGCTTGCCATTCGTCCGGACCCAACCACGCCATCAAGGAACCGCTCTTGGTGGCAAAAATCCATATGAGGCCATGGCGGCTTGTCCTGTTTCGGCAAGCAGCCATGTCAGAAAAGCATCTGCAAGATCTGCATTGCCACTGTCCGCGACCACCGCAGCGGCATATCGGATGGGCGGATGCGTATTGTCGGCAAATGTTCCCGCAACACTCACACGGGGCTCGGCCATTGCATCTGTTGCATAGACGATGCCCAGAGGGGCCTCTCCCAAGGCAACAAGCGCCAGCGCGGCGCGGACGTTGTCAGTCGGGGCCAGCCGCGGGGCAACATCATCCCAAAGGCCCAGCTTGGTCAAAGCAGCTTTGCCATAAAGCCCGGCTGGCACCGCTTCGGGCAACGCGATGGCAAGTCGTCCATCAACACCAAGCAAACCCACCAGATCAGTGGCCTCAGAGACATCCTGTTCGGACCGGGCCTTCGGATCATGCGTGATCAGCACCAAACGGTTCGAGGCAATGTCGCGCTGACTGTCTGGCAGCACGCGCCTGCCTTCGGCCAGCCAATCCATCCAATCGACATTCGCAGACACAAAGAGATCTGCAGGGGCTCCGGCCTCAATCTGACGGGCAAGCGTGGAACTTCCAGCCAGAACAAGGGTCACGGAATGGCCGGTTTCGGCCTCCCATCCCTGTGCGGCATCGTTCAAGGCATCGCCAAGAGAGGCCGCCGCAAACACCGTGATATCTTCTGCCATAGCAGCGGGTGCCATACATGTTGCCAACAAGACTGCACGCAGAAGGGTGAACACGAAAAAGGTAAGTCCCTGCTTTGAAACCAAGTGATTTCGCGCAACAGATCAAGTGCAGTGGACACTGGCAAGAGGCCATGTGCAAGTTGCATGGAAACTCTTGAGAACAAAATAAGAACATATATACTCAGCGGCTATGCAAACCGCTTCCGCCCTTTTGTCGCGCCGCCCCCACACACCCGCACCCTTTGTCTCTTTGGGGGATGCGGACATCACACTGACTTTGGGTCGCGTACACGAACTTTGTGGCTCTGCCCGACGCACGCTGGCGCTGGCGCTGGCGGCGCAAGTCGGCGCGCCTGTGATCTGGATCACCACACCCAAATCGTCTGAAACGCTGAACCCCGATGGCATGTCTGCGTTGATCTCTCCCAAAGATGTGCTGTTCGTGCGCGCCGACCGCGAATCCTCTTTGCTTTGGGCAATGGAGGAAGCCCTGCGTGCAGGCTGTGCCCCGGTTGTGATTGGCGATCTTGGCGCGGCACCTGCCATGACACCGGTGCGGCGTCTGCATCTGGCGGCGGAAACAGGCTGCGGCATGGGGCAATGCCGACCGCTTGCGCTGTTGCTGACACC
This sequence comes from Marivita sp. S0852, assembly GCF_046591575.1. NCBI lineage: Bacteria > Pseudomonadati > Pseudomonadota > Alphaproteobacteria > Rhodobacterales > Roseobacteraceae > Marivita > Marivita sp. S0852. The sequence continues at coordinate 313,032 of NZ_JBIQWA010000005.1, forward strand.
GGACAATGGCGGCGCACCGGGCATCGAAACACGCTGGTCCCTACAGCCCGCGCACACTGCAGATGGCGATCAATGGAGGCTGGAACGCCTGCGCGCCCGAATGGCTCCGCCCCGGACATGGCTGCTCGAATATCGCGATTCCGGTCTGGCCCCATCACATCCGCCAAACTCTGCCGCTGCTTCGGCTGTGTGAACAGATTGATACGGTGTGTCGTGAAACAGACTGACCCACTGGTCCTTAGCCCTACGATCCGTTAAAGCGGCCGAAACTCTATACCAAACGCAGGCGCACAGCACATGGCACGGCATCTGATCACGTCGGCAATCCCTTATATCAACGGGATCAAACATCTTGGCAATCTTGTGGGCAGCCAACTGCCCGCAGACCTTTACGCCCGCTATCTGCGCGCTCGGGGTGACGAGGTGATGTTCCTGTGCGCCACGGACGAACACGGCACACCCGCCGAACTGGCCGCCGCCAAAGCCGGCAAACCGGTAGACGAATTCTGCCGCGAGATGCACGCCGTTCAATCCGAAATTGCAGATGGCTTTCGCCTGTCCTTTGACCATTTCGGACGCTCCTCCAGCCCACAGAACCACCGCTTGACCCAGCATTTCGCTGGGCGTCTTGCTGATGCCGGCCTGATCCGCGAAGTCAGCGAAAAGCAGGTCTATTCCAACGCCGACGGACGCTTCCTGCCCGACCGCTATATCGAGGGCACCTGCCCCAATTGCGGCTATGACAAAGCGCGCGGCGACCAGTGCGAAAATTGCACCAAGCAGCTGGACCCAACCGACCTGATCGACCCGCGTTCCGCGATTTCTGGATCAACCGATCTGGAAGTGCGCGAGACCAAGCATCTGTACCTGCGCCAGTCCGACATGCGCGGCAAACTGCAAGAGTGGATCGACAGCAAGACGGACTGGCCGGTGCTCACCACCTCCATCGCCAAGAAGTGGCTGAACGATGGCGACGGTCTTCAGGACCGGGGCATCACGCGTGATCTGGACTGGGGCATCCCCGTCAAGAAAGGCACCGAGGACTGGCCCGGTATGGAAGGCAAGGTCTTCTATGTCTGGTTCGACGCCCCTATCGAATACATCGCCTGCGCCGGTGAATGGGCCGAGGCGAACGGCAAGACAAACGCGGACTGGGAACGCTGGTGGCGCACCGACAAAGGTGCCGATGATGTGCGCTACACGCAGTTCATGGGCAAGGACAACGTGCCCTTCCACACACTGTCCTTCCCGGCGACGATCCTTGGGTCCGGCGAGCCTTGGAAACTTGTGGATTACATCAAATCGTTCAACTATCTGAATTACGATGGCGGCCAGTTCAGCACATCCCAGGGGCGCGGCGTGTTCATGGATCAGGCGCTTGAAATCCTGCCCGCCGATTACTGGCGCTGGTGGCTTCTGTCCCACGCGCCCGAAAGTTCGGACAGTGAATTCACCTGGGAAAACTTTCAGGGGTCGGTGAACAAGGATCTCGCGGATGTGTTGGGCAATTTCGCATCCCGTGTGACCAAGTTCTGCCGTTCCAAGTTCGGCGAAGAGGTGCCCGATGGCGGCACACCCGGTGACCGCGAAGCACAGTTGAGCGCCGCTTTGGACAGCGGGCTGGCCGAATATCAGGCCCATATGGATGCCATAGAAATCCGCAAAGCGGCCAATGCGCTGCGCGCGCTTTGGGTCTTGGGTAACGAATATCTGCAGGACGCAGCACCTTGGGCAACTTTCAAGGAAGATCCGCAAACCGCAGCGATGCAGATCCGCACCGCGCTCAATCTGATCCGGTTTTACGCGGTGATCTCAAGCCCGTTCATTCCGGACGCGTCGGCGCAATTGTTGACCGCGATGCATAGCGAGAACGCGACCTGGCCAACAGATGCGGCGTCTGCGCTGTCCGCTTTGCAGGTGGGTCATGCTTTCTCGGTTCCGGATGTCACGTTCCGCAAGATCACCGACGAGGAACGCGAAAGCTGGCAAGAGCGGTTTTCGGGCACACGCGACTGACGTCTGCCAAAAACGGCCACCCGCAAGCGAAGCCAGAACCGGCGGCGGGCCCATTTTTTGTAGCTGCGCACGCGCGCCTTAATGATATCGCGCTCTGTGATGGGATGTGGCGTCTGGCAAGGAAAGCGATGGTCACGGTCCATTGGTAACACTCCTGAAATGAGTGCATCTAATTTACGCTGGAAAATTCTGGATTTGATGCGGCGATCTGGGCAACATGGGTTTCATGAATGAAACCCATGCGTCGCTTGATGATCTGTCGCTCTTCGCCACGGTCGCACAATCCGGATCACTTAGCGCGGCGAGCCGTGCAACCGGGATGCCCCTGCCGACGCTGTCACGCCGGATGGCTGCGTTAGAGCGCGCGCTGTCCCGACCGCTTTTTCAACGCGGCCCCGCAGGATACGCCCTCACTGCGGATGGGCGCGCTTTGGCGGACGAACTTGGTGGCTTGGCCGATATCCGGCGGCGGATTGCAAAGTGGCAATCTGCAGAAACCGGGGCACCCCCGGTGCGCATCACTGCAGGGATCTGGACATCCCGCGCGATCGCTTTCGCCTTGAAACCCGACGTGAACCGATCCTGGCATCCCCATTTCGTCGCCGCCAACGCCGCGCTGGACCTGGCCCGGCGCGAGGCCGATATTGGAATCCGGAACGCGCCGCCCGATCACCCGTGGCTGGCGCGCCGTCAGCTTGCCACCGTTCACTATGCGGAATACGGCACAGCCGGGGCCACAGGTTATATTGCCACCCCGCCGAACGTCCCCTCGCAGCGTTGGCTGCACGATCATCGCGGGTCGGAAATTCGCACCATCGCAAATGATCCCCGACTGTGTCTTGACCTTGCGCTGGCCGGACATGGGCGCATTTTGATGCCGACTTTTGCCGGCGATACGCTTGGGACGCTTGAAAGACTGTCCGAACCAGTGACCGACCTGACGCACGAAGCCTGGCTGGTCACACATCAGGACGCCCGGCACGATCCCCCCATCCGCACCGCGATTGAGGAAATCGTTTCAATTCTGACGTGATGTCAGATCGACATCAGGCTGCCTTGATCTCGACCAGCTCGATCGCAAAGGTCAGATCCTGGCCCGCCAGCGGATGGTTTGCATCCAGCGTCACTTCGGTTTCGGTGACATCGACAACCATCACCGGCACAACCTGACCAGTTGGTGTCTGCATCTGCAACTGCGTCCCGGACTCAAGCGGAATGTCTGCCGGGATATCTGCACGCGGCACGGCCTGTCGGGCATTCGGGTCTTTCTGACCGTAGGCTTGATCGGCAGGAACCTGAACGACTTTCTTGTCGCCGACCGACATGCCCGGAATGGCCTGATCGAGGCCCGGAATGATCTGTCCGGCACCGACGGCAAACTCCAGAGGCTCGCGCCCATCTGAACTGTCAAAGGTTTCCCCGTCAGACAATGTACCCGTGTAATGGATCGAGACGGTGTCGCCCGTTTTGACCTGAGTCATGAGAACTCCATGTTTGGAAGTGCATTTGAGACGGCCCTCCCTTTCAAAGACCCTCTCTCGAGCCTCAATCTTAACAAGTGATGCCCAAAGTTTCAAATCGGTCCCATCTGACACGGGCTGACTTAGACGGGCAGCGCTGTGGTCCTGAACACCGTCCGCAACGCAAAAGAGCTTTGCATCTGAGCCACACCCGGCAATCGCGTCAGATATTGTCGGTGGATACGCGCAAAATCTTCCGTATCTTCTGCAACCACCTTCAAGATATAGTCGGCGGTTCCCGCCATCAAATGACATTCCAGAACATCCGGCACCCGCGCCACAGCTTTTTCAAACGCGTCTAGCGTCTCATCGGCTTGCCCGTTAAGCGTAATGTCCACAAAGACGGTCGTTGGCTTGCCCAATTTGCGCGCATTCAGCAACGCAACATAGTCACGGATATACCCATCTACCTCTAGTCGCTGCACCCGTCGATGGCAGGCCGATGCAGAAAGATGCACAGTGTCGGCCAATTCCGCGTTGGACATGCGGCCCTTGCGTTGCAGCACTCTTAGAATTCGGCGATCTGTGTCATCCAGCGCCATGTTGATAAACGTCTCCGAATATTGTTGGATTTTTTAGAAGAGTCTTTCAACATTGGGGAAAATAGCTTCATAAATCCAGATCAATTTTGGTTGGAATGCCCCAAGCCAGGATCAAAAGACCCCAAGGAGACGTGTATGAAAATCGGATGCCCGACCGAAATCAAACCGCAGGAATTTCGCGTTGGTCTGACGCCCGGTGCGGCACAGGAAGCGATTGCACATGGTCACGATGTGCTGATTCAGGCCGGAGCAGGCGTTGAAGCCGGGTTTGAAGACGCGGCATATCAGTCTGTGGGCGCATCAATCGCAGAGAGCGCCGAAGACATCTATGACCGCTCTGACATGATCGTGAAGGTCAAGGAACCCCAGGCAACGGAACGCAAGATGCTAAACGAAGGTCAGGTGCTGTTCGCCTACCTGCACCTTGCCCCCGACCCCGAACAAACCAAAGACCTGATGGCATCGGGCTGTACCGCCATTGCCTATGAAACCGTCACCGATGCCAATGGCGGCCTTCCATTGCTTGCCCCAATGTCCGAGGTTGCCGGCAAATTGGCACCGCAAATGGGTGCGTGGGCGTTGCAAAAGGCAAATGGCGGGCGCGGTGTGCTGGTTGGCGGTGTACCCGGCGTGAACCCGGCCCAGATCGTTGTCATCGGCGGTGGTGTCGTGGGCACACATGCGGCGCGTGTCGCTGCGGGAATGGGCGCGCGGGTCACAGTGCTTGACCGCTCATTGCCACGCATGCGTTATCTTGATGACAATTTCGGCAACAGTTTCCGCACGCTCTATGCCAGTCAGGCAAATGTGGCAGACCTGATCACTCAGGCCGACATGGTTGTGGGCGCGGTCTTGATCCCGGGTGCCGAAGCCCCCACGCTTATCAGCAAGGCAGACCTAGCCACCATGAAGCCCGGCGCTGTTCTGGTGGATGTGGCGATCGACCAGGGCGGGTGTTTTGAAACCTCCAAGGCCACAACTCATGAAGACCCCATCTACGAAGTGGATGGTATCATGCATTACTGCGTTGCAAACATGCCCGGTGCCGTTGCACGGACATCAACCATTGCCCTGGGCCACGCCACCATGCCGTTCATGCTGGCCATTGCTGACAAAGGATGGAAACAAGCTTGTGAAGATGATCCTCACCTATTGAACGGGCTGAATATCCATGCTGGTAAATTAACCTATTTTGCGGTCGGCAAAGCACTTGGGCTTGACGTGACATCCCCGCAGATGGCGCTGAAAACGGCGTAAACTTCAGCAATTCGAAAACTGGCCGCCTATGCGCCAAACCACGTCGGGGGCGCATTGGATGACCAGGGTGGGTGTTTGATCATGATCTGATCAAACGCCGAACTTTCGGTAAATCGCGACAACCACGCTGCCAAATTGGGCCAGGGTTGCGCGTCGAACCAATTGCGATCAATATTTGCGAACTGTCGCACAAAGGGAAAAATCGCATAATCGGCAAGCGTTGGACGGTTGGCGAACAGATGGCTCTGACCTGCCAGCCTTTGGTTCAATGCGAAAAGAAACGTCTCGGCCTTGTGACGCTCGGCATCCCGATCCAGGTCGGGATAGCGCATTGCGTATTTTGTATGATCCAGCGCCAACTTGAACGGGCCGTCATTTTCTTCGATCAGGCCCCACGCGTCGTCCGGCATCTCCAAAAGACGATCAGGGTCGTTCTGTTTCAATGCCCAGATCATGATGTCCAGACTTTCGTCAATGATACGGTTCTGCGCCGCAAGGCATGGCACAGTTGCCGAAGGGGAGGTCTGAACAAAGGCGTCCGGCTTGTCTCGTAACAGAATTTCCCGAAGCTCGACCCGAACACCCGCACTCAACACCGCAAGCCGCGCGCGCATTGCATAGGGGCAGCGTCGAAAAGACCAAAGGACCGGATCCTGAACCATGTTCGCCTGACCTGAATGCCCCATCAAAATGTCGCCATCAAAACAGCTCTCCAAGCGGAAAACAGAGCCTGCAGGGCCATTCGCGTCAGGAGATGTACGTCGCCGGACACCTCCTCAATCGCATCAGCCTTTTTTCAGCGCATCGCGAATTTCCAGCAGAACATCAAGCTCACTCGGGCCCGTTTCGACCTCGGGTGCGACATCATCCGGCTTCTCAGCCGCTTCCTTGATCCGGTTGACCATTTTGACCAGCAGGAAAACAACAAACGCAATGATCAGAAAATTGATCACCGCCATAATGAAATTCCCGATGGCAAACACAGCCGCACCGGCGTCTTGCGCTGCGGCAAGAGAGGCATGTTCGCTGCCATCCAACGTGTAGAACCAGCCAGAGAAGTCGATCCCACCGGTGAAAAGCGCGATAATCGGATTGATCAAATCGCCCACCAGCGACGTGACAATCGCCGTAAAGGCCGCGCCGATGATAATGCCGACCGCCATATCCATGACATTGCCCTTGGCGATGAAGTCCTTGAATTCCTGAATCATAAAGGTCGTCCCTCGTTATTTAAGCCGCTGGAGAATTTGCAGCGCGGACATAGGTTAACGCCGCCCTCTCATTTGTCACGTGACAACCTCTTTGACACAGGGAAATTGCGGGTCTTTGCCGCAAGACGCCTAGCCGGGAAGTGACCCTGTCAAAACATAGCGCAAAATCTGCGCCACTTCCTGCGGTGTGCGCGTCATCGCCAAAGCCGCTGCATCCACCTCTTTCAATGCGTGGTCATGTTCGGGCTGTTGCAGAATGATCAGCGATTTACCCAGCGCGCTGGCATAGCCCGCATCGAATGCGGCATTCCACTGTTTGTATTTTTCGCCAAACCGAACCACCACCACATCGGCATCCGCGATGCCCTTCCGCGTGCGAATGGCATTCACCATCGCCCCTTTGTGATCGTGCCAATACTTGTTGTCCTCGGCCCCCAGGATCGCAACACCGCAATCATCGCTGGCGGCATGGTCAGTGACGGGGCTGTCGAATGTAACGTCCAGACCAGCGCAGGCTTCAATGATCTGCTCACGCCAATCGGTGTGAATTTCGCCGGACAGGTAAACACGCAATCCCATGACTTTCTCCTTTTTATGTCTATTTCACGCCTATCGCAGAATGCGACCGATGCAAATCATTCAGACCGGCGTGCCACAATGGTACGGCGCGGATCTTTGCCCGGCGCTTTGTGGTTTTCAACGATCGTGAGCCCCGCGCGGGTGAACGCGTTTTCGAGATCAGCCGCAGACAGTTTCGCGAAAAAAGGCGCTTTGCCAATGGCCTGCATCAGCGGCAGCCCGACCGTGATCAAGGCCCAGATCAGATCGCGACGTTCGGGCATGCAAAAGGTTTTCGAAACAAAAACCCCCTCAGGTTTGAGCCGCGCGGCAATTTCCGACAAGGCACCGTCCAGATCTTTCAGCAGATGCAACAGGTTGAAGGCAAGCACCACGTCAAACGGTCCCGCGGGCGCGTCTGTCGGGTCGGCCAGAACAAACTCGACATTTCCGACCTGCTGATCCTGCGCCTTTTCACGGCCTTTTTCCAACATTCCCGACGACACATCCGTTGCCACAATGTGATCAAAGCTTGGGGCCAGGGCGATGGCCGTCGACCCGGTCCCGCATCCCAGCTCAAGCACGGTGCTGTCGGGCGCTGCAAAGGCGCGGACCTGGTCCAGCAAGGCGTCATATGCGTCTTGGTTGCGGACCGGCATCGCCGCGTATTTGTCTGCGGTCTTGTCCCAGAACTTTGCAGAGTCATACATGGCGACACCTCATACGTTAGCCCCGCAAAACGCCACCGGTGGCTTTTTCGACCTTCTCGACAATTTTCTTGGCGACCATTTCGATGTCAGCCTCTTTCAGCGTCGCCTGGGTCGGTTGCAACCGAACAGTGATCGCCAGGGATTTCTTGCCATCCCCCAAACTGCCACCGATGAATTCGTCGAAAACCCGCACGTCCGAGATAAGCGCCTTGTCCGCCCCTGCAGCCGCGTTCACCAAATCAAGAGCCGACACCGTGCTGTCGACGACAAACGCGAAATCGCGCTCTACGGCTTGCAGATCATTGATCACCAGCGCCGGACGCGTTGCGCCGGATTTACGTGGCATCGGGATTTCCTCGGGCCAGAGCGTAAAGGCAACCGCAGGCCCTTTAACATCCATCGCCTTCAAAACCCGTGGGTGAAGCTCCCCGAAAACGCCCAGAACCTTCTTCGGACCCAGACAAATCACGCCGTGACGGCCCGGATGCCACCAGTCACTTGCTCCACGACGGATTTGCGCCTTGGACGGCGCACCCATAGCGGCCAGCAAAGCCTCTGCATCCGCTTTCACGTCAAACGCATCAACGACGCGGGAGGACCCATGCACATCTTTTGGCCCAGTGCGGCCCACCAGCAATCCTGCAAGCATCAGATGCTGCTCGCCCGGCTCTCCCCCAGAGAATACGTGGCCCAGTTCAAACAGCGCGATATCCGCAAATCCGCGCGTCTGGTTGCGGGCGGCGGCTTGCAACAAACCGGGCAGCAAAGCGGGGCGCATATGGCTCAGCTCTGAACTGATCGGGTTGGCCAACATAGAGGCATCGTCACCTCCGCCGAACAATGCAGCAGACGCTTTGTCGATGAAACTGTAGGTCACACATTCATTATAACCCAGTGCTGCGGCGGTCCGGCGCGCGGCGCGTTCACGGCGTTGCATTGGCGACAGGATCGGCTTTGGCACACCTGGATCAGTGCGCGCCAGGGGTTTGCCCTGGAGTTTGGTCAACGAAGCAATCCGGGCCACTTCCTCGACCAGATCGGCCTGACCCATCACATCAGGGCGCCAGGACGGCACATGGGCCATATCGCCCTCCAACCGAAAGCCAAGCGCGGTCAATGTCTGGCGCTGCTCGACTTCGGGGATGTCCATACCCACCAACGAGATCACGCGTTCCGGTTCAAGTTGATACGCGCGGCTAACATCCGGAACAGCCCCCGCGACAATCAGCTCTGATGCTTCGCCGCCGGCGTGATCGACAATCATGCGCACAGCCAATTCAAGCCCCTCGGGCGTGAAGGCCGGATCGACACCCCGTTCGAACCGGTAACGCGCATCGGAATTGATCTTCAACGCTCGGCCGGTATAGGCGATCTGGATCGGGTTCCAATACGCGCTTTCGACAAAAACATCCGTGGTTTCGTCTGTGCAGCCCGTGGCCTCTCCGCCCATGACACCGGCAATGCTTTCGGGGCCCTGCTCATCCGAGATCACCATCTGCCCCGGCTGGAACGTATATGTCTTGCCATCCAGCGCCAGCAGGTCTTCACCGCCTGCCGCGCGATGCACCCGCAAGTTGCCCTTCACTTTTGCCAGGTCGAACACATGCAGCGGGCGATTGCGGTCATAGGTGAAGAAATTGGTCACATCGACCAGAAAGTTGATCGGGCGCAATCCGATGGCGCGCAGCTGATCCTGCAGCCATGCGGGGCTTGGCCCGTTCTTGACGCCGCGAATGATGCGCCCGCAGAACAACGGGCATCCATCCAGTGTGTCGTCATCAATAGACACCGACATCTCCGCCTGAAACTGTGCGGGAACCGGATCGACATCCTTGGCGATCAGCGTCCCCAATCCACGCGCGGCCAGATCCCGTGCGATCCCTTGCACGCCCAGCGCGTCGGGGCGGTTCGGCGTGATGGCAATCTCGATCACCGGATCAACCTTGGCCGGATCGTTTTCCTGCAACCAATCGACAAAGCGCTGGCCGATTTCGCCTGAGGGCAGCTCGATAATGCCTTCATGTTCGTCTGACAGCTCCAACTCCCGCTCGGACGCCATCATCCCGTGGCTTTCAACGCCGCGGATCTTGCCAACAGACAAGGTGACATCAATCCCCGGCACATAATCGCCCGGTTTCGCCAGAACCACGGTAATGCCTTCCCGCGCATTGGGCGCACCGCAGACGATCTGCTTGTCGCCCTCATCCGTCGCAACCGTGCAAACGCGCAACCGATCCGCATCCGGGTGCTGCTCGGCATGGGTGACTTTCGCCAGCGTGAAGGCGTTGAGCTTTTCGACAGGGTTTTCGACCCCTTCGACCTCAAGCCCCAGATCGGTCAGCGCATAGGTGATCTCGTCCACGGTCGCCGTGGTGTCGAGGTGCTTTTTCAGCCAGGAGAGGGTGAATTTCATCTAGAGCCACTTTCTTAGTTGCTGGACAAAGTAGGTAGTCGTGTTTTCCCACGATAGCCAAAGGCGGACCACGCCAAAGCATCCCTTCTCATTTCCAAAATTATATCATTGTGCGCCTGTGCCAGTTCTTTGTATTTGTCATGCAGCGGGGGCGATTCAGATCCTAATATCATGTCTGCTTCAGAGAATTTTTTTAGATATATGCTGACAGCAACCGCCACAGATGGTGCTGCGTATAGCAGGAGCGCACCTTGCGCTTTATGCAGTCGTTCGGACCTCGTCTTTATTGTCTCATCGTCGGCCAAATCATACGCTTCATTTGGAACAGGACATTGAGTGATAAAGTGTTCGTAGACCCGCCGCTTCTCCGCCAGAATCTTCTCCGACTCGCTGACAGTTCTTCCTAAAACGAAGCCAACTAGAGTTAAGAGAAACCCGCCAAAAGGCAGCAGCCAGCTTAAAATCACCCACTCAGCCCCCCATGCAACGTCGGCACATCCAGCGCGCTGAACCCGTAATGCCGCAGCCAGCGCAGGTCGGAATCGAAGAACGCGCGCAGGTCCGGGATGCCGTATTTCAGCATCGCAATGCGGTCGATGCCCATGCCAAAGGCAAAGCCCTGCCATTCGCGCGGATCGACGCCCGCGTTTTGCAGGACTTTGGGGTGCACCATGCCCGAGCCCAAAATTTCGAGCCAATCATCGCCTTCACCCACTTTCAGCGTACCGCCTTCCCAGGAACAACGGATGTCAACCTCGGCGGACGGTTCGGTGAACGGGAAATGCGACGCGCGGAAGCGTAATTCAACGTCGTCCACTTCGAAATAGGCCTTCACAAACTCTTCGAGCACCCATTTCAGGTTCGCCATCGAGATGTCCTTGTCGATCGCAAGCCCCTCGACCTGATGGAACATCGGTGTATGGGTTTGGTCGTAATCAGCCCGGTACACACGCCCCGGCGCAATGATACGGATTGGCGCGCCCTGCTTTTCCATCGACCGGATCTGCACCGGCGAGGTATGCGTGCGCAATACATGCGGCGGGCGGTCGTCGCCTTCCGAGCGGTGCATGTAGAACGTGTCCATCTCGGCCCGCGCGGGATGGTGGCCGGGAATGTTGAGCGCGTCGAAATTATACCAATCGCTGTCAATCTGCGGCCCTTCGGCAACCGCAAAACCCATATCGGCAAAGATCGCGCTGACCTCTTCGGTGACCTGGCTGATCGGGTGAATGGTGCCATGACGGCGTGACCGCCCCGGCAGGGTCACGTCAAGCCATTCACCGCGCAGACGTTCGTCTAGCGCCGCATCCTCAAGCCCGGCTTTCTTTGCCGAAAGCGCAGAATTGATCTCATCCTTCAGCGCATTCAGCGCCGGACCCGCGATCTGACGCTCCTCCGGGGTCATTTTGCCAAGTTCGCGCATTTTCAGGCTGATCTCGCCCTTTTTGCCAACGGCCTGCACGCGCAGGTTTTCCAGCGCGGACTCGTCGTTTGCCTCGGCAATCAGTCCCAGATATTTGTCGCGCAAGTCGTCCATTTCACCCTCCGGCCCGATGTTGCGCTTTCCCTAGCCCTCCGTTCACATGGACGCAAGCCAGCCACCGATTTCGGCCTGCGCCAAATGCCCGGCGCAGCGCCATTTTCAGAAATATCCACAGATTTCACGCACATACAACATTGTGTATGCCGGAAAACCCGTTACGCTATATCGACGCTTTGGCACTTCATAGTGTAGTGTTTCGGCAGGGTGACGATTCGAGGTCTGGATGAACGGTATTTTCTATTCCCATCGGCTGAAAAGCTATCTGCAGCAGATGGTGTGCGAGCTTGGCCTCGCGGTCACGATCGACGACAGCCGAACCGATCTGAACCTGGCCGAGCATGAAAAGATGATGCGTGAAGCCGCGAGCATGCTGAATTTGCAGATTCATTTTCAATCCCATGACGATGGACTGTCGGTGACATTTTACAAGTAAAAGAGATTTTTCATGACCGCCAAGGGACGCTCCAACCGCTCTGTCAATCCGACCACCAAAGCCTTGCGAAGCGCAGGCGTAAGCCTTGCCAGAGCCAGCTATACGCCGGCCACGTTTGGGCGAAAAAAGCTGGTTGCGCTTATCACGGGGTCTGCCGTGATCATCGGCGCTGGTGTGACGGTCGCGGCATGGGCGTTTTTGCATGAACCGACCGGCGGCGCGATAAATGCGCCCGGGCTTGCATCAAATGGCATCGTTCAAACGGACCCGTCCATCATAGAGGCCAATGCAGAGATGCTGGAACTGGCCGAGACACGACGCAACCAATTGGAAGCCGCGGCAACACGGGCCGAAGATAAACTGCAAGCGGTGGAAACCCGCTTGGCCGAATTGCAGATGCAGCAGGCCGAAACCGAGCGTTTGGCAAATCTGATCCCGGCACAGACCCAGCCAACCGCACCCGTGCCGGTTTGCGTCAGCGAACTTAAATCCCTGGCCGCTGATTTGCGTGTGATGTTCCCGGTCGGGGCTGTGCAGCCATCCGGACCTGTTATGGATAATGTCGCAATCCTTGCCATAGCAGCGCAGTATTGCCCGGACGCCACGATTGTCGTGGAAGGCCATACCGATGCGTCGGGCGACGATACCCGCAACATGCAGATCAGCTGGAGCCGCGCCGACAATACCATCGCCTGGTTGCGCGACGAAGGGTACGACACGACCAACTTTCGCGCTGTCGGGTTCGGATCGCGTGCCCCCCTGAGCGAAGGGGACGCAGACGAAGATGCCGACCGGCGTGTCGAATTCAACGTCCAGCTAAAGGCCCAAGGCCAAAACTAAACGTGTCATCGCAGGATTTAGGGGGAAATCATGTCCATTCTGGTATTCGTCACCGTGGTTTTATGCACGGCTCTAGTGACAGCGGGACTGGCCTATTGGATGTCACGTCGGCATTTCGAAAACGAACTGGGCTATCAGGAACGCATATTCAGTACGGAACTCGCACGGCTGAAGCGCCACGCCAATCGCGCTGACGCCCGGCTGACACGGGCCAACCAGGAAACAGAGCGCTTGCGTCGCAGAGCCAGACACGCCGAATATGTCAGATTTGATTAAATAAGCGTGGACATTGCCCCGCTTATTCCACCGATTTTTGTCTGAGTTTGTATGCTATTGTCCAACGCCGGAATATCAGGCGTTGCCCAGCTCGACTGACAGATCCTGCAACACATCAAGCAAGCTGTCGACATTCACGCTTTCGGGATTCAGGTTATCGGTTGCGAAATACCGCAGGAAGATGCTGCGCGTTTTTTCTGTCATGCCTTGATGCAACCCCATGGACCAATCAGGAAAGACCCGTTCCCGGACATCGTTGCAGGACAACAGAATGATGTTGGCATGGCGCGGATCACGCGCGATGGCATGATACAACGCAGACACTTCGACGCGCCCTCCTTCGATGACCTGAAGAAAGTGGTCTCCGTTATAGTGCAACATTCCCGTCAAATTCAGGCGCTGGTTGTTCCGCCGGCAGGTCGCGATCAGATCCTGTGTATCAAGTTTTTCCGAGGGGTTACGCTGGCTGTAATATACCAATCGGGTCAGGTTCATAGCGACTCAGCTCACTTCTACTAGGTTTGCCCGAGTATTTTGAAGATGCACAAAAACGTCAAGATTTAGTAGACTTATCCACAGAATATACAGGATCATGGGTCCTTTCTGCAGATGCGCGGGCTTGTTCCCTGTCTCAATCCACGCATTTTTCGTTATATCTGCGTCTGGATACCGCATCGAAAGCCAGCAAGGCCATTTTGGGGCTGTTCATCCGAAAGATGTTCCAGCCAATTGAAAAAAGCGTCCGTGGCATCGTATTCCGCACGATTTCTTTTGCCAAAAAACGCATTCTAAATATCGGTTTATACGAAAAAATCAGATCCAAAAAAATCTTGAATTACGTGAAAAATCGGCTCACGATTTCGAGAGCTGCCGTGGGGATTACGTTGATTTGTGCCTTTTCAAGCGACTGAACGTCGTCCGCTTCAAGTATTCATGTGATGTTCTTGCACAATCGATCCCAGCAGACCTGTAAACGGAAGGACTATTGGGATGTTGACCAGCCAGGAAATTATCGCCCGTTATTATGTTGGATATTACAACCGCGCCCCTGATCCAGCCGGATTTGAATTTTGGATCGACGCCTATGAACGCGGCGTATCGACACTGGACATCGCCAATTTCTTTGCCGATCAGGTCGAAACTCGCGCACTGTATCCCTATTTTGCCAATCCCGATAGTTCGACCCCCGAAGCGTTTATCACATCCATATATCAAAACCTGTTCAACCGTGACCCTGACGACGCAGGTCTAACCTTCTGGACGTCGGCCCTAACCAGCGGCGCTGTGAATACGGGTCAGATGATCGAAGAAATCATCGCTGGCGCAACCACAGACCCCGATTTTTCCGTCGTTCAAAACAAGGTGGCCGCCAGCATCTATTGGGAGGATCAAGCAAACAATTTTGGCGATTTCACCTACACCGCTGCGGCTGCGGCATCTGCAAGTTCGATTTTGGATGTTGTCACTGACAATGACGCAACCATTGTCTTGGCCCAAACGCAGACAAACTCTTTTTTCGCAACTGCGTTTGACGACAAATCTGGAGCGGACAATGGTGTCGTCGACAATGGCTATCCGGATGACAAGGTAACCATCGCAGATCAAGGGCCGATTTCAGAGTTTGTAACAGACACGGCAGATCGGTCCAGTGAGGCCAAATCTTCTGCCCGCGCCGAAGATGTGCTCGACCTGACGGGGTTTCGTGCGGATTCCCGATTTTCCGGAATTGATGGTCAGGGCGTCACGGTCGTTGTCATCGATACCGGAATCGACCTCAACCACCCTGCATTCGGACCGGATCTTGACGGAAACGGGGTGGCCGACCGCATTACCTATGCCCGCGATTTCAGTGGTGAAGGCGACGGAACGGCAGACGACATTCAAAGCCACGGATCACATGTGTCCTCGATCGTTGGATCATCCGCCAGCGGGTATGTCGGCGTTGCCCCAGCTGTAAATATCGTCGCGTTGCAAGCGTTGGACAATACCGGCAGCGGGTCATCGCAAAGCATCGAAGCCAGCCTGCAATGGGTTGTCGAAAACGCGCAAGCTTTCAACATTGTGGCCGTCAACATGTCGCTGGGTGTCGACGTCAATGTCAATCGCCTTGAAACGCATCCGATCTATGGTGACGAGCTGCGTGTGCTGCAAGACCAATTCGGGATTGTGACCATCGCAGCCGCCGGCAATGGCTATATTGATTATCAGGTCGAAGGTGTTTCGTACTTATCAGCTGACCCCAACACGATTTCTGTTGGCGCTGTTGGCGGAACACTTCAGACAGGAGATGATATCGCATCATTCTCGCAGCGTTCGAACGACATCCCGACGATCTTTGCCCCCGGTGCCGAAATCATCGCAGCCGTTCCAGGTGGCGGAACCGGGACCAAATCAGGCACAAGCATGGCCGCACCGCAAGTGGCTGGGATGGTCGCCCTCGCGCAACAGCTTGCGACGCAGGAATTGGGCCGTTTGCTGACCGCCGATGAAATTACGACGCTTTTGTCCCAGTCGGCGGATACGTTCCGCGACGATGAATCTCCGGATGACCGGGTTGTAAACACCGGGGTCGAGTATCAACGCGTGGATATGTTGGCATTCGGTGAAGCCATTCTGTCCTTGAGAGATAACACCGGACCCACTCCACCACCGCCACCACCAAGCGACGAGGATACCATCCCGGATTCGACAGCGACAAATGCCGTGCTGTCTGTTGGCGCGACCGCAAACAGTGAGATAGATTTCAATGGGGATCTGGACTATTTCCGCATTGATCTGTCGCCTGGCACATATCAATTCACCCTGAACGGTGCAGCAACCAACAGTGGCACACTTGGTGATCCGGTTCTTGCATTGATGTCGGGATCAGGCGGCTACATCACCAATAACGATGATGGTGGGGCCGGGCTGAATGCGCTGCTTGAATACACAGTCACGACAGAAGGGCCTCATTATTTGGTGGCAAGCGGCTATGGCTCTGGTCGTGGAACCTATGAAATAGGAGCAACGCGACTTGGCGGACCACAGGATGCCGCAGGAGACACCCCAAACACCGCCGCGGCCCTGACGATCGGCCAATCCCTGTCCGGAGAGCTTGAATTCGGCGCGGATCGCGATTGGTTTGCCGTGAACCTGATTGCCGGACAACGATACGTGTTCGAGCTTGACGGAGGTACTTTGTCTGATCCGATGCTGTTCCTGCATGACGCGTCGGGGGCTCTTGTTGCGGGTGACGATGATGGCGGTTCAGGATTGAATGCGCGGTTGGAATTCACGGCGAACCGCACCGATGTATTCTTCATATCAGCCGAAGCCTATTCGGCGACGATGACAGGCACATACACACTGGAAAGCGCGCAAGCTGCAGCAATCACTGACGATTTTGGCAATAACGTCGCAACACAAGGCCAGCTTCAGGCCAATGGCGGCTCTGTCACTGGCAGTCTGGAACTCGCGGGCGACGAAGACTGGTTTCGCGTCGATGTTCAGGCCAACACGACTTACGAGTTTTCCCTGGATGGCGCGTCAGGACAAGGCGGGCTGCGCGACCCGCTGCTGGCGTTATATGATTCCTCGGGTCAACTGATCGGGTCAGATGACGATGGCGGCAGCGGGTTGAATTCGCTCATCGTCTACAACGCGTTCACGGACCACACGATCTTCCTCGCCGCAGATGGCTATGGCGGGTCCGCGACCGGTGCATACACGCTTGCGTCTTTCGTGGCCTCACAGACCAATCAGGATGTTCCCGGCGATACCTCCTCGACATCAGTTCTGGCTGCCAATCAATCCATTCCAGGCGAATTGGAGCAGGCTGGCGACGCCGATTGGTACGCGGTCAATGTAACAGCCGGCGCGACCTACACTTTCACCCTTAGCAGCGCGGGCGCGTCTCCAATCCGTGATCCGTATCTCGTTTTATTCGATGGTGACGGCAACCTGATCACCTTTGACGATGATAGCGGTGGCGGTTTGAACTCTGCCTTGACCTACACAGCCGGATCGAATGGCCGGGTCTTTATTTCTGCCGAAGCGTTCGATCTTCAGACCGATGCAGGAACATACGAAATCGCTCTGTCCGTTGACTCTCCCGAGACAAGTGACACCCCCGCCGACCTGACAACCACGTCCTTCCTGCAAGCGGGATCCGCCATAACCGATGTGATCGACATGCCGGGCGATGTCGACTTGCACATTCTGGATGTCGAACAGGGAACCACCTATTTCATTGCGATGGACGGGGCGACAAACACTGCGCTGAGCGATCCGTTTCTAAGCTTGTTCGACGCCGCGGGCACGTTCCTTACCTTTGACGATGACAGTGGCGGAGACCTGAACGCTTTGATCGTTTACACCGCCGATGTATCAGGCCGCGTCTATGTTGGTGCCGAAGCCTATAGCAGCACGTCAGATGCAGGTGTCTACGTCATCGACGTCGCGACGGCCCCTGCAGCCCCGGCCCGGGTTGTCGGTCAATCAGACATGACGGACATCGATTTGATGATGTGACGTATCCGGCGCGTTAAAACACAGGTGGCCGCCTGCGCCAGCCATCTTGTTGCGTCACTGCAATCACCTCGGGAATGGCGTTCCCAAAAACGCCAAAGCCCCGCCGATCTGGCAGGGCTTTCACAAATTTCCGTGGTTTGACCGGCTTAGGCCGCGAGCGCGCCTTTGGCCTGATCCACAATCGCGTTGAACGCGTCTGGTTCATGGACGGCCAGATCAGCAAGGACCTTCCGGTCCACTTCGATCCCGGCCAGGGTGAGGCCATTGATAAAGCGCGAATATGTCAGCGCCTCGTCATGTGCGCGCACAGCCGCGTTGATCCGCTGAATCCACAGGGCGCGGAAATTGCGCTTGCGGTTCTTGCGGTCGCGGGTTGCGTATTGGTTGGCCTTGTCAACCGCCTGACGGGCGACTTTGAAGGTATTCTTGCGACGACCGTAATAGCCTTTGGCCGCCTTGATGACCTTCTTGTGACGGGCGTGTGTTGTGGTTCCGCCTTTGGTACGGGGCATATCAATTCCTCCTTAGCGCGCGTAGGGCATCATTGGCTTGATGATCTGCTCATCAGCCTTTGACAGCGTGGTGGTTCCGCGCGCATCGCGGATGAACTTGTTGGTGCGTTTGATCATACCGTGGCGTTTGCCCGCCTGTCCGGCCTTGATCCGGCCTGTGGCCGTCACCTTGAACCGCTTTTTGCAGCTCGATTTCGTCTTCATCTTCGGCATTTCCGTCTCCTGTCTGTAAGTCGGTAAACGCGCGACTCGGTATGCCACTTTGACCGGCCACGCGGGTAGAGCGCGCCGTATAGGCGGGCTTGGGGCGCGATGCAAGTGCTTTGCAGCGCAAGAACAATGTCAGATCACGTAAAAGAGTTCACCACACGGGCGACAATTGATGGAATTTGATCAAGCGTGTAGCCGCCGGGTTTGTTGGACATGGCATATACCACCATGCCGCCGGCGATCATAAGGGTGATGGTCGCAATCCGCGGGCGTTGACCGTTCGAAATGGCCGAAACAATGGCGGGGATCGACAACACGCCAAGGCCAAGGCCAATCACGAAAAGGGTGTCTGACTCCATCGAAAACAATCCATTTTGGTTAAACTAACCAAACGTTACTCTGGATCGGTGTTGTAGATCAAACTTTCATCGCATGGGGCGACGCGTAAAATATTGGTTGTGCCCGGCGTGTTAAAGGGCAAACCGGCGGTGACCAGGATCTGATTGTTTTCATCGGCATACCCGCCCGTCCGCGCAGCGCGCGCGGCGTTCACGACCGCCTGCTTAAAGCGTTCCAGCTCTTCAGTGATCACACATTCCGTTCCCCAGGTCAGCGCCAGCCGTCGTGCGGTGTTAAGCGAACTGGTCATGGCGATGATGGGAACGCGTGGACGTTCGCGCGCTGTCAGATAGGCGGTTGTGCCGGAAGACGTATAACAGCAGATCGCTTTGATATCTGTGGTTTCCGCAATCTCGCGGGCGGCGGCGACAATGCCGTCCGCCACGGTCTGACGCTTTGCCGTGCGCGAGGCTTCGATGATCTCGGTATAGGTCGGATCGCTTTCGACCTCTATGGCGACGTTGTTCATCGTTGTGACAGCTTCGACCGGATAATCACCCGCTGCGGATTCAGCCGACAGCATGATCGCATCCGACCCTTCGTAGATTGCCGTGGCAACGTCAGACACCTCTGCGCGTGTCGGCATGGGGCTTTCAATCATCGATTCCAGCATCTGCGTCGCCACGATAACAGGCTTGGCCGCAGCCCGGCACCGACGGATCAGGCGCTTTTGAATTGGAGGAACATTCTGCACGGGCAATTCAACGCCCAGATCACCGCGTGCCACCATGATGCCGTCCGAAGCGTCCAGGATTTCATCAAAATGCCGAACACCCGCCGGTTTTTCGATTTTCGACAGCACTGCGGCCCGACCATCAATCAGTTCTTGTGCCTCCCAAACGTCCTTTGCCCGCTGCACAAAGCTCAGCGCGACCCAATCCACCCCAAGACCGCACACAAATTGCAGATCATCGCGGTCTTTGTCCGAAAGCGCCGCCAGTGGCAGAACCACATCCGGGACATTCACACCTTTTCTGTCGGAAATTGTTCCTCCGGCAATCACGGTGCAATCGGCAAAATCCGTACCGCAGCGATCAACCTTAAGACGGATTTTGCCATCGTTGACCAGCAGATGGGCACCTTCTTCAAGCGCTGCAAAAATCTCGGGATGGGGCAATGTGACCCGGCTTTTGGTTCCGGGCTCATCCGCCAGGTCAAATCGGAAGGACGCGCCCTCCTCAAGCTCTTCTTCGTCATTGGCGAACACACCAACCCGAAGTTTCGGACCCTGAAGGTCAGCAAGAATACCAATCGTGGTGTCAAGATCCTTTTCCACCTGACGGATCATCGCGTGCCGCTCTGCAATGTCATCCTGAGTGCCATGGCTCATGTTAAGGCGGAACACGTCCGCACCTGCTTCATAAAGCGCTCGGATCATCTCGTAGGTGTTGGATGCCGGACCAAGCGTGGCCACGATTTTTACACTCCGCAAACGTCTCATTCAGTGTCCGTCCTTCATTCTTGTCCCTCAGGGTGTGCCCGTCACAAATCGGCAATCTACCCTGCCGCCTCGTTCACACCGTTTATCCGTTTGGGCATCGCATTTATAGAGCCGCCGAATATATGACAGCCGATGTTACCGCTAACGTCTTTCACGGCTTATTGCGCAATTCCCTTTCTTGCGCAACTCAACTATCAGATGCGCCCGGGAGATCACATACCGATGACATATCAACCCTATACCCTTCACGGAGAGAACCGGTCCTCGCGCTGGCTGATCACCTGTGATCACGCAACAAACACCGTTCCACCCGATCTCGGCGGCACGCTCGGGCTGCCGGATGCGGACATGATGCGGCATATCGCATTTGATCCGGGGGCCGCTGGCGTCACTCGGGCCTTGGCCGATGCGTTGGGGGCGCCGGCAATCCTGTCGAATTTTTCACGTCTGGTCATCGACCCGAACCGGAGCGAAGACGACCCAACGCTGCTCATGCGCCTTTATGACGGGTCTGTGATTCCCGGCAATCGCGCCGCCGATGCCGCCGAAAAAGAGCGCCGCCTGAACGCCTATTACCGCCCCTACCATGCAGCACTGGAAAAGCTGGCTGCACGGCAGGACGATACGGTTATTGTCGCAGTGCATTCCTATACACGACAGCTGAAATCCCGCCCCAGCCGTCCGTGGCATATTGGCGTGCTGCATGCCTATGACGCGCGGCTGTCCGATCCGTTTATTGCCGCCCTCGAAAAAGAGCCGGATTTGGTGGTCGGGCGCAATCAACCCTATCCCGGCCATCTGCCGGGCGATGCGATTGACCGTCATGCCTTGCATCACGGCCGTCTCAACACACTTATCGAACTGCGCAACGATCTGATTGAAACCCACGCCACGCAGACCGCATGGGGCGAAAGACTGGCCCCGCTCTTGGCTGCTGCGCTAGAACAGACTGCACAATAGGAGCCTCTCATGGACAAACAGACGCAACTTGAAATCGAAGCTGCCGCCTTTCGTCGCTTGCGGCACCATATGCTGGTGGATCGCCCGGACGCGCAAAACATCGACCTGATGAACCTGGCGGGATTCTGTCGGAATTGCCTTAGCCGCTGGTATCAGGAAGCCGCAAATGAACGCGGCATCGAGATGGACAAGGGCCAGGCGCGCGAGGCGTTCTACGGGATGCCGTTTGAAGAATGGAAAGCCAAATACCAGACAGAGGCCAGCCCCGAACAAAAGGCCGCGTTTGATGTGTCTTTCAAAGAGAATGTCACCGACAAAGACGGTAAGTGACATGAAACGCCAAAAGGTTCAGGCCCGTCGCATCGGGCCTGAACAGCGCCTTTCGGAAGGGCTGTTAAAGGGCTTTTAGCGGTTTGCGCCAGGCACCCAAAGCACATCCGCTTTGCCATCATCATTGGCAATCCGCGCCGCAACAAAGAACCAGTCGCTTAGGCGGTTCAGATATTTGACAGCCGCCGGGTTGACGGTTTCCATTGTGGCCAGTTCAACCGTCAAACGCTCTGCACGTCGGGCAACCGTCCGGCACTGGTGCAGATAGGCAGACAACGCCGATCCCCCCGGCAGAATAAAACTGCGCAGCGGCTCCAGCCGAGCGTTCATTGAGTCGATTTCTGTCTCAAGCCGATCAACCTGCTCTGTCACCATACGCAATGGCGGATATTCCGCGTCGGCGTCCTTTTCCATATCGGGACGACACAGATCGGCACCAAGATCAAAAAGATCATTCTGGATCAGTGACAATTGGGTGTCCATGTCCCCGTCGGCCTGAAGACGCGCCAATCCCACGATCGCGTTCAGTTCATCCGTTGTGCCGTAAGCTGTAACACGCATGGAATGTTTTGCCACACGCGCCCCGTTGCCCAGCGCCGTCTCGCCAGCATCGCCAGTTTTGGTGTAAATTTTGTTAAGGACAACCATCGCTTATTCTCCCCGAATCCAGACATAAAGCAGGATCAGCAGCACAGCGACAAACTGTGCAATGATCCGCCATCGCATCGCCTTGTTGGCATGTTTCTTGTTGAATTCACCGCCTTTGGCAAAGCTCCCGATGCCAAAAAGCAGAATTCCGACAACCGCCAGACAGGCAATCGCAGCGACGATAAAAAGCGGATCATTCATCATAGCAGTGCAGCCCTTTGCGGTTCGATGTTCACGGGCATGTAGCCGTACCTGCCCAGAAGGCGAATGAAAAGTCAGCCTTTTGACAAAACCCAGTCCAAGGCGCGCGTCGGCAAGACCCGCCGCGCGACAGCCATGGCATGGGTTGGCGATGTCACCCCATAGCGCGCCCGCGGCCTGTTCGCCGTCAACGCTTTGACGACCACTTTGGTCACATCAGAGGCCGGCCACTGCACCTTGGAGCTGCCACCTTTGTGCAGCTGGTCCAGCAGGCTGGTTTCATACTGTGCACGGCGCGCCGATGCTTTCCAATCCACCCAACGTTCGAATTGTTTGATCGCGTTTTTGCGGAACGCGGTTTCAATCGGCCCCGGCTCGATCAAAATGACGTCGATTCCGGTGCCCGTCATCTCCATCCGCAGAACGTCTGCATAGCCCTCAAGCGCAAACTTCGTCGCGACATAGGCACCACGATATTTCATGCCGACAAGTCCAAGCACGGATGAGTTGAACAAAATACGCCCACGACCGGCCTCCCGCATCGCCGGGATCAGATGCCGATTCAGGTCGTGCCAGCCAAGAAAATTAGCCTCAAACTGCGCACGCATCCCCTCGGCAGGGATATCCTCAAGCGGTCCGGGCAGCGCGTAGGCGCCGTTGTGAAAGACGGCATCCAATCTGCGCTCCGTCTGCGCAAGCACGTCCGCCGCACAGGCGGCAAGGCTGGCCGGGTCCGCGTAATCCAGTTGCGGCGATACAAACCCTTCGGCCTCGCGCGCGGTGCAATCGGCGGCTGCACGGCAAGCGGCAAAAACCGTCCACCCCAGCGCTTTTAGCCTGCGGGCCGCGTCAAGGCCGATACCGCTTGAACAGCCGGTGATCAGAATGGTTTTGTGTGTCATATCAGTTTGACGCCGACACCAGCCAGTCCGCCATCCAGCCCTCTTCTCCGGTGGCCGTGACGCGCAGATGCAGCCAGCCGTTGCCATCGTCTTTGATGACTTCGACCATATCGTTGCGCAACAATCGGCCCACAACCGCAAATTCCGTGCCCGGCCCTCCGCGCATGTTGACACGATCACCATCCACAAACCGAAGATCGGGGGCCGCGTTCGGTTCAGGCACGGGATCTTGCTCTACAGCTTCAGACACCACAGCCGCGACCTGCACATCCTCTGCCGGGGCGGCGCTATCGGACGGGGCCAAGGTGGCGGTTGTCAAAGACACACCAGAAAGACCTTCCGTACCATCCTCTGCTGCAGGAGCCGCTGCAAGTCCGGTCAGTTCAGTTGGCTGGATATTCGCACGCGCCACCTCGATCGGTTGCGGCTCTGCGGGGTCGGGCACAGCAAACACAACAACCGAATTGGGCCCCGGTTCAAAATCGGCACCGCCAGACAATTCGTAAAAGCCAACGCCCATCACGGCAAAAGCAACAAGAATATATTTGTTCATCAATCCCCCCGGGGCGAACCTATCGCGCCGAGGTTCCTTGATACTGCGATTCTTAAAGCATGCCGAAGGGAAAAGCAGAAAAATTTTCCCGCAATTGCTTTACGGCCTCAGAGGGGCTGTCTATCACATCATGCATGGCTGATGACGTTGATGCACCCAAGATACCCCCAAGGGATGTTGCAGAACCCCTGCGCCGCGCGATTGGCGAGCGGTATCTGACCTATGCGTTGTCAACGATTATGCACCGCGCCCTGCCAGATGCGCGCGACGGGCTAAAGCCGGTGCATCGTCGTATCCTGTATGCAATGCGCGAATTGCGGCTAAGTTCCACTGGCGGTTTCAGAAAATCGGCAAAGATCAGTGGCGACGTCATGGGCAATTATCACCCGCATGGGGATGCCGCGATTTATGACGCGATGGCGCGATTGGCCCAGGATTTCGCGGTGCGCTACCCGCTGGTTGATGGGCAGGGCAATTTTGGCAATATCGACGGCGATAACCCTGCCGCCGCCCGCTACACCGAAGCCCGCCTGACCAGCGTCGCCGAAGCATTGCTTGACGGTTTGAACGAAAACGCCGTTGATTTTCGTGAAAATTACGACGGCACGTTGGAAGAGCCGACCGTTCTTCCGGCTCAGTTTCCCAATCTTCTGGCGAACGGGTCATCCGGCATTGCCGTCGGCATGGCCACCAATATTCCTCCGCATAATATTGCGGAATTGATTGATGCATGTCTTCACCTGATCAAAACGCCCGATGCGCGGGACGACACGCTGTTGCAATACGTTCCCGGCCCCGATTTCCCGACAGGTGGTGTCATCGTGGAACCACGCGACTCCATCGCACAAGCCTACCGCACCGGACGCGGCTCTATGCGGTTGCGCTGCAAATGGCAGATCGAAGACCTGGGACGGGGCCAGTGGCAGATCGTCGTCACCGAGATTCCGTACCAGGTGCAAAAATCCAAACTGGTGGAACGGCTGGCCGAGCTGATCCAGACCAAAAAAGTGCCGATCCTTGCGGATATCCGCGATGAATCCGCAGATGACATCCGCATGGTGCTAGAGCCGCGTTCGAAGAACGTGAATCCAGACGTGTTGATGAACATGCTGTTCCGCAATTCCGATCTGGAAACGCGGTTCTCGTTGAATATGAACGTCCTTATCGACGGGCTGACACCCAAGGTCTGCTCGATGAAAGAGGTGTTGCGCGCGTTCCTTGATTTCCGGCGGGAGGTGCTGATCCGGCGCAGCCAGCACCGGATGGACAAGATCGACCACCGTCTAGAGGTCTTGGAAGGCCTGATTGTCGCCTTCCTGAACCTCGACCGCGTGATTGACATTATCCGTTACGACAACGATCCCAAGGCCGCCCTGATGCGCGAGGATTGGGGCAAGGACCACGTCCGCGCGATGGACGAGGCGGATTATGTATCACCTCCAACCACCGGCGG
Source organism: Marivita sp. S0852 (assembly GCF_046591575.1). Classification (NCBI taxonomy): domain Bacteria; kingdom Pseudomonadati; phylum Pseudomonadota; class Alphaproteobacteria; order Rhodobacterales; family Roseobacteraceae; genus Marivita; species Marivita sp. S0852. Next base: position 338,469 of record NZ_JBIQWA010000005.1, read on the forward strand.
AGAGTTGGGCCTGACCGAGGTTCAGACCGAGGCCATCCTCAACATGCGCCTGCGGTCGCTGCGCAAGCTTGAAGAAATGGAACTGGTCGCCGAACGCGACCGCCTGATGGAAGAACGCGCCGGGCTGGAAGATCTGTTGGACAGTGGCGAGCTGCAGTGGACGGCAATTGCTGAACAACTCAGAGACGTCAAAAAGACCTTTGGTAAAGATTACGCAGGCGGCGCAAGACGCACCCAATTTGCCGAAGCAACCGATGTCGAAGATGTGCCCATCGAGGCCATGATTGATCGCGAACCCATTACCGTGGTTTGTTCGCAAATGGGCTGGATTCGGGCCATGACCGGTCACATTGATCTGACCCGTGAACTCAAATTCAAGGATGGGGATGGTCCCAGGTTTGTTTTTCACGCGGAAACAACGGACCGGCTTTTGGTGTTTGGCAGCAACGGACGGTTTTACACGCTCAGCGCGGCAAACCTGCCGGGCGGGCGCGGCATGGGGGAGCCGGTGCGCCTGATGGTGGACCTGCCGAACGAGGCGGCGATTGTGGACCTGTTTATCCACCACCCGGACCGCAAACTGCTGGTCGCCTCCAGCGCAGGCGACGGGTTTGTCGTTCCCGAAGCCGACGTGATTGCGCAGACGCGTGCGGGCAAGCAGGTGCTCAACGTCAAGGGTGATGTGCGCGCAAAACTGTGCAAACCGGTAACAGGTGACGCCGTTGCCGTGGTCGGCGAAAATCGGAAAGTGCTGGTCTTCGCACTTGACGAACTACCTGAAATGGGGCGCGGCAAGGGCGTGCGGCTGCAAAAGTACAAGGACGGGGGCTTGTCGGATGCGACCACCTTCACCCTGGGAGAAGGCCTCTCCTGGCGCGACCCGGCAGGGCGCACCAGAACCGAGACAGAGCTTGCCGAGTGGACCGGAAAGCGCGCAAGCTCGGGTCGCATGGCCCCCCGCGGGTTCCCACGCGACAACACCTTCACTTGATACACTGACGACCGACACCGCTGGCGGGCGGGGTCCACTGTTTTGGCTTACGTTCAAGACAGGCGTTCTGACGGTTCTGACACTCGGGATTTACCGGTTCTGGATGAAAACCCGCCTGCGTCGCTGGTTCTGGTCTTCGATCCGGCCAGGCGGTCATCCGTTGGAATATGTCGGTGATCCGTTTGAAAAGCTGCTTGGTTTCCTTTTTGCCGTTGTCATCCTCGCCTTTTACATCGGGGTGGTGAACCTGATCCTGATGTTTGCCAGCTTTTCGCTGTTTCAGGGCAACTTTGCCGCCTATCTGGCCAGTCTGATCGGGGTCATCCCGCTTTGGTTTTTTGCGAAATACCGGGCCCGGCGGTACATCCTGGCACGCACCCGCTGGCGGGGATTGCGCTTTGGTCTTGAACCAGGTGCCTGGGGCTATGCGGGACGTGCCGTTGTGCACTGGCTGATCACCTTGCTTAGCTTGGGTTTGTTATGGCCCAGAATGACCTTCTGGCTGGAAAAATACAAAACCGACCGCACGTTTTTCGGCTCTGCGCGGATGCATCAAGGCGGTGACTGGAAGATGCTCTATCCGGCGCTTAAACCGATGGCGGCGGCGGTTCTGTTGGGGGGCATCAGTGCCGCTGTGATCGTCATGGATCGCATCGCTGTTGGTGCCGGACTGGCCATCATTGCCAGTTTCTTCGCAATTTACGGATTGGTTCACTACCGGGTCGAAACGCTGCGTTTGCTGACCGAAACGAAAACGGTGAACGGAGTGGCACTTGGCCTGAACCCTGATCCCTTCCGCGTCATGGTGATCTATGTCCTCGGCACGCTTTTGGCGCTGGTGAGTGTCTTTATCCCGTTTGTGTTTTTCACGACGCTTGTCCTGATGTTGCAGTCGGCAACAGCGCTTGAACTGATGGGCTTGGAAAACCTGATCATCCTTTCTCAGCAGTTTGGTCGGATCACCACGCTGACGCTAAGCGTGATGATGTATTTTCTTGTCTTCGTGCTGTGGTCCGCATTGACAAATGCATTTGTGACGCTGCCGATCATTCGGCATTACTTTGGATCGCTAACACTGTGCCCCGCCACGCAGATTGACCTGATCCGCCAGCGTCCGCGCGATGAATTCGAAGAGGCAGAGGGTTTTGCCGAGGCGCTGGATGTGGGGGCATCATTATGACCAAACCCGCGCATCCGTCAGAACAGTCCCGGTCAAATGCCACCTATTTTGCAGGCGATGCTGCACGGCCTCAGACCGTCACGGTCTACATTGACACTGACGATCAGTGCCTTGTCGCTGTGTTCGAAGACGACAGCAACCTATCGTGGCCTTTGTCCGATCTGCGCGATATCGCCGATCAGGCGGGCAATGATCTTGTAATCCTGCGCCGCACAACAGACCCGGTGCAGCGGCTTGTCTTGACCGACCGCTCCTTGCTGCCTCATCTGCCAAACCGCACCAAAACCGTGAAACCCGCGCCGCGCGGCAAACTTTTCGGCTGGGCCCTTGCAGCAGTGGCGTCCGTGGCGCTGATCATCTTTGTCCTTGTTCCGACCATGGCCAATCAACTGGCACGGTTCATTCCCCCCGAGGGCGAACAGGCGTTGGGGGAAGTGACCCTGAACCAAATTCGAAAGGCGCTGGTTCAAAGCGGATTTCCCCCAGTGCCATTTTGCGACAAGCCCGCAGGTCAGGCCGCGCTCGACAAGATCGAAACACGCTTGCAGGCCGCTCTGCCAGAACGGCATGACATCACAGTGTCGGTCCTCAATCACAAGATGATCAACGCCTTCGCCCTGCCCGGCAACAATGTGGTGTTTTTCAAAGGACTGATCGACAACGCCCAAACTCCGGAAGAGCTGGCTGCTGTTTTTGCACATGAAATCGGCCACGTGGTCAGCCGCGATCCAACCCGCCATGCGTTGCGATCCGCAGGATCGTTGGGCGTCCTGGGTCTGTTGTTCGGCGACTTTGCCGGTGGGGCCGTGGTTCTGTTGATCGCGGAACGCCTGATCGAAGCAAATTACAGCCAGGAGGCTGAATCCAGAGCAGATATTTTTGCTCATGAGGTCCTGATCAATGCCGGAATTGCGCCATCGGCTCTTGCCGCGATGTTTGAACGGTTCCGCGAAATTGGCAAAGAGGCGACCCCGTTCCTCTCTCATTTCCTCAGCCACCCGGCACTAGGAGACCGCATCCAAGCTGCACGCGATGCAACCCCCTCCGAATTTGTGTCAACGCCGGTCCTGACGGCAGATGAATGGCAAGCGCTGCAATCCATTTGCGACTGATCCCGCCGGGTTTCCGAAAGGATCGGAAATTCCGGAATACGCGACGTCCGTTGGCGCTAACGCGACGATTTTGTGCTGTTTCAAACCGCAGCTGTTCGGTATCACCTTTGCGATGTGTATGAAATTTTGAGTCGTTTTTTCAGCGACGCATTCAGGAGAGGAACGCGCATATGAAGGTTTTGGTGCCTGTCAAACGCGTGATCGACTACAACGTGAAAGTTCGTGTCAAAGCGGACGGTTCCGGTGTTGATCTCGCCAATGTCAAAATGTCGATGAACCCGTTTGATGAAATCGCTGTAGAAGAGGCGATCCGCCTCAAGGAAGCAGGCAAAGCCGACGAAATCGTCGCTGTGTCCATCGGGGTGAAACAAAGCCAGGAAACCCTGCGCACAGCACTCGCCATGGGTGCCGACCGCGCCATCCTCGTGGTTGCCGCCGATGACGTCCACACCGATATCGAACCTTTGGCCGTGGCCAAAATCCTTGCCGCTATCGTCAAAGAAGAAGAACCGGGTCTGGTTCTGTGCGGCAAGCAGGCCATCGACAACGATTTGAACGCCACCGGCCAGATGCTGTCGGCGCTTTTGGGCTGGTCTCAGGCGATGTATGCCAACAATGTCGATATCGACGGCGACCATGCCGTCGTGACCCGCGAAGTGGATGGCGGGTTGCAGACCGTCAAGGTCAAGATGCCGACCATTATCTCGACCGATCTGCGCCTCAATGAGCCGCGCTACGCGTCGCTGCCCAATATCATGAAGGCCAAGAAAAAGCCGATGGATGAAAAGACTGCTGCAGATTACGGCGTCGATACCACACCGCGTCTGGAAATCGTAAAAACCTCCGAGCCGGAAGAACGCGCGGCGGGCATCAAGGTCGGCTCTGTCGATGAACTGGTCGAGAAACTCAAAGAAGCGGGGGCTGTGTAAATGGCTGTACTTCTGATTGCAGAAATCACCGATGGCGCGCTGGCCATGGACGCCACTGCAAAGACCGTGACCGCCGCAAAATCATTGGGCGACGTTGTCGTTCTTGCCGCAGGCGCAACTGCAAAGGCTGCCGCTGACGAAGCAGCGACGATCGAGGGTGTGTCAAAGGTGTTGCTGGCCGAGGATGATCTTTATGGCCACCGGCTGGCCGAACCGGTCTCTGCGCTGATCGCGTCGATGGCGGGCGAGTACACACATATCGTGGCACCCGCGACAACAGATGCCAAAAACATCCTGCCCCGCGTTGCGGCGTTGCTGGATGTTATGGTGCTGACCGATGTCACGGCCGTTGTGGACGCGGACACGTTCGAGCGCCCGATCTACGCGGGCAACGCGATCCAGACGGTCAAATCCTCGGATGCGACAAAGGTGATTTCATTCCGGACCTCCACATTCGATGCCGCAGCGACCGGCGGGACCGCGTCTGTCGAAGCCGTTTCAACCGGCGAAAATCCGGGCCTTAGCGAATGGGTCGAGGACAAGGTTGCTGAAAGTGATCGTCCTGAACTGACATCTGCGGGCGTGGTTGTCTCTGGTGGCCGTGGTGTTGGGTCCGAAGACGATTTTGCCATGATCGAAAAACTGGCCGACACGTTGGGGGCCGCCGTTGGCGCATCGCGCGCTGCAGTCGATTCCGGTTTCGCCCCGAACGATTGGCAGGTTGGCCAAACCGGCAAAGTGGTCGCCCCCGATCTTTACATTGCTGTCGGTATCTCTGGTGCCATTCAGCACCTTGCGGGCATGAAAGACAGCAAGATCATTGTCGCCATCAACAAAGACGAAGAAGCCCCTATCTTTCAGGTCGCCGACTATGGTCTTGTGGCCGACTTGTTTGACGCGGTCCCGGAATTGACCGAAAAATTGGGTTAACCTTGGATATAATATGGATGTACGGCGCGCCTTTCGGTGCGCCGTTTTCCTTTCAAAGCAGCGATTTTATCCTGTTCGCCAAGGCGTCAGCAGCAGTCTGATGGGCTTGCGGGCCAGGTAGCCGTTCCATCCGGGCCGCCTCCAATTCGCAGATGTCGCCATCTGTTTCCGCCAAGGCCCAGCGCTCGGGCACAACTTCGACCAAACCATCCGCAAGCGTGTGAAGATCGTGGACCAATGTTCGCGACAGAAATGGGTCCACATGATCTGCCGACCGGATCGTATCGGTCAGGTCTTGCGGGGCAAACCACAACAAGATCTTCTTTCCATTCAATTGACGGATCAACGACACAATGCGCGCATGCCACGCGCGTCGGGCTTCCGCGATAATCTTGTCATATCGGGCCGGACAGATTTCTTGCAGCCGGGTCAGCATATGCCGCGTAAAGTGAACTTCGGTAAAATCCATTTCGGGATACAATGTCGTCAGGTCCGGCGAGGCTTTCAAAAACCGGTCATTTCGCCGCGGATGCACCGAATAGTACCGGTTCGAGGTATTGTGACACCCGGACAGCTGCAGCACTGTTATTGCCGCACTGGCGGCGGTGCACAGTGCCCCCGGATCATTGAGATAAGCATCAACGCCGGCGTTTTCGACGCCAAGGTTCACAACGCTTGGCCCGACGCGCGCATCAAGCACATCTGATAGCGGCTCTGCCACATAGCGGCCGTACATTTCACAGCCGCCAAGACAGGCAACATACGGCCCGCGCAAGGCCTTCCTTGGCCCCCTGAACCACAACCGAGACCCGTTATACCGACATGGCGCATAGTCGATCGACCGATCGCCTATTGAGGAAATATGCATATCCCCACCCTCCTTTTCACCCGCCTTCCTTTGTCCGCTGATTCGGTTCTCAAAATGCTAAAGCTAAAATTCGACGCAGCGCTCCGATCCGCCTTGCAGCCCAACGCCCTGCAGGTCATTGTTGCGCCGAACCGAACGGAGCATGTCGATGGCGATCACGTCAGTTGGAGTTGTTGGTGCCGGCCAAATGGGCAACGGGATTGCCCATGTTATGGCTTTGGCAGGCTATGACGTGGTGCTGAATGACATCAGTGAGGATGCGCTTAAACGCGCCATGGACCTGATCGAACGCAACATGGACCGTCAGGTCAGCCGCGAAAAGATCACCCAGGACGCCCGCGATCAGGCCATGGCCCGGATCGTGATGTCACAGGATCTGCAGCGCGTGGCCAAAACGGATCTGGTGATCGAGGCCGCCACCGAAGAAGAAACAACCAAGCAAAAGATCTTTGACGCCCTGCTGCCGCATCTGGCCGATAACACCATCCTGACATCCAACACCTCGTCGATCTCGATCACACGCTTGGCAAGCCGCACGGATCGGCCCGAGAAATTCATGGGTTTCCACTTTATGAACCCGGTTCCTGTCATGCAGCTGGTCGAACTGATCCGGGGCATCGCGACGGACAAAGAAACCTATGACACCTGTTTGGGCGTTGTTGAAAAGCTGGGAAAAACCGCCGCCTCCGCAGAAGATTTCCCCGCCTTTATCGTGAACCGCATCCTGATGCCGATGATCAACGAGGCGGTGTATACGCTGTATGAGGGTGTAGGAAACGTCAACTCTATCGACCAATCCATGAAACTTGGCGCGAACCATCCGATGGGGCCGCTGGAACTGGCTGATTTCATCGGCTTGGACACATGTCTGGCCATCATGAACGTGTTGCACGATGGATTGGCCGACACAAAATATCGGCCCTGCCCTCTTTTGACAAAATACGTGGAAGCAGGCTGGCTTGGCCGAAAAACACAGCGCGGATTTTACGATTATCGCGGCGAAACACCCGTGCCAACCCGCTAGGGTTTTCCGCCAAGCGACAGGGTGATCTCGCGCAAAGCCGCCACAAATTCACGCCCCTTGCCCGCATAGTCTTTGATCATTTCGTCAGGAACCGGCTCTCCGACCACCGGCTTTTGCGGTTTCCCACAGGCGTGAATGACCTCGTGAATCAAAAGCCCCTGACGCAGTGTCGCCGATATACGGTTCGCGATCTGATAAGCACGGGAATTCTGACCGGGAAAAAAGATCGGAACCACAGTTGCGCCAGAGCGCTGGATCAAATTGGCAGTAAACGGGTTCCAAGTGCGTTCAATGGCCGGGCCAAACAAACTGTCACTGGACGCCACAACGCCTGACGGAAACAGCACAATCACCCCGCCCGCCTTAAGATGGCTCATCGCACGGCTACGCATTTCAAGGCTCTGCTCACGCGCGTCTTCCTCATGGGGAAACGGCACCGGGATCATGAACTCCTCGATCTCGCTCACTCCGGTCAGCAGCGACCGCGTTAGGATCTTGTAATCTGTGCGCACACGACCAATCAGCTCGGCCAGTATCATCCCATCCACCAATCCGTGCGGGTGGTTTGCAACAATAATCACCGGGCCCTCTTTGGGAATTCGTGCGATCTGCTCTGGCGGCGTCTGCAATCGGATTTTCATCAACCCCAACGCCTGACCCCAAAAAGCCTGCCCTTCGGCAGGCCCCATACGTTCAAATTTGCGCACTAGATAGATCAGAGGCAGTTTGCCACTGACCCACTCCATGGCGCGGATCGTGTTGGCCTTCCAGGGATTGGTAAAGGTATTCGCGTAGCTCAGCTTCCGTTTGTCATACGGTTCAGCGGTCGCGGGCTGGGCGTCAGTGCTGGTGTGCTGGAAGCTTTCAACCATAGGGCCGTGTGCCGTCCTGTTTCCGGTTGCATGTGCCAACCTTTATGATCAGCAGCCTTCTCCGAAACGGTCGGCCACCAACGTCTCGATCGCGGCAGCCAGGGCTTCTGCGTCCGGCCCGGAGGTTTGTACCTCAATAGAGGTTCCTTTGGAGGCTGCCAACATCAAAAGCCCCATGATGCTGTCGCCTGACGCGCTCATGCCATCCTTGCGCACATCCGCGATGGCGTCAAAACCTTCAACGACCTCAACGAGTTTTGCGGAGGCACGGGCATGTAAGCCTTTCTCGTTAATGATCTTTAACACGCGTACTGCTGAAGCGGACATACAATCAGGCCTCCCGAACCTTGAGTATCAGGCGCCCTGATCCAAGGATATGTTCTGGCTGTCAATATATTTCCGCCCCGCGTCCAATGCAGCCCGCACCGCATCAGGAACCGATTTATCGCGGCTTTTGGCCAGTTTGATCAACATCGGCAAATTCGCGCCGTACATGATCCGGCGATCATCCGGCTGACAGGCTTGCAAGCTCAGGTTAGAGGGCGATCCGCCAAACATATCCGTCACAATCACCACACCGTGGCCGCGGTCCACCTCGTCTGCGATGGTACAGATCTCTGCTTGCTTGGCTTCGCGATTGTGATCTGCCGCAATGGCAACGGCTGCCATTCCAGGCTGACGGCCGACCACATGTTCGACCGCGGACAAATATTCCTGCGCCAAGCCCCCATGTGCCACGATCACGATCCCGATCACTGTCTAGCCTTTCCCACCTTCCGACCCGCGTCTTGATACACGGGGGTCGCAAGTCCGCGTCGCGACAATTCCTTGTGGCCAATTGACACCCGCCAGCCAATCTCTGCAAGGGTCGCCGCAACACTTTCCGCAACGACAACAGACCGGTGTTGCCCGCCGGTGCAGCCAAGCCCGATGGCAAAATGCGTTTTCCCCTCGGCGTCAATCTCGGGAAGCAAAAACGATACCATGCGTGTAATATGGGTTAAAAATGGCCGAAGACGATGGTCTTGTTCGACAAAGACTCTCACATCCTGATCAAGACCGGTCTTGCTGCGCAGCGCGTCATCCCAATGCGGATTGACAAGAAATCTGCAATCGAACACCATATCAACGCCGTGCGGAATGCCACGTTTGTAGGAAAACGATTGAATTGATACCGATAGTTTTTGCGTTGAATTATCCGCAAACCATTGATGCATTTCGGCTTTCAAGTCATGTGGCGATAAATCGGATGTATCAATCACGATATCTGCCGCATCTTCCACAGGCTTAAGCAGCTCAATTTCCTGGGAAATCCCCTCTTCCGGCGTGTTGTCTGGAGCCAAAGGATGCCGGCGGCGCGTTTCCGAATAACGGCGCAAAAGGATGTCTGGCCTGCTATCAAGATAGAGCAAGGTCGCCCCGGTGTCGGTTGCGGTCATGACATGGTCGTACAAGTCTAGCAAACCCGACAACGAAAAATCGCGGTTGCGCACGTCTATACCGACAGCAAGCGGCCGATCGAGCGACTGCCCGTCAAACAAACGCGGAACCATGCGCAGCGGCATGTTGTCAATCGTCTCAAAGCCAAGGTCTTCCAAAACGTTAATCGCTGTGGAACGTCCCGCACCCGAAGGTCCGGTGACCAAAACAACGCGATTTTTTGAAAGAGTCGCAGGCATGATTCCTCGGTTAAGCGTTACAGATGCGCATCGTTGCGATGCGCGTGTCTAAGGTATTGTATAAGTGCGGCAGGAAAATGCCCTGAGGCAACATTGTGAAGCAAGGGAAGCGATTTTCCCAGAAAGGTTGTCGTCCGCTTTGGAGGAAGCCGCTCTGTTTCTTCCTGATCCATATCCACGACCAGCGCCAATGGCACATCCGAGACATGATCCGTATGTAAAAGCCCTACCCCGCGCGCTTCTATCAAACCTTCCAGTGGCGCGGGGCAGGTCAGATAAATCGCGTTTTCGCGCGACGTCAGAATGACCTGATCATCGGCGATCAGGGTCGCGCCTCGGGCCATCATTTCCAGGGCCAAAGCCGATTTGCCACTTCCGCTTGATCCGATCAGCAATACTGATGTTTCGGCGACTGCGACAGCGGTGGCATGCAGAGTGAGGGGGGCCGCATCGGTCATTGCCCGGTGACATCAAAGGGGCAGACCGACAACAAATCGTGCCCCCAAAGGCTCGGACGTTGCGTCAGCTTCGGTCGGGCGAATGTTCTCGGCCCAGATAACGCCGCCATGCGCTTCGACAATTTGTTTCGATATCGCCAGACCCAGTCCAGAGTTGTTTCCGAAATCGTTTTCGGGACGCTGTGAATAGAAGCGTTTGAATATCTTGGTAAGCGCTTCATCCGGGATACCGGGCCCGGTATCCTCAACCACGATCAACACGCGGTTTTCGCGCTGCCGTGCCCAGAGGCGAATGGCATCGCCGTCTTCGCAAAAGCTGATCGCGTTGGTGATGAGGTTGACAAACACCTGCGCAAGGCGCGCCTCCAGCCCATGCACACGAATGGCCCGATCTGGCAGATCGGTGATAAACTCAATGCCTTGCCGGTTTGCATCTTCCCCCAAAAACTGGGCCAGATTACCCAGCATGTCCAAAAGATTGAATTCGGATTCTTCTTCTTTGACCAATTCGCTGTCCAAACGAGAAGCATTGGAAATATCACTGACCAGCCGGTCAAGACGCCGCACATCATGGTCGATTACGTCGAGCAGACGATCGACCTGATCCGGCCGTCGCGCCACCCGCAATGTGCCCACCGCAGAACGCAGGGATGCAAGCGGGTTTTTGATTTCATGCGCGACATCCGCCGCAAACTGTTCATTTGCATCGATACGGTCGTATAGTGCCGCAACCATTCCGCGCAGCGCGCCCGACAACCGCCCAATTTCATCCGGCCGCGCCGTAAGATCCGGAATGCGGATACGCCCCGAGGCCACGTTCCGGCGGTTCCGGTCACGCCCCACCTCTGCCGCATCTGCAAGGTTGGAAATCGGGTTTGAAATGGTGGACGCAAGCACAAGGCTGAGGCCGATGGACACCAGTGTCGCGATCACGAACATCTGCAACACGTTTTCACGCTCAAGCCGCACAGCCGCGTCAATTTCAGGGGCGAAACTGACCAACGCAACCGTGCCGGCCACTCCGCCGGGCACTTCAATCGGACTAAGCGCTGTGAAAATAGTTTCGCCTGCCGACCCTTCGCTTCGGTCCACACGGGTTCTGGATGGATCTGTCTCTTCGATCTGTTGCCGCAAGATGTCTTCAAGCGCCAAAGCGCCCAGATCGGTATCACCGCGAAAAACGGATGAAACGCTGCTCCAGACGGTCAACAGGAAATCGGAAATGACCGTTGGCTTTTCGGCGGCATCAACAGGTTCAAGCGCATCCGCCCCGCCATCCACCTCGCCGACAAGGAACCGTGCGGCATCAAAGACAAAGATACGCAGGCCCGGGCGTATGTCGATCTCGGAAAGCGTCTGCGCGACATTTACCCCTTGTCCGGTACCCAGATTGACGCTCGCCCCATCGTCGACCTGCGCCTCAAAAACATCTGCGATTAGCTCTGCTTCGATTCGGACAGCTTCGGCTTTCTGTTCGGCCAGCGTGTCGCGCGACGAATTTAGAAACAGAATGCCGGCAACAAGAAAGTTGAGAGCGACAAGATTGAACGTAATGATCTTGCGCGTCAAAGGCGATCTATTCAGAGAGAAAAGACCGCGACGCTCCTGACTGTCACGGACAGCGGATTCAACAGTCCGATCGGGGGCGACCCAGTCATCCCCAAGCACCACATCTGCATCCTTGCGTCCGCCTGACCGTTCGATCTCAGCGCCCTCAACCAAAGCCATGGTCATTCTTCGTTATAACGATAGCCGATTCCGTAAAGCGTTTCGATGGCAGAGAACTCGTTGTCCACCGTGCGCATCTTCTTGCGCAGCCGCTTGATGTGACTGTCAATCGTGCGATCATCGACATAAACCTGATCGTCATAGGCGACATCCATCAGCTGATCCCGCGATTTCACAAAGCCGGGGCGCTGCGCAAGCGCCTGCAACAACAAAAACTCTGTCACGGTCAAAGACACGTCCATGCCCTTCCACGACACCGAATGGCGCAACGGATCCATGGTCAGTTCACCGCGTACCATCAGCTTGGCTTCTTCGACCTCACCTCCGGCCGCATCGCCCGCAACAGCATCCTGTCGCCGCAGCAGGGCACGAATCCGCTCTACCAAAAGACGCTGCGAAAACGGCTTTTTGACATAATCATCCGCCCCCATGCGCAGACCCAGCACTTCATCAATTTCGTCGTCTTTGGACGTCAGAAAGATCACTGGCATCTTGGATTTCTGACGCACCCGCTGAAGCAGGTCCATGCCATCCATTCTGGGCATTTTGATATCAAAGACCGCCATATCGGGCATCTTTTTGTTGAATGCATCCAACGCGGCTTGACCGTCATTATAGGTTTCGACCTCGAATCCCTCTGCTTCAAGGGTGATCGCGACCGATGTCAGGATATTCCTGTCATCGTCCACCAGGGCGATTTTCGACATGGATTGTGTTCCTTGTACTGCTCTCAATTATATTTTTTTCATTAGTATGCTTACTTTTTTGCCGCCCGCCAATCCAATTTTGCGAATCACTTCTCTCTTGCCCCGTTATTGAGACGGAAAAACCCTTACGGATGGCTAATTTGCATCACATTGTTGCCCAGCAGCAGCGATTTCAGCCGCACTTGCGTCGACGTAATGAGAAATGCCGCGTCGAATGCGCAGATTGGCTTTGTCTCCCAAGAGGTTACAAAGGCTGCAAATGCCACCGCGTCAGCACGTCCGATACCTCTTTTGTCACCAAGGGCTACCTCTGGTAGCGTTAGGAAAGCCTTTGCAAACAAACAGCCACGCCGCAATGCGGCATTTCTTGACGAAACAATTGAATAAATTACCTATACATTTGGTATTTTTGTTGCGCTGCATCTGCAAACTACGTATCCAAGCGGAAAGCTGAAAAGGACGTGATTCATGGCCCATGACGGACAAGACTTGACCCTGACCACCGAAACCATCCTCCCTGATCTTCTGGCCCTGACCGGGTCCACCATCAAACCCGCATCCGACATACTGGAACTGGCACGCACGCGTGTTCTGGATCTGGTTCAGGCGGATGGCCGTATCTCTGGCGCGCTCATCGAAGACAATCAAACGGCGGCGCATGGATTGGCCTGGCTGGCCACATACGTAGAGTCCCTGCGTCAGATGCAGGGCTGGGCCGAGCGGCTGCAGCAAGATGGTAAATTCGGCGACATCGAGCAATTGCTCCACCAGATCGCATTCGGCGAATATCTCTGGCAGATCTACGGTGGCATTCAGATGAACCAGGGCGAGATCGTGCGCCTTCAAGACATTGGCCTGACCCAAGACGACACGCGCATTCTCATGACCCCCGAAGTCATGCAATTGACCCATCACGGCAACACCCAAGCCGCGCGGATGCGCTTGGTCGATCTTATGCAGGAACGCAGCGCGGAACTTACGGTTGGGGCGTGCGGGCTGGACGATGAGCTTGAGATGATCCGCGAACAATTCCGCCGCTTCTCGGTCGACAAGGTCGAACCTTTTGCGCATGAATGGCACCTCAAGGATGACCTAATTCCCATGGAGATCATTGATGATCTGGCGGAAATGGGTGTCTTTGGTCTGACCATCCCCGAAGAACATGGCGGCTTTGGCCTGTCGAAAAACTCCATGTGCGTCGTGTCCGAAGAGCTATCGCGCGGCTATATCGGCGTTGGATCGTTGGGCACCCGCTCCGAGATTGCAGCCGAACTGGTGATCGCGGGCGGCACCGACGAACAGAAAGAAAAGTGGCTCCCGGGCCTCGCCTCTGGCGAAATCCTGCCCACAGCTGTGTTTACCGAACCAAACACCGGCTCCGACCTTGGCGCATTGCGCACCAAAGCTGTCAAAGGCGACGATGGCGACTGGACGATCAATGGCAATAAAACCTGGATCACCCACGCCGCGCGCACCCATGTGATGACGGTTCTGGCCCGCACTGTGCCCGACACTGACAACTACAAGGGCCTGTCGATGTTCATGGCCGAAAAGACGCCCGGAACCGACGAAGCGCCATGGCAGGACCCGGGCATTTCGGGCGGCGAAATCGAAGTCCTCGGCTATCGCGGCATGAAGGAATACACCGTTAACTTTGACGACTTCAAAGTGAAGGGTGAGAACCTTCTTGGAATGGAAGAGGGCAAAGGCTTCAAACAACTCATGGAGACGTTTGAATCCGCCCGCATCCAGACCGCCGCCCGCGCGATTGGTGTGGCGCAGTCCGCGCTCGACGAAGGCATGGCCTACGCGCAGGATCGCAAACAGTTCGGCAAAGCGCTCATCAACTTCCCCCGCGTCGCGTCAAAGCTGGCGATGATGGCGGTCGAGATCATGGTGGCACGGCAACTCACCTATTTCTCGGCCCGCGAGAAAGACGAAGGCCGCCGTTGCGACCTTGAGGCCGGCATGGCGAAACTGCTGGGCGCGCGCGTGGCGTGGGCGGCAGCGGATAATGCGCTGCAAATTTACGGCGGTAACGGCTTTGCGCTGGAATACAAGATCAGCCGCATCCTGTGCGACGCCCGCATCCTGAACATCTTTGAGGGGGCGGCAGAGATTCAAGCGCAGGTCATCGCCCGACGCCTCTTGGGCTGAACATGAAAGAAGGTCGGGCGTATCCCGTCCGACCTCCTGACCTCTGATCTGGATCAAAGACCCCCGTGTCGCGAAATGCTCTTGCGTGCCAAACACATCGCAGGAGCCTGACATGAGCTGGAAAGCAAAACTGAACGACACCAAGAGCCAACTCAGAACGTTGAACGCGGCAATCCCCGAAACCTCTGCTGCGTTCGGCGCGCTTGGCAAATCAGTTAAGAAAGACGCAGCACTCACCTTCAAGGAAAAAGAATACGTGGCCCTAGGGATCGCCGTCGCAACGCGGTGCGAGCCCTGTATCTTGTTCCACACCGAAGCTCTGATCCGTCTGGGAGCCACCCGCGAAGAAGTGTCCGAAGTGCTTGCAACCTGTGTCCAGATGGGGGGCGGACCGGGCCTTATGTATGCAGGCAAGGCCCTTGAGGTCTATGACGACCTGACCGGCTGACCGCGCCCGGTTTCTTTGGGCTGAAAATACCTCGGGAGTATGAGGGCAGAGCCCTCATCTGTGCCAAAGGCACAGCGTTCCGCCACAATTCCTGTCCGGATGCCTCGCAGCATCCGGTTTACATTATCCGTCTTTGCGGATCACCTCGTTTTTCGGGTCATACGGACTGTCTTCAACAATTTCCGCATCCCAAAACTGATCGAACATCTTTACCCTAAGCCGTGTTCCCGGCACTGCCAGATCGGGAGTCACATATCCCATGCCAATCGACTTCCCGAACGCCACAGAATAGCCGCCAGACGTCAACCGCCCAACGCGCGTCTCTCCATAATACAGCGCCTCGCGCCCCCAAGGATCGGCATCCGCCAGCCCGTCGATCAACACGGTGCAGCACTTCGATCGCACGCCCGTTTTCTCCATCGCCGCCTTGCCGTGAAACTCCTTCGACAGATCAATGAAACGAGGCAAATCTGCCTCCAAAGGCGTCGCATCGCGGCCCAGTTCATTCCCAAACGCCCGGTACGACTTTTCCTGCCGCAACCAGTTCTGCGCCCGCGCGCCGACCAGCTTCATGTCATGCTTGGCCCCGGCGGCCATCAATTGATCCCACAGGTAGGTCTGCATCTCGATCGGGTGATGCAATTCCCAACCCAATTCGCCCGTGTACGCCACGCGGATCGCGCGGACCGGGCACATGCCCAATTCGATGTCACGCATAGACAACCACGGGAACCGCTTGTTGGACAGCACCAACGCCGGGTCGGCATCCTTTACGATCTCGTTCAACACATCCCGCGACTTCGGCCCAGCGATGGCGAACACGCCCCATTGCGTCGTCACATCCTGAATTTCGATATAACCGAACTCAGCCGCCTTGTCCGCAGCCGCCTTGCGCAGGTAATCCGCGTCATAGGCGGTCCAGGCACCGGCGGACACGAGGTAATATTCGTCCTCACCCAACCGCACGATGGTGTATTCCGTGCGCGTCGTGCCGTGATCCGTCAGCGCATAGGTCAGGTTGATGCGCCCCACCTTGGGCAGCGTGTTGCAAGTGAACCAATCCAAAAACTGCGTGGCCCCCGGCCCTTTGACCACATGCTTGGTGAACGCGGTCGCGTCGATCAGGCCAACGCCCTCGCGCACGGCCTTCGCTTCCTCAACCGCGTACTGCCACCATGCGCCACGCCGGAAGGACCGGGCATCGTGATCAAACGTCTCCGGTGCGTCCAAAGGCCCGTAATAGTTCGGACGCTCCCACCCGTTCACACAGCCAAACTGCGCGCCCAGCGCTTTTTGCCGGTCGTACGCTGGTGCCGTACGAAGCGGACGACAGGCCGGGCGCTCTTCATCCGGGTGGTGGAGAATATAAACGTGCTCATACGCCTCTTCATTTTTCCGCGCGGCGTATTCAGTGGTCATCCACGATCCGTAGCGCTTGGGGTCGAGCGAGGCCATGTCAATCTCGGCCTCCCCCTCGACCATCATCTGCGCCAGGTAATAGCCCGTGCCACCCGCCGCCGTGATCCCGAATGAGAACCCTTCCGCCAGCCACATATTCCGCAGCCCCGGTGCCGGTCCAACCAACGGGTTCCCGTCCGGCGTGTAGCAAATCGGCCCGTTGAAATCGTCCTTGAGACCCACGGTTTCCGACGACGGAATCCGGTGGATCATGCTCATGTATTCCTCTTCGATCCGCTCAAGGTCCAATGGGAAGAGGTCGGCGCGGAAGCTGTCCGGCACACCGTATTCAAATCGCGCAGGCGCATTGCGTTCGTAAGGCCCCAAGATCCAACCGCCGCGTTCCTCGCGCACGTACCACTTGGCATCCGCATCACGCAGAACCGGGTGTTCGCCGTTTTCCTTGCGCCACTCCACAAGCGCCGGATCGGGTTCCGTGACGATGAACTGATGTTCCACCGGGATCGCGGGGATCTTGATCCCCAACAGGTTCGCCGTCCGCTGCGGATGGTTGCCCGTTGCCGTCACAACATGCTCGGCATGAATGACGATCTGCTCGTCAGACGGCACAAGGTTGCCGCCCTTCTCGACCATCTTCGTGCAGGTCACATCCCAATGATCGCCGGTCCAATGATACGCATCCGCCTGCCATTTGCGCACAATCTCTACCCCGCGTTGACGCGCTCCCTTGGCCATCGCCATCGTCACGTCAGCCGGGTTAATGTAGCCATCCGTCGGGTGATAAATCGCGCCCACCAAATCCTCGGACCGGACCAGCGGATACCGCTCCTTGATCTGCGCAGGCGACAGCCATTCATAGGGCACATCACAGGTCTCGGCCGTGGTGGCGTAAACCATGTATTCATCCATCCGCGCCTGCGTCTGCGCGATGCGCAGGTTGCCAACAACGGAAAACCCGGCATTCAACCCGGTCTCTTCTTCAAGCGTTTTGTAGAACTTGATAGAATAGTCATGAATATGCGTCGTCGCATATGACATATTGAAGTAGGGCAATAAACCGGCGGCATGCCATGTGGACCCGGATGTCAGCTCATCCCGCTCCAAAAGCATCACATCCTCCCACCCTGCACGGGCAAGGTGATAGGCAATCGAGGTACCAACAGCGCCGCCACCGACGACCAAAGCTTTGACATGGGTTTTCATGGGGTCTCACTCCAAGGCGTTTCCCCCAGTGAATACCTGTCCCCATCTTTCCGCGCCGAACCTACCCGACGCGTTGCGGCAGGAAAACGACCTGCCTCTCAACAAAGCCTTACTGCGCGCCGCGTGCGCGTGGATAAAGCGATGATTCCGGTGCGGCACTTTGCTCTGCCGAGGCAAGCACAACAAGCGCGTCTAAAGAGGAAACGTGCTCCGGCACGGATACCGACGCGGTGGTCTCATCGTGGGCCGGAGAGTCGCTGATCGGCAAGCCACTCTCGCTGAACGACGCAATCCATGTCAGGCCATGGTCAACACCGGTCTGCGCCATAATCATGGTGTCATCTGCAAACTCGCGGACCTGCGCGCCATAGCGGTCGGTGACTGAAACGGCATAGTCCTCAAGCGTAAAGTTGCCTTCTGTCGCTTGAGATTGCTGCATAAAGTCCCAAACTCCAACAACACAGCCAAAGCCGACACCATAGACGGCAAGCTTAACGATACGCTTTATCAATCCGAAAATCATAAAATGCTCCATGCGATTTACGTCAATAATCGGTCTGAAACATGGCCAGCATACGCTCTTGCTCCGGCGAAAAAACGGCGGGCTCTTCGAGATTAAAGCGCGTTTTTGCGCCATCCGCGCAGGATCATGTGTTTGTGTCCGGAATGGAAACAATCTTGCATATCGGATGGTCCTGGCGTGATTTGACAACCGATCCGGATTCTTGCGGCAAATTCATGCTTGCTATGCACGTTCAGGGCCTTTCACACCTGTGCAACCACACCTATAAGAGCCACGGCTTCCGACCCGATAGAGTCGCTGGCCTAATGCATATTGGCTTGAGGCAAATCGCAGATGCTAGGACTAGACAAAATGTTGGGCATGTTTTCGTCAGACATGGCCATCGACCTTGGAACGGCCAACACGCTTGTCTACGTCAAGGGTCGCGGTGTTGTTCTTTCTGAACCCTCTGTGGTCGCTTACCATATCAAGGACGGGCAGAAAAAAGTCTTGGCTGTCGGTGAAGATGCCAAGCTGATGCTGGGCCGCACCCCCGGTTCCATCGAGGCGATCCGCCCGATGCGCGAAGGGGTGATTGCCGATTTTGACGTGGCCGAAGAGATGATAAAACACTTCATCCGCAAGGTTCACAAACGCTCGACCTTTTCCAAACCCAAGATCATCGTCTGCGTGCCACATGGCGCAACACCGGTGGAAAAACGCGCGATTCGTCAGTCCGTGCTGTCTGCAGGTGCCCGCAAGGCCGGGTTGATTGCCGAACCTATTGCGGCGGCCATCGGGGCGGGCATGCCGATCACCGATCCGACTGGCAACATGGTTGTGGATATCGGCGGCGGGACAACCGAAGTTGCTGTGATGTCGCTGGGCGATATCGTCTATGCCAGATCCGTGCGCGTTGGTGGAGACCGCATGGACGAGGCAATCATCAACTATCTGCGTCGTCAGCAAAACCTGCTGGTGGGCGAAAGCACGGCGGAACGGATCAAAACCTCGATCGGCACGGCGCGTATGCCCGATGACGGTCGCGGATCGTCAATGCAAATCCGGGGCCGCGACCTTTTGAACGGCGTTCCCAAAGAAACCGAGATCAGCCAGGCACAAGTGGCAGAGGCGTTGTCAGAACCCGTGCAGCAAATCTGCGAGGCCGTGATGACCGCCCTGGAAGCAACCCCTCCCGATTTGGCAGCGGATATCGTTGACCGGGGGGTGATGTTGACGGGTGGCGGCGCATTGCTTGGTGATCTTGATCTGGCGCTTCGCGAACAGACGGGGCTGGCAGTCTCTATCGCCGATGAAAGCCTGAACTGTGTGGCGATGGGCACCGGCAAAGCGCTTGAATACGAGAAACAATTGCGCCACGCGATTGACTACGACAGCTGAACCCATCACCCTTTCGGTGACTGGATTGGCGCGCGACCTGGTCACAAAACCGGGTGCCACATATGTGGTTGCGCTAAGAAGGGGGATCTTTGGCGAAAAGCGGCACTCATAGCGAAACCTACACGACCCCGCTCAAGCGTTTGCTTTTGGCGGTTGTCATCTTGTGCCTGCTTGGCCTCTTTTTTCTTTGGCGCATCGACAGCCCCCGGGTGGAACGATTTCGCGCAGCGGTGATTGATGCGGTCCTGCCCAGCTTTGACTGGGCGATGGCTCCGGTGACGGCCACCGTGAACCTTGCGCGCGATTTTCGAAGCTATCAGCGTATTTACGAACAAAATCAAGAGCTTCGGCGCGAACTGCGGCAGATGACCGCCTGGAAAGAGGCCGCTTTGCAGCTGGAACAGGAAAACGCAAAGCTGCGCGATTTGAACAATGTCCGAATTGATCCGCGTCTGACCTATATCACCGGCGTTGTTTTGGCGGATTCCGGATCGCCGTTCCGGCAATCTGTGTTGATCAACGTGGGCTCTCGCGACGGTATTGTTGACGGCTGGGCAACAGTAGATGGCACCGGGCTTGTCGGGCGCATTTCGGGCGTCGGGGCCAATACCAGCCGGGTGATTATGTTGACGGATGCCACAAGCCGGATTCCCGCCACCATTCAGCCGTCGGGCCAACGCGCTTTGATTGTTGGCGACAACACCTCTGCACCACCCATAGATTTTCTGGAAACCCCGGACCAGGTACGCCCGGGCGACCGGATTGTCACCTCTGGCGATGGCGATGTGTTTCCCCCCGGACTGCTGATCGGTCAGGTCGCAGAAGACCCCGGCGGGCGATTGCGCACGCGCCTTGCCGCAGATTACGAACGTCTCGAATTTCTGCGCGTGCTGCGTGATCACGGCGCGCGCCGGGTGTCAAACCCTGCCGCGCTCATCCTGCCGGAAACACCGCCGGGACAAACAGACTTGCCAACCGAGGATGCGAAGGTGACCCCCTGATGGACCAGAACCTCCTTCGGATTTGGGCAATGCGGGCGCTGTTCGTTCTGATCGCTTTGGTGATCCTGTTTTTTCACCTGCTTCCGCTTAATCCTGCCCCCAGCCAATGGGCGGGCCCCGATGTCTTGGTGGCATTTGTTTTTGCCTGGGCCGTGCGGCGACCGGATTACGTTCCGATTTTGCTTGTGGCTGCGGTGATGCTTCTTGCGGATATGATGCTACAGCGGCCACCGGGTTTGTGGTCGGTGCTTGTGGTGTGTGCCGCCGAGTGGCTCAAATCCCGCGAACGGCGTCAGCGGGAAACCACATTCGTGCTTGAATGGCTGACTTTTGCAGGTACCCTGATTGTGATTACAGCCCTCTATCGTGCCGTGTTCATGATCCTTATTTTGGCACCGGGTACGCTCACGCTTAGCTTTGTGCAGGTTGCCATGACAATTGCCGTTTATCCGCTGGTTGTCGGCGCCTCCTTTTTCCTGTTCGGAGTGCGCCGCGCGGCTCCGGGTGATGTGGACCGATTGGGGCGCACGATATGAGACAGGCACCAAAAGACACTGCGGCCAGCATCCGCAAAGTTTCCCGCCGGGGCGTTATCCTTGGCGGTGTGCAACTGGCTTTTGCCGGAGCTTTGGGGTTGCGCATGCAACACCTGCAGGTCGATCAGGCCGACGAATTTCGGCTGCTGGCCGAAGAGAACCGCATCAATATCCGCCTGATCCCCCCCACCCGTGGGCAGATATTCGATCGCAACGGCGTCACTTTGGCGGCCAATGAACCATCCTACCGGATCACTATGGTGCGCGAGGACGCGGGCAATGTGGATGATGTGATTGCCCGATTGTCCACCCTTGTGGAACTGGACGAAGACGAACTGAACCGCGCTTTGGCGGAAATGCAGCGTAGCGCGCCATTTTTACCGGTCACCGTCGCAGAACGCGTCACATGGCAGGATATCAGCCGCGTCGCCGTAAATGCGCCCGCTTTGCCGGGTGTCACACCAGAGGTCGGGTTATCGCGCGTCTATCCGCGACGTGGTGATTTTGCCCATGCGGTTGGCTATGTCGGGCCGGTCAGTGAACGTGATCTTGCCCGCTACGAGACCCCTGACCCTGTACTGCGCATCCCGCGCTTTCAAATCGGAAAAGTCGGAATCGAAGCCCGGTTCGAAGAAGATCTGCGCGGGCGCGCAGGGGCAAAGCGGGTCGAGGTCAACGCCGTTGGTCGCGTCATGCGGGAATTGGATCGCCGCGAAGGCACGCCTGGCGCGGACATGCAGCTGACTGTGGACAGCAAGCTGCAAAGCTATATTCAGGCGCGGCTTGGCGAAGAAAGCGCCTCTGTAGTTGTCATGGATGTCACGAATGGCGATCTGCTTGGGATTGCATCATCACCATCATATGATCCGAACAAATTTGTGCGCGGGATCTCGGTCGCGGATTTTGGGGAATTGCGCGACAATGACCACCGCCCCCTTGCGTCGAAAACCGTACAGGATGCCTATCCGCCTGGATCGACGTTCAAGATGATCACCGCATTGGCGGCGATGGATGCTGGTCTGGTTGCGCCGGATGAAACCGTCTGGTGCCCAGGCCATATGGAAGTTGGCGGCCGCCGCTTTCACTGCTGGAAACGAGCCGGTCACGGCCACATGAACCTTGAACAATCGCTGCGCCAAAGCTGTGATGTGTATTACTATGATCTTGCGCTCAAAGTCGGGATCGACCGGATCGCAGAAACAGCACGCCGTTTTGGTCTGGGTCAGGCCTATAACATCGGCATGTCAGCCGTCACCACCGGCCTGATCCCGAACAAGGAATGGAAACGGGCAGAGCGTGATGCGGATTGGCGGATCGGCGACACGGTCAACGCCTCCATTGGCCAAGGCTATGTTCTGTCATCGCCCATACAATTGGCGGTCATGACAGCGCGGCTGGCCACAGGGACCGCAATCCAGCCCCGTCTGGTGCGCAGTGTGGCCGGGTTAGAGCGCCCGGTTCTGGGGAATGAAAGCCTTGGGCTGAACGAAAATCACCTCCGGCAGATCCGGCGCGCGATGTATTCTGTATCGAACAATCGCCGCGGCACGGCCTATGGGTCGCGGATCATCGAAGACGCCTACCGTATGGCGGGCAAAACCGGCACCAGCCAGGTTCGCAATATCACACCTGCGGAACGCGCTCGGGGTGTGACACGCAACGAGGATCTTCCCTGGAACCGCCGCGATCACGCGCTGTTTGTAAACTATGCGCCCTACCAAAACCCAAAAATTGCGGTGTCTGTCATTGTCGAACATGGCGGCGGCGGGTCGCGCGCAGCGGCACCGATCGGGCGCGACGTTACGCTTCAGGCGCTGTATGGCGAAGACCCGCCACTTGAGGCCTATCCGGCCAAGGATCGCGAGCGTATTCGCGCGCAGCAGGCGCGCTTGCAGCAGGTTCTGCAGGCCAATGACGTTGACGGGCGCAGCCGCGCATGAGCTATCTGGAGTATACCGTCAAGACGGTCCCGGCGGGCTGGCGAAAGATGCTGTTCATCAATTGGCCGCTGGTTTTGTTGCTGACCGCTATCACCGGGGTGGGCATCTTGATGCTTTACTCTGTGGCCGGTGGGTCGATGATGCCTTGGGCGGAACCGCAGCTGAAACGCTTTGCGCTGGGCCTGGCGCTGATGTTTTTTGTTGCGATGGTGCCGATCTGGTTTTGGCGAAACATGTCCCTTGTGGCATATCTTGTCGCACTTGCACTTTTGGTCGCCGTTGAATTCTTTGGGGCGGTCGGGATGGGGGCGCAACGCTGGATTGATCTTGGCTTCATGCGCCTGCAACCGTCCGAGCTGATGAAAATCGCGATGGTTATGCTGTTGGCATCCTATTACGACTGGTTGCCGATGAAAAAGACATCTCACCCGTTCTGGGTGTTGGTCCCGGTCTTTCTTATCCTGTTGCCCACATTTCTTGTCCTGACCCAGCCCGATCTTGGCACCGCGCTGCTGCTGGTGGCGGGCGGTGGATTGATGATGTTTCTTGCCGGCGTGCATTGGGCCTATTTCGCGTCCGTCTTCGCCGCAGGCATTGCCGGGATTTACACCGTCTTTCTTAGCCGGGGCACGGATTGGCAGCTGATCAAAGACTACCAATTCCGCCGCATCGACACGTTTCTTGACCCAAGCTCTGACCCGCTTGGCGCGGGCTACCACATCACGCAGGCCAAGATCGCGATGGGGTCCGGGGGCTGGACCGGTCGGGGCTTCATGCAAGGCACCCAGTCGCGGCTTAATTTCCTGCCCGAAAAACACACCGATTTCATCTTTAATACGCTGGCCGAAGAGTTCGGCTTTGTCGGCGGTATCTCCCTTTTGATCCTATATGTTTTGATCCTTATGTTCTGCATCGTCTCGGCGCTGCAGAACCGGGACAGATACTCGTCGCTTTTGATCCTCGGGATCGGTGCAACCTTCTTTCTGTTCTTTGCGGTAAACATGTCGATGGTCATGGGGCTTGCGCCCGTCGTTGGTGTGCCGCTGCCCTTGGTCAGCTATGGGGGGTCGGCGATGTTGGTCTTGATGATCGCGTTCGGCTTGGTACAGAGCGCGCATATCCATCGCCCGAGGTAAGCCATGCCAATCAATGTCCTGTTCGCAGCCCACCCCAAAAGCTGGGCCCTTTACGAAGGGCCGTTACACACTGCACTGGACGCGATTGGCATAGACTATCGACTGGGCACTGACATGGCTCCGGACACGGTGGACTACATCGTCTATGCGCCGAATTCACCGGTGCAAGACTTTACCCCCCACACCCGGCTGAAAGCCGTGCTGAACCTTTGGGCAGGTGTCGAAGACGCCGTCGGCAACCCGACGCTTAAAGTGCCGTATGCAAGGATGGTGGATGATGAAGGATTGACGCAAGGCATGGTGGAGTGGGTGACCGGACATACCTTGCGCCACCATCTTGGAATGGACGCGCATATCGTGAACCCGACCCACGCCTGGATCGCGGATGCTCCTCCTGTCGCGGCGGACCGTCCGGTGGGAATACTGGGTCTGGGCGAACTTGGCTCGGCATGCGGGCAGGCCTTACGCGCTTTGGGGTTTCCGGTCACCGGTTGGGCACGCAGCCTCAAATCCATTGAAGGCATTGCCTGCGAAACCGGTGAAGATGGATTGCGCGCAGTGCTGAAACAGTCGCAGATCCTGATCCTGCTGTTGCCCAGCACACCTGCCACAGAAAACACGCTGAATTCCGAGACCCTCGCGCTGATGCCGCGCGGAGCGTTTGTTATCAATCCTGGCCGTGGCGCGTTGATCGACGACGACGCCTTGATTGCCGCGCTTGATGCGGGCCAGATCGCACATGCGACGTTGGATGTGTTCCGCACAGAACCCTTGCCGCAAGACCACCCTTATTGGGCGCATCCAAATGTAACGGTCACACCACATATCGCATCGGAAACCCGTGTGCCCAGCGCCAGCCGGGTGATCGCCGAAAATATCCGCCGGGGCGAAACCGGCGCACCGTTCTTGTACCTTGTGGACCGCGACGCAGGGTACTAAGCCCAAGGGCAAAGGAGCCTGCCATGACATTCGACCGATCGGTAAAAATCGCCCCCTCCATTCTAGCCGCTGATTTCGCCAATTTCGGGGCCGAGATCGAAGCCGTCGAGTCGCAGGGGGCCGACTGGATTCACGTCGATGTGATGGACGGGCATTTCGTGCCGAACATCACTTTCGGGCCAGCCATGTGCGCAGCCATTCGTCCCCACATTAAAACAGTGATGGACGTTCATCTGATGATTGCACCGGTCGATCCTTATATCGAGGCGTTTGCCGAAGCAGGCGCAGATGTGATCACCGCCCATGTCGAAGCTGGCCCGCATATCCACCGCACGCTTCAGGCAATCCGGGCATCGGGAGCCAAAGCTGGTCTGGCTTTGAACCCCGGCACCCCCGTCGAAGCCGCCGCACCCGTGCTTGACTTGGTCGATTTGATCTGCGTGATGACAGTAAACCCCGGTTTTGGCGGGCAAAAGTTCATCCATTCCTGCGTTCAGAAAGTGACCGAGCTGCGTGAAATGATCGGCGACCGCGATGTGCATATAGAGGTTGACGGCGGTGTTGATCCAACCACGGCACCTTTGGTCCGCGCGGCAGGTGCGGATGTGCTTGTTGCGGGATCTGCTGCATTCAAAGGCGGGTCCGTGTCCAACCCTGGGCCCTATGGAGAGAACATCAAAGCAATCCGAGCGGCGGCAGGATAGCATAGCACGCGGCTTTACACTTTGACCGCATTCTGAGCTGTTTGATCCTTTTGCGGCCATGCCTGACCGGCTACGTGTTGAGCCCAGTCTCAAACGTCGTTGGGCAGTTTATATTCTGCAAATTGTTTTCGCAGCGTCAGCTTTGACACCTTGCCCGTTGCGGTCAAAGGCAACGCGTCAACACGCAAAACATCGTCAGGCAGCTGCCATTTGGCAAAATGCGGTGACATCAATGTGTGGAATTCCGACAATTCAGGATGTGTGTTCTCTTTCGGCTGCACCACCAGAACCGGGCGTTCGCCCCATTTCGGATGCGGAATCGCGATCACTGCGCAATTCACGACATCCGGATGCGACATCGCGATGTTTTCAAGATCAATGGAACTGATCCACTCGCCGCCGGACTTTACCAAATCCTTAAGCCGATCCTGCACCGACAGAAACCCGTCAGGCGAAAGACTGGCGACATCTCCGGTGCCAAACCAGCCCTCGGCGTCCATGGCCTCTGCTGTTGCCTCGTGATTGTTAAAATACCCAGAGATGACGCCATTGCCCCGCACATAAAGCTCTCCAACCGCCTCGCCATCATGCGGCAAGCTCTGCCCGTTTTCATCAACGATCTTAAGATCAACACCGAACATGCGCCGCCCCTGCAGGGCCTTTCGCGCCATGCGATCCTTGAAAGGGGCATCCTGCATGTTGATGGAAAGCTGGCCGGTGGTGCCAACCGGGCTCATCTCGGTCATGCCCCACGCGTGACAGACATCAATACCCGCGTTTTCAAAGAACTCGATCATACTGCGTGGCGCGGCAGACCCGCCGATGACCACCTGATCCAGATCAGCGGGCGGTGCGCCGCGGGCCTCGATCTCCGCGCGCAGTCCCAGCCAGACGGTCGGCACGCCCCAGCTTGCCGTCACCTTTTCCGACTCCATCAAAGTATACAGCGACGCGCCATCCAGTTTGCCACCGGGCATGATAAGGGACGCCCCGACAATGGGCGCGGCATAGGGCATGCCCCAGGAATTGACATGAAACATCGGAACCACCGGCAACAGACGCGCCCCTTCATGCAAGGAACGCGGCAAAGTCACTGCAACAAAAAGCGCATGTAACACAGTCGAACGATGCGAATAGAGCGACCCTTTGGGGTGCCCTGTCGTTCCAGAGGTGTAACACAACCCGGCTGCGGTATCTTCCGGCAGATCAGGCCAAGGATAGATCGTATTCTTCGGCGCAAGCAGGTCTTCATAGCAGAGCAGATCAAGCGCACTGTCCGGCATATGGGCCGCATCGGTCAACGCAATCAGCTTCAGATCAGGCGGCAAGTCATCCTTCAGCGCCTCCAAAAGAGGGACAAACGTGATATCCACAAACAGGGCAACATCCCCCGCGTGGTCAAGAATGTAGATCATCTGCTCGGCGGACAGGCGCGGATTGATCGTATGACAAACCGCACCAAATCCCGAAACGCCGTAGTAAAGCTCGAAATGGCGGTGTCCATTCCACGCCAATGTTGCAACGCGGTCGCCGTGGCATACGCCCAAAGCAGCCAACGCATGCGCGAGCTGACCGGTCCGGGCAAAGGTTTCACGATAAGATTGGCGGTGAATGTCACCCTCGGTCCGGACCGAGACAATCTCTGCGTCGCCATGAATCTCGGATGCATATTGCAGCAATTCGATAATGGCCAAGGGGCGGTTCATCATCATTCCGCGCATCAAGCCCTCCCTTGCCTTCTGCCGCTCTGTTTCCGATACATTGAGTACCCAACTCACGACACGCAAGCTTTAACGCGCAAGAGAGGTCCCATCATGTCCGCAACCATGTCCCGCATTACGTTGGCACGTCGCCCGGACGGAAGCCCCGTGCCCGAGGATTTCAAACTCGAAAACGCCCCCCTTCCAAGCCCTGAACAGGGGGATGTTCTGATCGAAGTGACCCACCTGTCACTTGACCCTTACATGCGCGGACGCATGGACGACGTCAAAAGCTATGCCCCCTCCGTGGACATCGGTGGCACAATGACCGGCCAGGGGGTTGGTCGCGTCCTGGAGAGCCGGGCGGATGGGATCACAAAAGGCGACATCGTGACCGGGATGACGGGCTGGGCCAGCCACGCTTGCCTGCCCGCGTCAGACATCCGCAGACTCGACGCCGATTTACCGCCGTCAACCGCGTTGGGCGTTTTGGGAATGCCGGGACTGACCGGCTGGGTGGGTTTGCACAAATACGGTCGCCCGCAAAAAGGCGAAACGCTTGTTGTGGGGGCCGCGACCGGCCCTGTCGGGTCGATGGTTGGCCAGCTTGCCAAAAGCATGGGCCTGCGCACGATTGCAATCGCGGGCGGCGAAGAAAAGTGCAGATTGGCGACCGAAACATTCGGTTTCGATGCCGCCATTGATCACCGGGCGCATAAAGACGCCAAGTCCCTGCGCGAGGCCATCGCAAAGGCGGCTCCTGACGGTGTCGACATTTATTGGGAAAACGTGGCGGGCAAACTGTTAGAGGCTGTTTTGCCCCTGATGAACGTCCATGGGCGCATTCCGGTGTGTGGTATGATCGCGTGGTATGGAGGCGACAACATCGCCGACACCAATCAGCTTCCCAGCCTGTGGCGCAGCGTGCTTGTCAAACGCCTTCATGTTTCGGGATTTATCATCTTCGACCATTGGAACGAATACCCTGCCTTTCTGGCTGATGTTGGACCCAAAGTGGCGTCAGGTGACATCGCTTATCTGGAAGACGTGGCAGAGGGGCTAAAGAACATGCCGCAGACGTTCATCGAAATGCTGAAAGGCGGTAATGTCGGCAAGCAGATCGTAAAACTTTAGACGTCGGCTTCCATTTCCAAAGCCAACGGTGCGGCAGGTGATGCCCGCAAATCGTCTATTTGCAACGGTCCGGTGGGTTTGGACAAACGATTGCGCACCACCCAGTGCAACCGCGTGGCAGCGCGTGTGATCGCCACATAGGCCAAACGTTTCCAAAGCGGCTGACCCGCTTCGACCCGACCCATACGGGCTGCTGCGTATAGGTCGGGTGCAAACACTTGAACCTCGTCCCATTGCGACCCCTGCGCTTTGTGGATTGTGACAGCCGCGCCATGCAGAAACGTGGCACCCATGCGGGCGGCAAACGGGATGAACGGCTCTTCTTCGTCCGGCTTTTCAATCTTTACAATCGACGCGGCAGACACTTGCGGATCTTCCGCCCCCATCACGTGCAGCCGAGAAAATCCGGGTTTGCGACCGGGTCCAAGATACACAACCTGAGCGCCCTTGATCAGACCACGCGCTTCCAGATCGAGCCGTTTCTTGCGGTGCTTCATCGGAAGTTCAATGCCATCGCAGATCAGCGGCTCACCTTCCAAAAGCTCTGTTTCCGGCGCGCCATGGACATTTCGAAAGGCATGAATCAGCCTGATGCGCGTCGCGTTGCGCCAAACCAAAACCGGAGACCGCGCCATCAGATCGACTTCGACCCGCTGCCCCCAGACAACACGATCATCCGTGCGAGCGACATCTTCGATCATGCGCTCAAAACTCTCGAATTCGAGGGCCGGATCGGCCAGAGCATGGGCCAGATCAAGGATCGGATTGTCGGCGTCTTGTCGGTGAATGCGGCTCAGATGCATCACTTGCGACGGGGCCAATGTGTCAAAAACCATCTTGCCTGATTGGTTCACCGGAGCCAGCTGCGCTGGATCACCAAACAGCAAAAGATGCGGAAATATTTCTCGCAGATCGTCAACCTGACGCTCGTCGAGCATCGACGCTTCGTCAACAAAGCCGATATCGAGCGGGTCTTCGCGTCGCTTCCAGCCCGTGATGAAATCTGATCCTCGCAAACCGGCGGCCGCCAAAGCCGCTGGAATCGACGTATGATTTTCATAAGAGACCTGCGCCCGGTTCAAAGCATCTTCCGTCAGGCCATCAATCTCGGGCTTTTCGCCATTGCCCATCAGCCATTCTGCAATCCGTTCATATTCCGGATCGTAAACCGGCGTGTACAAGATACGATGAATTGTGGTGGCCGGCACACCGCGCATTCGCAGAACGCTGGCGGCTTTGTTGGTGGGCGCAAGCACCGCCAATGTCCGCCGATCCTTGCGACGGCGACCTTCATAATCGCCAGACACCACATCCACACCGACTGCTTGTAAGCTCTTGCACAGCTCGGCCAGAAGAAGTGTCTTGCCTGACCCGGCCTTACCGGTGATCGCCATAACCGTGGCCTTACCATCCCGTGGTGGATGCAAGAGGTTGTTTTCCAGATCGACACCCGCCCCACGCAGCATATCTGCCACGTGATCATGTGCTGCGGCCTGATCTTCAGAATATGTGAGTGCCTGTGTCGTCATGCCCGGACCCTATAGGCCCGAGCCAGCAGGCACCAGCGTCAGGCGACATTCTGAAAGGCTTGTTCGGTGTGATTTCCAAAAGCTGTTTCAAACCAGTCGCGGGATGCAGCCAGCGAAACGCCCGCAACACGAGATACTTGCTTTTGCGCCGCTGTTGAGAATTCCCAGAGCCCGACGCTGATGGCGCTTCTGCCGGTGCCCTGTGTGCCCAGCACGTCTGGCGCGGCCCCGATCCGATTGTAAATACGAACCATGCGTGCGTCGAAGACCCCCACAAAATGTTCAACACCAAACGCTTGCATGATTTCGCCTCCGGCCAGCATCAGAGCAGCGGCAGTACCCTGCTCGGTCTGTCGCGACAGGCAAAAGCGGGTGCATTCCCAAATCAGGGGGCTTTGAATGGGAACACCATCTGTCAACTGCAGGAAATGTTCATTCACCATCGTTCGGCCAGTTGTCGGCAAAAAGCGCATTGATCCGCCATGGGTGCCATCGGCTTTTTCCCAGATCACGTAAAGCGGATTTAGATCATCATAAGCGTCCCGTTCCTGACCATCGGGGCCCACGGTAACATCCCAACCCAGTCGCGTTTTGAATTGATCTGCGCGGTCCTCGAACATGGTGCGTGCGAGGCGCGGAAATTGGGCCAACTGGTCGGCATACAGATATCGAATCACTAGCAGTTCCTCCATTTGGGAGGAAAACCTGCCGGTCAAATATGAATTGTTTCTTGCAGAACCGTTCGGTCGGTGTTGCGTCCAAAACAGTGTCGGTTTTGGAAACGATTCTTAAACCACTATCTGGCCACGCGACATCGCACGCGCAACAGCGTGAGTCGTATTCAAAGCACCCAGTTTGAATCGCGCACTTTCGATATAGACACGCAGCGTATGCTCTGAAATCGACAAGGTGTCGGCCACTTGCGCACGACTATACCCAACCGCGAGAAGTGTCATTGTCTCGACTTCCCGAGGCGACAAAGGCTGCGTCGGTTCCGGTTTTCGACCCGGTTCCAGGCGCAAAGCCGTTTGATTAAAATAATGCGCAAATAAGATCAGATCCCGGCGGTTCAGTTCGGTAAAACTAGCCCACTCCGCATCGTCGCAAGTATGACTGACTGTAAACAGCGCAAATTGTCCGTTCGGGCCCATGATCGGAATCGAAAATCCCTGATTGCCAATCCCATGGGCTATCGCATCTTTTCGGAACGCCCGCGCCGACTTGGTGGACCAGTCAAATCGTTTCCAGTCTACCGGATGAAAATGCTGGTAGCACCCCAGCACCACCGGATCGATCCTTAGATAGCCCTTTTCAAGATACCGAAGAACCCATTTCGGATCGTAGGTGCCGCAGCCATATTGCTCGCCATCACTCGACACCCAGTGATACACCATGTCGTCAACCGCATAGAGATCACGCAGCCACTCGATGGCGCTTTGCAATTCGTCAAGATGCTCTGCGCACTCCAACCGCGCTATCACATCGTCCAGTTGAGGTACTTTCTCCAAGAAGCCCACGGTCCCGTCCCTTACCGTGCGACACAAGCTCATCCAGTGCGACCAGCTGGGTATCATCCAGCTTTGCGGCCAGCGCTTTCAGATCGTTTGCAAGTGCAAACGTCTTGAGATCTGTCAACACGTCTATAATCCAATCATGTCCCAAATTACCGTCACCTATTGCTGGTTAATAGAAGGTTAACACAACCATAACATGTGTAAAGACATCTGCATATTCCCTGAATCCCACTCCCCAGAAATAGCGAGGGATGTTGCGCCATGACACTGATTTGGCTGAGACACCCTTTATCAAAAGAAAAAACCGCGGCCCTGACAGGACCGCGGGTGTCTTTTAACAGCCAATCGTAAGCGCTTGGTTACGATCCCGCAGCAAGCGCATCTTCGAATGTGCGCAAACCCGTGATCGGAGCCTGTACCAGAACCGCCATGTTGCCTGGCTTGTGTTCATTGCGCAGCATTTTGGTATGCGCTTGCGGGATCTCGTTCCACGGGAACACTTCGGACATGCAAGGGTCCAAACGGCGCTCTACCATTAGTTGGTTGGCCGACGCGGCTTGCTTGAGATGTGCGAAATGCGATCCCTGCAAGCGCTTTTGGTGCATCCACATATACCGCACATCGAAGGTGCAGTTGAACCCAGTGGTCCCAGCGCAGATCACAACCATCCCGCCTTTTTTACAGACCAGTGTCGAAACCGGGAATGTCGATTCGCCCGGATGCTCGAACACCATATCGACATTCACCCCCTTGCCAGTGATGTCCCAAATGGCCTTGCCGAACTTGCGCGCTTCGGAAAACCACTCTTTATATTCGGGCGTATTCACCGTTGGCAGTTGCCCCCAGCATTTGAAATCCTTGCGGTTGATGACGCCTTTGGCCCCCATCGACATGACAAAATCGCGCTTGTCCTCGTCGGAAATCACACCAATTGCGTTCGCCCCTGCCGTATTGGCCAGCTGAATTGCATAAGAGCCAAGTCCACCGGACGCGCCCCATACAAGAACGTTTTGCCCCGGCTTCAACTCATGCGGCGCATGGCCGAACAACATCCGGTACGCCGTCGCCAGGGTCAGCGTGTAACAGGCGCTTTCTTCCCACGTCAGATGCTTGGGACGCGGCATCAGCTGCTGTGCTTGAACGCGGGTGAATTGCGAAAATGCGCCGTCCGGCGTTTCATAGCCCCAAATGCGCTGCGTTGGCGACATCATCGGATCGCCGCCGTTGCACTCTTCGTCGTCGCCGTCATCCTGATTGCAGTGAATCACAACCTCGTCACCGACCTTCCAGCGTTTGACCTTGTCACCGACTTTCCAAACGATACCCGCTGCGTCGGACCCAGCAATGTGGAAGGGCTGCTTGTGGCCGTCAAACGGGCTGATGGGTTGTCCAAGACCAGCCCATACACCATTGTAATTCACACCGGCCGCCATCACCAGAACCAGCACCTCGTGGCTGTCAATATCCCAGGTGTCGACAACCTCTACTTCGAAGGACTGGTCCGGTTCACCATGACGTTCGCGGCGGATGGCCCACGAATACATTTGCTTCGGGACATAGCCCAAAGGCGGCATTTCACCGATTTCGTACAAGTCTTTCTCCGGTGCGTCGTATTCCGCAATGCCCGTTTGTTGATCAAGAGCCATCGAAGCCTCCTTTAGGTCGAGTCAAATTGTGCCGCATTGCAGAATCGCGGCGTCTAAAAGTGAAATATGGCTGATCTTGAAATTATGCAACAAGATTAAAGCAAATTTTGTAACTTTATGACCGTGCAGTCGCAGAAATCACTTTGCGCTCGCAGCACTGCCTTTGATGAGATGCGCGATGGAACTGGCGTAAAATCGTGCCAAAACAGCTTTCTCTGGCACCACATGCACCATCTGATCCTGCTGGCGCACGATGTTCCGTTCAATAAGTGTCCGCAGGCCGAAATCGAACGCGTATGTCCGATTATTGCGCGGCAAATGCACCTGCGCATCCTGCAAACCGTCCAAAGCCCGGTTAAACGCCTCTGACAGAGCTGTGTGCGACATAGGCCCATTTTCGATCAACAACGACGCGACCAAAGGCACAGGAAGCACCGGAACCGCCTGCGCAATCCGTTCCATAATCAGTGCCGACACCTTTTCCGGACTGTCGGTGCCGCCGGGCACTTCGCTCAACAGCAGTGGCTTGCCAAAACTGACTGCCGCATAGCCAAAGCGGTGAAACCGACCTGTAAGGCGCAACCACAATTGCCGAAGGATAGCCATGAACACCACGCTGATCCGCGCGCGAAATCTGCGATTTCCGGCCTCTTGCGCCTTGATCAGGATCGCGTCTTCAAGCACCCGGTCATAGTTCAATGCGATCGGCACAAACACGACATCCCTGTTCGCCGCGACTGATCCGTCCAGAATATACTTGAGAATTCCCACCTTGGGTTTGGCCAATGCCCCATCAAGGCTCAATCCGCCTTCCGGGAACACCGCCTGCGTCACCCCGGCGCTGGTCGATTGCTGAACATAGCGCGCCAGCACTTTGCGATACAATTGATCGCGCGATTTGCGTCGGATGAAATAGGCCCCCATAGCCCGGATCAAGCGCGACAACGGCCAAACGCGCGCCCACTCACCCACGGCATAAGACAGCGCAGACCGATCCGCCGCCAGATACGTGACCAATACGTAATCCATATTCGAACGATGGTTCATCACGAATACAACTGTCGCTTCAGGATCAAGATCCGCCAATTTCGAATCGTGATGCACCATCCTCACGCGATACAAGGACGTGCTTAAGAATTTCGCGGCCCGGATCGCAAAACCAAAATAAGCCCAGGCTGAAAAGGACGGCACGATTTCACGGGCATACCGGCGCGCACGCTCAAAGGCGACGTCCTCTCGGACACCCATGTTCTCGGCATGCTCGACAATCGCTTGTGTCACCTCCGGATCGTACACAAGCCGTTGGATCATATCCTGGCGACGCAAAAGCTTGAACGGCTGAATAGGGCGCTCCAGCCGCTGATTAAGCCGCGCCACCGCTTTCTCCATCCGGCGGCGGAAAAACCAGCGCACGGACGGGAACAGGAAATGGGACGCAAACGTCACCGCCGCAAACAACAGGATCAGCAAAAAAGCCCAGAAAGGCAGCGTGACGTCTTGTGTCATGCCTGCACCGTGGCTCTGCCAGGATAAGACTGCAAGTCACAACGCAATGAATGAAAAGGCCAGTGCTAGGCCAGGCGCAATTGGGTCTGCCCATTTGGACAATTTGCAGATAATCTTTGCTCACGCAGCATTTTCGCGTGTGCCGCAGCGCAGCGAATTGACAGCGACATAAAGTTACGCGTATCACCACTGTAACGCAATATGATTACATCGGGCTTTCACGCCTGAGACGGAGCCAACATGACCGACGCACAGACCCCGACCCGTGACCGCCCTTGGCTGATCCGCACCTATGCCGGCCACTCGACCGCCAAAGCCTCGAACGCACTTTACAGGGGCAATCTGGCGAAGGGTCAGACGGGCCTGTCCGTGGCCTTCGATCTGCCGACCCAAACCGGTTACGACAGCGACCATGTGCTTGCGCGCGGTGAAGTGGGCAAGGTTGGCGTGCCCATCTCTCATCTTGGCGATATGCGCACCTTGTTCGATCAGATCCCGCTGGAACAGATGAACACGTCGATGACGATCAACGCGACCGCGCCGTGGCTCTTGTCGCTTTACGTCGCCGTTGCCGAGGAACAGGGTGCAGATGTGTCCAAGCTGCAAGGCACGGTGCAAAACGATCTGATCAAGGAATACCTGTCGCGCGGCACGTATATCTGCCCACCGAAACCATCGCTCAAGATGATCGGGGATGTGGCAGAATATTGCTATACCCACATTCCGAAATGGAACCCGATGAACGTCTGTTCCTATCATTTGCAAGAAGCAGGCGCGACGCCGGAACAGGAATTGTCCTTCGCGTTAGCCACCGCGATTGCGGTTCTCGACGAGCTGAAACCCCGCGTCCCGGCCGAGGACTTTCCTGCGCTGTGCGGTCGGATCAGTTTTTTCGTCAACGCGGGCATCCGATTTATCACCGAAATGTGCAAGATGCGCGCCTTTGTGGACCTGTGGGATGAAATCCTTGAAACGCGCTATGGTGTTGAAAATCCAAAATACCGCCGTTTCCGCTATGGCGTTCAGGTCAACTCCCTCGGCCTGACCGAGCAACAGCCGGAAAACAACGTCTACCGGATCCTGATTGAAATGCTGGCGGTGACCCTGTCAAAGAACGCCCGTGCCCGTGCGGTGCAATTGCCCGCCTGGAACGAAGCTCTTGGCCTGCCCCGCCCTTGGGATCAGCAATGGTCTATGCGGATGCAGCAAATTCTGGCCTACGAAACCGACTTGCTGGAATATGAAGATCTGTTTGACGGCAATCCCGCCGTCGACGCCAAGGTCGAAGCCCTCAAAGACGGCGCGCGCGCCGAACTTGCCAATCTTGCATCAATGGGCGGTGCCATTGGATCGATAGACTACATGAAAGGCCGACTGGTCGATTCCAATGCAGATCGGCTGAACCGCATCGAACGCAATGAAACTATTGTTGTGGGCGTCAATAAATGGATCGACGGGGAACCCAGCCCGCTGCAAACCGAAGATGGCGGGATCATGGTGGTCGACCCGGCGGTCGAACAGGAACAGATTGATCGTCTGAACGCCTGGCGCACCGACCGCGACAGCGATGCGGTGCAAAACGCACTGGCTGACCTGCGCTCGGCTGCCAAGGAAGGTAAAAACGTGATGCCCGCCTCAATCGCCTGTGCCAAAGCCGGTGTTACCACTGGTGAATGGGCCGGCGAAATGCGCGCGGTCTATGGCGAATACCGCGGCCCAACCGGGGTCTCCAAATCAATCTCCAACAAAACCGAGGGGCTTGACCACATCCGCGATGCTGTCGATGCGGTGAGTGATAAGCTCGGCCGGAGATTGAAGTTTCTCGTCGGAAAACCCGGGCTCGATGGACATTCAAACGGGGCTGAACAAATCGCCTTCCGCGCCCGGGATTGCGGCATGGAGATCGACTACGAAGGTATTCGCCTGACACCAGATCAGATCGTCAGCGCCGCACAGGATAACGAAGTTCATGTCGTTGGTCTTTCGATTTTGTCGGGCAGCCATATCCCGCTTGTCGAAGACATGATGGTTAAAATGCGCGATGCGGGCCTTGGTCATATCCCCGTCATCGTGGGTGGCATTATCCCTGACGACGACGCCGACCGCCTGCGCGCCATGGGCGTCGCCAAGGTTTACACACCAAAGGATTTTGAATTGAACGCGATCATGATGGATATCGTGGTTCTGGTAGATCCGAAAGCGGTTGCGGCAGAGTAAAAGTTGACGCATCGTCAATGTGCCCGGTATCTACTCCGGGCCCATTTTTCTTAAGAGGCCTTTGATGCGTAGAATTATTATCACTTGTGTTTGTGCCACATTTCCTTTCGCCGCCGTCGCGGAAAGCCAATTGGATCGTTTGGAAAATATTTCCGAACAAATGAATGCCGCCATGTTCGAAGCCATGGTCCGCATGGCCGAAAAAGAGGGCGCAAACCCTGCCCCCTTGCGCGCGGCGATCCCCGACGGCGCATGGGACGACAGCTTTCGCAAAGCCGGGGCGTGCTTGCTTGATAAATACAACGCTGCGGCAGGCAAAGACGAGATCAACAAAATGCTTGATGCCATGGATGCTGCGATACCACAGATGGCAGATATGGATCTCGACTCGTCTGGCGACGAATTTGATTTTCTTCCGGACGGCATGACAGATGACTTGGCAATCCAGATCAATTCGGAATGTGGGCTTACCCAACTTTCCCTTGACCGGATGGAAGCGTCCGGGTTTACGGCGGCTCTCATGCAGTCAATGGCGGGAAATTGACGCCAAGCCGCGTCATAATTTGACAGCCAATCACA
The DNA here is from genome assembly GCF_046591575.1 of Marivita sp. S0852. Taxonomy (NCBI): domain Bacteria; kingdom Pseudomonadati; phylum Pseudomonadota; class Alphaproteobacteria; order Rhodobacterales; family Roseobacteraceae; genus Marivita; species Marivita sp. S0852. Next base: position 376,158 of record NZ_JBIQWA010000005.1, read on the forward strand.
CAATGGACAACCGCAAATTGCGGGTTTACGCTCATAAATTGCATTTTTGAGACGCGAATTGACTTTTAAGTGCAGTCAGATATTTCCCGGAAAAATAAAATGAATAAACTGGAGATATCCAATGGGTGTAGACGTCAATCAGATGTCGAAAGATGAGCTGAAACAGCTTATCAAGGATGCGGAAAAAGCACTGAAATCGCTTGAAAGCCGTCGTTTAGCCGAAGCAAAGAAGGCGGCAGAATCCGCTGCCAAGGAATACGGGTTCTCTCTGGATGAGCTGATGGATGGCTCTGCCAAGAAAAAAGGCACCAAAGGCCCGGCGAAATACGCCAACCCGGCGGATAAAAGCCAGACCTGGACAGGCAAAGGTCGCAAGCCCAATTGGGTCAATGAGGCTCTGGCGGCTGGCAAATCCCTGGACGATCTGAAGATTTGAAATGACGATCCATATCGGAGCTCTGCCTGGCGACATCGCTGAAACCGTTCTGCTGCCCGGTGATCCCTATCGGGCAAAATGGGCCGCAGAGACATTTCTGGAAGACGCCAAATTGGTCAACGATGTCCGTGGTATGCTGGGTTATACTGGCATGTGGAATGGTCACTATGTGACGATCCAAGGCTCTGGTATGGGCATGCCATCTTTATCTATCTATGCAAATGAACTGATCCGCGATTATGGTGCGAAAACCCTGATCCGGATCGGCTCTTGCGGTGGCATGCAGCCGCAGGTTGCTGTTCGTGATATCGTAATCGCAATGACGGCAAGCACGATATCGACACCATCGCGCGGAATCTTCAAAGAACTCAACTTTGCGCCCTGTGCGGATTATGCTCTTTTGCGGGCAGCCGTTGATGCCGCTCAGGCAAAAGGTGTGACAACGCATGTCGGCGGCATCTATTCATCCGACGTTTTTTACGACGAACGTCCGGAACTGAACGAACAAATGACCCGCCACGGCATTCTTGGTGTCGAAATGGAAGCCGCCGAACTTTACAATCTGGCAGCGCGCCATTCGGTGCGTGCCCTGGCGGTGCTTACCGTGTCAGACCATCTGCAAACCGGCGAAGCCTTGCCAGCCGAAGATCGCGAACGCAGCTTTGGCGATATGGTCGATGTCGCGCTGACGGCTGCGTTCAAATAAACGCCCAATTCTGACCCATATTCCTGCCGCATTTTCCCGACACATCTGGCGGCATGTACAGCTATATCCTTGGCCTCTACGTCCTTGTGACGTCCCGCGTCCCGCTTCCGGTCAACACGATGTTGTTTGGTGTTGCGACTCTTGCCGCCTACACATTGCTCGCGCCCCACGCATCTGCGTTTGAAGAGGTCGGCCTGATCCTGCCCGTACTATGTGCGGTTTTTGGCTATGTCATCGTCGTTGGATTGAACATTCCGATGACTGCAGAGCGCTTTGAGAGGGAAAACGGCCGGGTTATCGGACCAAGGGCTTTTGCTGCACCCTTTGTTCTTTGTTCGGTTGCTGTGTTCGCACCTTCTTTGGAATGGGCACAGCATGCAATCAGTTTACTTTTGGGCGCAACCGCATTGGGCTTTACAATCCTCACACTTGCCGGTTCTGCCAAATCAACGACAAACGCTTTCGGGAACGCATGGGTCGAGGCCAAGCGTAACGCCGCGAATTGGCACATTGCCAGACTGACAGCTCTTATTTTGGGAAACGAGCTGGCAGCCAGCAGCGGTTCACCGACAAATTGGGTGATTGCCATGTGCCTTGGGCCGATTGTCCTGCACTATTTGATGTACTGGACCATTATCATCACCCATCCCTATGAAAGCCTGAACGGCAGAGATATGGGTGAATAAAGCTACCGACCGTGGCTTCGATCATACGCATTCAAAGCAGGCGCGCTCCAGCCCTCCAAGGCTGATTTTGGCGGGATCAAAACGTCGACGCGAAGCGGATGACAGGTGGCAACATCACTTGAATGCTGGGCTGAACAATCACCGCCGGGACAGGCGGACAACGCCCCCAACAAGTCGATTTCCGCGAAAAAGGTCAGGAAATCTCCGGGTCGCACAGGGCTTGCCTTCATAAAGTACTGCCCGGTATCCCGCGTGAACCCGGTACACATAAAAACATTCAGAACGTCGTGAACATTGCTTTCGGCCTCGTTCAGCGAAAGCCCGGTTGCATCCGCGAGGGCGCGAGTCAGATTTGAATGACAACAATGATGGTACTGCGATCCGGCAAGCAGGTTTCCCGTATAGGGATCACATCGTGTCCCAATCACATCATGCACCGCGCCCCCAAACGGATCGATCCCGTACCAGGACAGGCTGTCTTCAACAATGGTCGCCATCGGGCGTAAATTAGGAAAGGTCGACCACAACCGATCCCCGCGTGTCACATGTGTGCCATGCAAAGCGCGTGTCTTGCCAGAGTAGAACCGTTCGGACAGATCATTCGCATGCCACAGGTTCAAATCCCCAACTTGCGGTCCTTCTACACTTGTTATTCGAAAAAAGCTGCCTGCAGGTACCTGAAACGTGCAGGCATCCCGAGGTGCAGCATACACGGTCTCAATAGGTTTCGATCGCGCAAGAGCCTGCTGATAAAGCCCGAGATCAGGTTTCGGCAAGGTGTCATTCGGATAGCAAATCACAGGTGCAACAGCGCGACGCGCATCCGCATCAGATGGAACGGTCATCAGAAAAGTCTCATTTCGAAGGACGGTTCAAACATATCAAAGGCGCTTCTTTGGATTGCGTTTCTGCACCACAATACGCGCACCGCCATTCCTCAGGCGCAACCCGCCGCCACCGGCAATTGCGCGTCAGCGTTGTGTGCGTTCGTTTCCACCAAAGATAGCCAAGGACTGCCAACAAGAGAAGGATAAGAAAAATCGGCATATTGATTTACATAGAGGCCAGATGACCAGCCAACCCCAGTAAGAAACCAGCCACCGCGCCCAGTGGTGGACCCCAGCGGTGTTCAAGCGGCACATGTGGTGCGACATCTTCGAAAATCAGATACAGGATACCACCTGCGGAAAAGAGCATAATCGTGCCAAGAATTGCAGGCGCATTGGTCAGCACAAACAATCCAATCAGCGCAGCAAGCGGACCGACAAGGACCACAGCCATAAACACCCAGATCAATCCGGGCCGGTTGTGATCCTGGGTCATTTCACGCCATGCGTTGAATCCTTCAGGCAGGTTCTGCAAAGCGATCAGTCCCGCCAAAAGCACTGCTATCTCGGTTTGGCCACTTAACATCGCACCCAACGCCATCGCTTCGGGCACGTAATCCAGCATCATCGCCATAAATTGCGCAAACCGACCTGTGCCACTGGAAAGCGTGTAATCCAGAAACCCAAACACAACGCCCCCCGCTGCAAACGCAAGGATTGCGGGAACGGCCTGCACGCGTGCAATGCCTTCGGGAACAAGAACCAGCGCAATCGCCGAGAAAAGCGCACCTCCGCCGAATGCCATGACAGAATGACGAAACTCATCCTGCATCCAACCGGGCATCAGCACATCGAAACGCGCGAGGAACGCCCCAAGCGGGATGGTGATACCGGCAAGTGTCGGTAATATCAGCGCCTGTAGAACCGCGTGATCCACGGCCAAATCACACGTGCCGTTCGACCATCATCTTTTTGATTTCCGCGATTGCCTTTGCCGGGTTCAACCCTTTCGGACAGGTTTTGGTGCAATTCATGATCGTATGACAACGGTAAAGCTTGAAGGGGTCTTCCAATTCGTCCAACCGCTCTCCGGTGGCCTCATCTCGGCTGTCGATGATCCAGCGATACGCGTGCAACAACGCGGCTGGCCCAAGGTAGCGATCGCCATTCCACCAATAAGACGGACACGCCGTAGAACAAGAAGCGCACATCACGCATTCATAAAGGCCATCCAGCTTTTTACGGTCCTCGATGGACTGCTTCCACTCTTTGGCCGGGCGGTTCGTCTTGGTCTCAAGCCACGGCATGATCGATGCGTGCTGCGCATAGAAATGCGTCAGATCGGGGATCAGATCCCGCACCACTGGCATATGCGGCAGCGGATAGATTTTTACATCACCCTTGATCTCGTCCAACCCATAAATACAGGCGAGCGTATTGATCCCGTCGATATTCATCGCACAAGACCCGCAAATACCTTCGCGGCAAGACCGGCGGAATGTCAGCGTCGGGTCGATCTCGTTCTTGATCTTGATCAGCGCGTCCAGAACCATCGGCCCGCATTTGTCCATATCGACAAAATAGGTATCCACCCGCGGGTTTTCTCCATCATCGGGAGACCAGCGATAAATGCTGAACTTCCGCACATTGGTGGCACCTTCGGGCTTGGGCCATGTTTTGCCCGTCCGGATCGTCGAATTCTTAGGGAGCGTCAGTTGTACCATGTCTCTCTCCTTATCGAAGCAAGGCTGGCAAGCCTTCCGCCGCCAGACAAGTCAGTGTCTCAGGTTTTGAGACGATATCACTCACGATTTGTATCGTGTTTTCGGTGGGTCCGGTCACGCTATCCAAGGCCAGCGCTCTGATTTGGACAGAATTGGCGTTGTCGATCACGCAGTCCAGTGTCGGATCAAGCGGAACACCAGGGAATCGCTCGGCCAGAACAGGCGTGATCGCGGCGCGTGCGGCCTCTCGCGCCAGCTGATCCTGCTGCTGAACCGAACAGCCCACAAGCAACAGCACAGAGACCAGCAAAAGCCGCATCAGAACGTGCGTTCCTTCGGCGCGATTTTTTTCAAGGCAATTCCACCCTCTTCTTCGCGCGACAGCGGATCAACGACAACCGGTCGGTAACTCAGATCGGTTTTGGTGCCTTCGACCCGCGCGATGGTGTGCACACGCCAGTTTTCGTCGTCCCGCGTCGTGTAATCCTCGTGCGCGTGCGCGCCCCGGCTTTCCTTACGCGCCTCTGCACCTGCAATTGTGGCCAGGGCATTGGGCATCAGGTTGGTCAGTTCCAGTGTCTCCATCAAATCAGAGTTCCAGACAAGACTGCGGTCCGTGACCTGAATATCGTCAAGCTTGCCCGCAATCGCGGTCATCTTGTCGAGCCCCTCTTTCATCGTCTTAGCGGTCCGGAACACCGCGGCATCGGCCTGCATCGTTTTTTGCATCTCAAGCCGCAGCTCGGCAGTTGGGACAGTCCCGGCTGCATGGCGCAACGCGTCGAAACGGGTGAAAGCTTTGTCCACTGACGCGGTGTTCGTCGGCGGCACTGCACTTTCTGGGTCCACAACTTTGCCAGCGCGGATCGCGGCGGCGCGGCCAAAGACGACCAGGTCAATCAACGAATTTGACCCAAGCCGGTTCGCCCCATGCACCGATGCACAGCCCGCCTCGCCGACGGCCATCAGGCCAGGAACAACTGCATTCGGATCGCTTTCGGACGGGTCGAGCACCTCCCCCCAATAGTTCGTCGGAATGCCACCCATGTTGTAATGCACCGTCGGCAGAACCGGGATCGGCTCTTTCGTGACATCCACACCCGCAAAGATCTTCGCAGACTCGGAAATCCCCGGCAGACGTTCGGCCAAAGCCTCGGCCGGCAGGTGCGACAGGTTCAGGTGGATGTGATCCCCCTCTTCACCCACGCCACGGCCTTCGCGAATTTCCATCGTCATCGACCGGCTGACATAATCGCGTGGTGCGAGGTCTTTATAGTTTGGCGCATAGCGCTCCATGAACCGCTCGCCTTCGGAGTTGGTCAGATACCCCCCCTCCCCGCGCGCGCCCTCGGTGATGAGACACCCCGAGCCATAGATGCCCGTCGGATGGAACTGTACAAACTCCATATCCTGAAGCGGCAACCCGGCACGGGCCACCATACCGCCACCGTCGCCAGTGCAAGTATGCGCCGACGTCGCGCTGAAATAGGCCCGGCCATAGCCACCCGTCGCCAACACCACCATCTTGGCGTTGAAGACATGCATCGTGCCATCGTCCAGTTTCCAGCAGACAACCCCGGTACAGGCACCATCGTCAGACATGATCAGATCAATGGCGAAGTATTCGATATAAAACTCCGCATTGTTCTTCAGCGACTGCCCATAAAGCGTGTGCAGGATCGCGTGCCCGGTCCGATCCGCCGCCGCACAGGTGCGCTGCACGGGCGGGCCTTCGCCAAATTCGGTCGTGTGGCCCCCGAACGGACGCTGGTAAATCTTGCCCTCTTCGGTACGCGAGAACGGCACGCCGTAATGTTCAAGCTCATACACCGCCTTGGGGGCCTCGCGCGCCAGATACTCCATTGCATCCGTATCACCCAGCCAATCCGACCCTTTGACCGTGTCGTACATGTGCCACTGCCAGTGATCCGGCCCCATATTCGACAAGGACGCGGCAATGCCGCCCTGTGCCGCAACCGTGTGTGACCGGGTCGGGAACACTTTGGTCACGCACGCCGTGCGCAACCCCTGTTCCGCCATGCCAAGTGTCGCGCGCAATCCTGCGCCGCCTGCGCCGACGACCACGACGTCATAGTCATGCGTCTCGTATTCGTATGCAGCCATAGTCTTAGAAGCTCCGATGTTTCAAAGGGCCATTTTGGCGATTGCAAAAACGCCAACGGCAGCCGCGCCGTAGCTGATGCAGGTCATGCCAAGGATGAGAACTTTCTCCATTACCCCGTGCACGTAGTCCTCGATCAGCGTTTGGAAACCATCATTGAAATGCTTGAATCCAACCAGAAGCGTCAGGGCCGCAATGATCGCCGGAAAGGGCCGCGCGTAGTAGGCCTGCACCTCTTCAAAAGAAGATCCCAGCACATTGCCAAAGGTAAAGACAAAGAAAGGGATCAACACCAAAAGCGCGACCGATGATTTCTTCATCGCCCAGAAATGTTTGGTTCCCGAGCCTGCGGCACCCCAGCCCACTGCGCGTTTACGATCCGTCAAAAATGGCATGATGCGGCCCTACCAAACAATAATTACGGTTAAGACTGTCAGAACGACAGACCCAATGATGACAGCCCAGCCCAGCTTTTCGGCGCGGTCCAGCTCCAACATCTTGGCCTCGTCCCAAATCAGGTGACGCACCCCCGCCAGCGTGTGATACCAAAGCGCCCACACTGACAGGAACATCACCAAATCACCAAACCAACTGGTGACAAACCCGTTCGCGACGGCAAAGTACTCCGGCCCGGTTGACGCCGCGAACAGCCACCAAACAATCATCAAAGAGGCAACAATCAGTGCGTTGCCTGTGATCCGCGTCAGGATGGATGAGATCGAGGTCAGCTGCGGGCGGTAGACCTGCAAATGTGGTGAAAGGGGCCGATTGCCCCGGTTGACGTCAGCCATAATTCTGAGTCCTTTCCGGTTCCTGATAGTCTTTCTATTGCATTTCAGTTCTGAGTCACGGCCCCCAACCGCACACAGGCGCGGTTTTTTGGCGCAATTTGAAAGTTTTCCCGAAATCTGTGATCACACGTCTAAAAACCGTGATCACATACACGATTATTCATTCGGAAATCAGTTAATCGTCAGTGATCACCCCACATTTGTCATGTTTTTATTGCTCCAACACTGCGTACAGCATGCGCAAATGGCTTTCGAATTCTTCACAAATTGTGATTGATTGATCACCAGACTCGTAAAACGCATTCGCTTCGCCGCAGTATTCGGTGCGCACCTCAATCGCCGACGGAACGGCAAAATCATCATTCAGCGCAGCAATTTCGGCTTTGATCAGCACTGTGGTTAGGCTGCGCGGGACTTCTGCCTTAAACGTCAGCGGCAGACCTTCCGCCTCCAAATCGTCGAACACGGCACCCCAGCTGTCCAGTGCCAGATCGTATTCTTCTGGGCAGTCGTCTGCCCTCTCTTCGGGCAATCCCATATCGGCGGCGAACGCATCGCGACCGTCCGGGTCGCCGCCATAAAACAGGCACACCGTATTATAAAACCGCTGCTCATCGGGGCCGTGGACCCCCCAATAGGGCGATGGATCGGCCTGGTTTGCCAAGGCTTCGGCCCAAAACCCATCTGACACATCGTAGGCCAATTGCACCGCAGCATCGGGATCGTACAGGTGATCAATCAGCAGGATAGAAGCAGTATCTGCCGCGTCTTCTTCCTGTCCGAATACGGGCAAACGCATCACGTCAATCAGGGCGTGACCCAATTCATGATAGAAGACGCCCAGCAAATTGGCTTCGACAAAGGCGTCTTCGGCGCTGTCTGCCAGGCCTGGACTTGCAGCCAGCGTCGCCCACAGACAAAGCGCGTGTCTCATACCGGCATCAAAGCCCAGTAATCCAGATCCAGCAGAACATGCGGCAGATACTTCCCGTCATCACCTTTCAGATCAAACGATCCGCCTTCTTTCACGGCAACAAGCCGCAGGCGCACGGCACCGACACCCGGTGCATCCGTGTCCGCTTTGTCCAGCACTTCTGACCAGGCGCGCACCGTGTCGCCGCTAAAACAGGGATTCGCATGCGCGCCGCCATTCAGCCCGACAATCATCTGGGCATTGGCCAAACCGTTGAACGACAACGCCCGCGCCATGCTGATCACATGCCCGCCATAGATCAGACGTTTCCCATCAGGCCGCACCGTGGCATCGAAATGCACTTTTGCGGTGTTCTGCCAAAGCCGTGTCGCCATCATGTGCTCGGCTTCCTCTATCGTCACACCGTCGACATGATCAATCTTTTCACCAATCTCATAGTCGCCAAACCGGTGTGGCTCCCCTGCGAGTTCAAAATCATACTTGGTGAAATTCAACCCCTTCGGGATCACCAGCTCCTCAACAGGCACCACCGAGCGCAATTCCGGCACCACAGTTTCGGGTGCATCGGCATCAAGATCGCGTTTGCGCACCATGACCCAACGCACATATTCCATGACCAGTTCATCATGCTGGTTCAATCCACGTGTCCGCACCCAGACAACCCCGGTCTTACCGTTGGAATTCTGCTTGACCCCGATCACCTCGGATTCGGACCTGAGTGTATCCCCGGGCCAAACCGGTGTGACCCATCGGCCTTCGGCATAGCCAAGGTTGGCAACCGCATTCAAAGACACGTCCGGCACTGTTTTGCCGAACACCACATGAAATGCGATCATGTCGTCCAACGGGCTGAACGGCAGGCCACAGTTCTGCGCAAACTGATCTGACGAATACAACGCATGCCGCGCAGGATACGCCGCGTGGTAAAGCGCGCGTTCGCCCATTTTCACCGTGCGCGGCACCGCGTGACGGATCACCTGACCAACAGCATAATCCTCAAAAAACCGGCCCGCATTGGTCTTGGTCATAACGTCTCTTTCTTTCTCAAAGATTACTGCTGGCCCAGTTTCATGTCCGGCGCATAAGGCTTGTCGATTTCTTTTGTGACGGCCTGTCCGCAGCGCATCACGCCATTGGCCTGATCAAACGCATAGGTCGGATCGCCATACAGCTCCCATCCTTTGCTCAGCGCCTCGGACACCTTGTGGCAAAACTCAGACGTGTCATCATGTGTTAAAAATCGAAATATTTTCATAGCTTACCCCGGAAACGGCCAGACGCCCAACCACGCGTGAATACCGGTCATCGCCAGATAGGCAACAATTGTGATCACAACAAGAACCACATCTTTCTTTGCCTCGCCGGGTGCGGGTCGATCCCAAACCGGTTCCGCGCGGTTGATGACAATCACCTCGGCCACGGCCCAGGCCAGAAGACCCCCGAACAATATGAGCGATGCGACATCGCCATTCACCAAAAGATGGGCGAACGCCCAGATTTTCACCGCCGTCAGCTGCGGATGCCGCATTTTGCCGCGCAACCGCCCGGTTGTGGCGCTCATCCCGAAAACAAACACCGCGATCAACATCAGAAGATTGTTCACATGTGTCAAAAACGCAGGAGGATACCAGACCGGAATAAACTCCGCCCCGCGATAGCCCCATATCATCAATCCAAGGCTGATCAGCAAAAGAACCGCAACCAGACCTTTCCCGGCATCGCCCATAGACGCACGCTTTTCCGGCACCAAACGCTTGAAAAAATGTGCAAAGCTCCACAGAAGAACTCCGAGAATAAGAACACCGATCATGGTTTACCCCGCATTGATGGTTTCAATCGCCTTGGACTTTGCCAGTATTTCACGGGCCGTGGCAACGTGAAGGTTTTCAACAATCCTCCCATCCACAACAGCAACCCCCTGACCAGCCGCCTGCGCCTGTTCAAAGGCGTCGATCTGACGGCGCGCCAGATCAATCTCTTCGGGAGCCGGAGCAAAGGCGGTGTTTGCAATTTCGACCTGCGCGGGATGGATCAGGGTTTTTCCATCAAACCCCATGTCGCGGCCCTGGATGCACTCGGCTTTTAGACCGTCATCATCCTTGAAGGCGTTATAGACGCCGTCCACAATGACCAGCCCCGCTGCCTTTGCAGCCAGCAGGCACAGCGACAGCGACGTCAGCATCGGCAACCGGTCAGGCCGGAACCGCGCTTGCAGCTCCTTGCCTAGATCGTTGGTGCCCATCACCATGCCTGCCAGTTTGGGGTGTTCCGCAACCTCTGCTGCATTCAACATCCCCCGCGGCGTTTCCATCATTGCCCAAATCGGCAGGTCGCCGGTAATGCTTGACACTGCGTCCAGCTGAGCGGTGGTTTCTACCTTGGGAAGCAAAACGGCATCGCAGTCCATCTGCGCGACGGCTTGGGCATCTGCACGCCCCCATTCAGTATCCAGCCCATTGATCCGAACGATCTTGACCCGGGCGCCAAAGCCGCCTTCTGTCAAAGCATGCCCAAGCGTTGCGCGCGCATTGGCCTTTTCGTCCACCGCCACAGCATCTTCTAGATCGAAAATGATCGCATCCACCGGCAAGCTGCGCGCCTTATCAAGCGCCCGGCTTTTTGAACCGGGGATATAAAGAACAGAGCGGTAAGGCCGGTTGCGCATGTCCATTGCGGATCTCCTGCGAGTCTTGTGCGAAATTTTATTGCGCAGACAGCTACGCTCTTTTGCAAAAACTGCAAGATCAGATTTGCCGCACTGCAGAAAAAAGTTCCCAATATGCGACGCAAACAGCGTCATCGCACGCACCGTTAACCAAATGTAAGGCCGTGATGCGGACGCTTCCCAGGCATTTCAGACAGATGGGGACAGTCATGAAACAGGACTTTTGGAAATTTAGCCTCCTTGGGCTCGGGGCATTAATCGCATCGACGACTATGGTAAAAGCCCAACAAAACTGTGCGCCGCGCAGTCAGGTTGTTGAACGCCTCGCCAGCGCCTATGGCGAAACGCGCCACTCCATTGGTCTGGGACACAATAATACGGTTATCGAAATCTTTGCGTCGCGTGACACAGGCACTTGGACGATTGCGATGACAAATACGGCCGGCACCACATGCCTGGTCGCCAGCGGGCAGGCCTTTGAAACGTTGGCAGACTCGCTGCCCACACCGTCCGACGACGCTTAAAAAACGGCGCTGAGAGGGGGGTCTTCTGTCAGCGCCCACATCATCACTGCAAGAATCGCTGACTTCGGCCGAAAGAACCAAAACGAGCTTCCAGTTTGCCGTTTCAGCCGGTGCGTAACGGACCCAAACCGCAAAATTATGACCGCCGGTCGCGCAAAGACAGAACCGGTAAACGACAGAAATCTCCGAATATATCTCCGAATCGCTGGCCTGAACCGCCCCTCCGCTTCGCTGCGACGCACTTGCGAAATGACAGCACTCGGACTAGCACAGCGCCAGATTCATATAGGACCGGAGATAGTTTCCATGGCCAGACCCAAGATTGCCCTCATCGGCGCCGGACAAATCGGTGGCACACTCGCCCACCTTGCCGCAATCAAAGAATTCGGCGACGTTGTTCTGTTCGACATCGCCGAAGGCACCCCAGAGGGCAAGGCGCTCGATATCGCGGAATCCGGCCCTTCCGAAGGCTTTGACGCCCGCCTCAAAGGCACGCAGGACTACGCCGACATCGCTGGTGCCGACGTCTGCATCGTCACCGCTGGCGTTCCTCGCAAACCAGGAATGAGCCGCGACGATCTGCTGGGCATCAACCTCAAGGTGATGAAATCCGTCGGCGAAGGCATCGCCGCCAACGCGCCCGACGCCTTCGTCATCTGCATCACCAACCCGCTTGATGCGATGGTCTGGGCACTGCAGCAATTCTCTGGCCTTCCCGCAAACAAGGTCTGCGGCATGGCAGGCGTTCTCGATAGCGCGCGCTTCCGCCACTTCCTGTCGCTTGAATTTGACGTGTCCATGAAAGACGTCACAGCGTTCGTCCTCGGTGGCCACGGCGACACGATGGTCCCGCTGACACGCTACTCCACCGTTGCGGGCATCCCGCTGCCGGATCTGGTCAAGATGGGCTGGACGACGCAGGAAAAGCTCGACGCCATCGTCCAGCGCACCCGCGACGGCGGCGCGGAAATCGTCGGCCTGTTGAAAACCGGCTCCGCCTTCTACGCGCCTGCAACCTCTGCCATCGAAATGGCCGAAGCCTACCTCAAAGACCAAAAACGCCTCCTGCCCTGCGCGGCATGGTGTGACGGCGAGTTTGGCCTCGACGGCTTCTACGTGGGCGTCCCGACAATCATTGGTGCTGGCGGCATCGAAAAGGTTGTAAACATCGAATTGGCGAAGGATGAACAAGTTATGTTCGACAACTCCGTCAACGCTGTCAAAGGCTTGGTCGAGGCGTGCAAGGGCATCGACGAGAGCCTCAAGTAACTTCAAGCCAAAGCTCATCTGAAGCGGCGCGATGGGTGTTAAACCATGCGCCGTTTCGTCTTTACCGCAATACGAAGCGTAGCTAATTTGCAAATCTAAGACTTGTTGTCAGGGCCAGAATTCTGTTGTCTCTTTCGATCAACCTTGGAAGACGTATGCTGAAAACCATTCATCAGGGAACGGCACACCGCTCTTCGGCAGAAAGCCCAGATATGATTACGTTCGAACAAGCACTTGAAGCAAGTCAGGCACCCTTTATCCAGCAGATCGACTTCAGCGCATTTCGTGAACCCGATATGATCAACCTCATCTTGCAAAGATCAGAGATCATTCGCGACTTGCCACGCTCTGGAAGGATCGTAAAGGCTTGGACAGAAGGCGACGAAAAGCCGATCCGAGCCGCGGTCGAACAGATCGGCGATGAACTTGTGCGCCGTGCCGCAGCCATAATCTGGCTAGAATATCTGCAAATCAAACCCGCGCTGGAAAAGATTGCACCCCGCTCAATTGCCGATATCGGGTGCGGTTACGCGGTTTTCGACCTGTTCGCATGGCAGGATTTTCCGGGACGGCTATTGCTGATCGATATCGAGGAAAGCGAAGAGCGTCACTTTGGCTTTAGAGACAGCGGTGCTGCATACACCAGTCTTGAAGTCGCACGGCAATTTCTTCTCGACAATGGCGTTTCTGCTGATGACATCGTCACGGTAAACCCCCAACAAAATGACCTTTCACAGCTGGAGCAAGTTGATCTGGCCGTCAGTTTTATCTCCTGCGGATTTCATTATCCATGCGAAACATATGCTAAATTCTTTGATGAGGGCATTTCGCCGGACGGATCGATCATTCTTGACCTAAGGAAACGTCAAGCTGAACGCGAGATGTCATTCTTACAGCGTTACGGTGCCGTGTCCACGTTGACCGACTGTGCCTATGGAACAGGGCAACGCGTTCTCACACGCAAAGCGGCAGACTGATCCGATCTTAGCCGTTAAATTGTGATCCTACTTTTTGCGAAGAATCGTATCGTACATGAGAAAGTACTGTCGTCACGCCGATGACGAACGAAGCAACGTGATCACACGATTTTCACGTGTGATCACAAATGTCGCTTTTTCTCACTTTCAGACCCGGTGCGGCAAAAAAGCCTTTAAATCCGATCTCCGACCACACTTATATCGGGAAAAATCGCAGCAATAGACGGGACAGTGGCCGATGAACATACACGAATACCAGGCGAAAGCGTTGCTTCGCAGTTATGGGGCACCTGTGTCTGAGGGGCGTGTTGTCCTGAGGGCTGAGGAGGCGAAGACGGCGGCGGGGGCGTTGGATGGTCCGCTTTGGGTTGTGAAGGCGCAGATCCATGCCGGCGGGCGCGGTAAGGGGTCGTTCAAAGAGACCGATGCCGGAACGGCCGGTGGTGTGCGTCTGGCCAAATCGGTGGAGGAAGCGGCGGAAGAAGCCAAGAAAATGCTGGGGCGCACTTTGGTGACGCATCAGACCGGCCCCACAGGCAAGCAGGTCAACCGTATCTATATCGAGGACGGATCAGGCATCGAGACCGAGATGTATCTGGCCCTGCTGGTGGATCGCCAGACCTCCCGCGTGAGCTTTGTGGCCTCCACCGAGGGCGGCATGGATATCGAAGAGGTCGCCGAACACACACCCGAGAAGATCCTGTCGTTCTCGGTTGATCCGGCCACCGGCTACCAGCCCTTCCACGGCCGCCGCATCGCCTTTGCGCTTGGGCTGGAGGGCAAACAGGTCAAGCAATGCGTTCAGCTGATGGGCACGCTGTACAAGATGTTTGTCGACAAAGACATGGAGATGCTGGAGATCAATCCGCTGGTGGTGTCCGACAGTGGCGATCTCAAATGCCTGGATGCCAAGATGGGCTTTGACGGCAACGCGGTCTACCGCCACCCCGACATTGGCGAGCTGCGCGACACCACAGAGGAAGATCCCAAGGAGTTGGAGGCGTCCAAATACGACCTCAACTACATCGCTCTGGACGGCGAGATCGGCTGCATGGTCAATGGCGCGGGGCTTGCCATGGCGACGATGGACATCATCAAGCTTTACGGGGCCGAACCTGCCAACTTCCTTGACGTGGGCGGCGGTGCGACCAAGGAAAAGGTGACTGAGGCGTTCAAGATCATCACCTCTGACCCGCAGGTCAAAGGCATCCTCGTCAACATCTTCGGCGGCATCATGCGCTGCGACGTGATCGCGGAAGGCGTTGTGGCCGCTGTGAAAGAGGTTGGGCTCAAGGTGCCACTGGTTGTGCGCCTCGAAGGCACAAACGTCGAAGAGGGCAAGGCGATCATCAACACCTCAGGCCTCGACGTGATCGCCGCCGACGACCTCAAGGACGGCGCGCAGAAGATCGTGAAAGCGGTTAAGGGATAAGCTGGTGCTGCGTATCACAGCCGTATTCGCCGCACTGCTCGCTATAGGCTGCACGCCCGAAACATCTGGGAATGCACTCACGCCGACCAGTCTGCCCGCCCAACAGCAAGCAAACAGCGCACAGTTGTCTTTAGCATCTGAAGCTGTGTCCATCTGCAGCAACTTCATGCCAGATACGGACGCTGTGCAGAATGCTCTGCGGCAGCGCGGCTATGCTAAACTTCGGCAAGAGGGCCCAATTGCCATCTATGATCTTGGCGCAGGTGAGACCGTCGCAATCGTTTCGACAGCACCCAGACGCCTTGAGAAAATTTGCGGCGTTCAAGCGATGGGCCTCACTCCGACACAAGGCATGCAACTAATCCAGCCATGGGTGGCGCGCATCAATGGCATTGCCAACTCGCAATTGGGACGAGGCATAGCCGGCGCTTGGCGCGGAAGGCTAGGCGATGATCTCACTTTCATAGCAGTCAATGCTAACAGCGAGATTCGCGACATCGAAGGCGCTTGGCTGAGAATGCTCGTCGTGGACAGGTAAAAAAGCAATCGTGAGGTGCGTGACTTCGCGGACCTTTGAAAACGGATTTCGGAAGCGTGAATTCACGCACCATAAAATAGGAGAACGCCACATGGCCGTCCTCATCGACGAAAACACCAAAGTCATCTGCCAGGGCCTCACCGGGTCGCAGGGCACATTCCACACCGAACAGGCCATCGCCTATGGCACCAAGATGGTCGGCGGTGTGACCCCCGGCAAAGGCGGGCAGACGCATCTGGACCTGCCGGTCTTCAACTCGGTCCACGAGGCCAAGCACGAAACCGGCGCGAATGCTTCTGTCATCTACGTCCCGCCCCCCTTTGCGGCGGACAGCATCCTTGAGGCCATCGACGCCGAGATGGAAGTCATTGTCTGCATCACCGAGGGCATCCCGGTCATGGACATGATGAGGGTCAAGCGCGCGCTGCAGGATTCGTCCGCGCGCCTGATCGGCCCCAACTGCCCCGGTGTCATCACCCCCGACGCCTGCAAAATCGGTATCATGCCCGGCCACATCCACAAGCGTGGCACCGTTGGTGTTGTGTCCCGTTCCGGCACGCTGACCTATGAGGCGGTCAAGCAGACCACCGATGTGGGTCTGGGCCAGTCCACCTGCGTCGGCATCGGCGGCGATCCCATTAAAGGGACCGAACACATCGACGTGCTGGAATGGTTCCTTGCGGATGACGAGACCGAAAGCATCATCATGATCGGTGAAATCGGTGGCAACGCCGAAGAAGAAGCCGCCGAATTCCTCGCCTCGGAAAAGAAGAAAGGCCGCTGGAAGCCAACGGCGGGCTTCATCGCAGGCCGCACCGCCCCTCCGGGCCGCCGCATGGGCCACGCGGGCGCAATCGTCGCCGGTGGCAAGGGCGGTGCCGAGGACAAGATCGAAGCCATGAAATCCGCTGGCATCGTCGTCGCAGAAAGCCCTGCGTCGCTCGGCGAAGCTGTGCTTGAGGCGATCGGGTAATCACCTGGTGGGAAGTGGTTTTGAAACCGCTTCCCACCACTTCTCGAAAAACGGTCTCGCCCCATTCTGAACGATCCAGCACCTGACGAGGTAACAAAATGACGGATCAAAGCCCCAACGATCAATTCCGCGCCTCCAGCTTTATGCAGGGGCACAATGCCGAGTATCTCGAACAAATGTATGCGCGGTATGCCAATGACCCGAACGCGGTTGATCAGGCCTGGCAGGCGTTCTTCCGGCAGATGGGCGACGACGAGATGAGCGTCAAACAAGAGGCGCAAGGCCCAAGCTGGGCGCGCGCTGACTGGCCACCCATGCCGAATGACGATCTGACTGCGGCGCTTGATGGTCAGTGGTCTACGCCTGCGGTCGAAGCCAAAGCGGCAGGCGAAAAAATCATGGCCAAAGCGCAGGAGAAAGGCGTAGAGGTCACCGATGAAGCGATCCAACGCGCCGTTCTGGACAGCATTCGTGCGCTGATGCTGATCCGCGCCTACCGGATCCGCGGCCATCTTGCCGCTGATCTTGATCCGCTTAACATGCGCGATGAAACCCCGCATCCCGAGCTTGATCCGAAGTCCTATGGGTTTACCGAAGCCGACATGGATCGCCCGATCTTTATCGACAACGTTCTGGGCCTTCAGATCGCCTCGATGCGAGAGATCGTGGATATCGTGAAACGCACCTATTGCGGCACGTTTGCGCTGCAATACATGCATATTTCCGATCCCGAACAATCCGCCTGGCTGAAGGAGCGGATCGAAGGCTACGGCAAGGAAATCGCCTTCACCCGCGAGGGCCGCAAAGCCATTCTGAACAAGATGGTCGAGGCCGAAGGGTTCGAGAAATTCCTGCACGTCAAATACATGGGCACCAAGAGGTTCGGCCTTGATGGGGGCGAAAGCCTGATCCCCGCGATGGAACAGATCATCAAGCGCGGTGGCAACCTTGGGATCAAGGAAATCGTGATCGGCATGCCGCACCGGGGTCGCCTGTCGGTTCTGGCCAACGTGATGCAAAAACCCTACCGCGCGATCTTTAACGAATTCCAAGGCGGCAGCTTCAAACCCGAAGAGGTCGATGGGTCTGGCGACGTGAAGTATCACCTTGGTGCCTCCAGTGATCGCGAATTCGACGGCAACTCCGTCCACCTGTCACTGACAGCGAACCCATCCCATCTTGAGGCGGTGAACCCGGTTGTTCTGGGCAAGGTGCGCGCCAAACAGGACCAGATCGGCGATACCGAACGCACGCAGGTGATGCCCATTCTGCTCCACGGCGACGCAGCTTTTGCTGGTCAAGGTGTGGTTGCGGAGTGTTTCGCCTTGTCCGGCGTGCGCGGCCACCGCGCGGGCGGCACCATGCATATCGTGGTCAACAACCAGATCGGGTTTACCACCGCGCCGCACTTCTCGCGCTCATCGCCGTATCCCACCGACAACGCGCTGGTGGTCGAAGCGCCGATCTTTCACGTCAACGGCGACGATCCGGAGGCGGTGGTCCATGCCGCGAAAGTCGCAACCGAGTTTCGCCAGAAATTCAGCAAGGACGTGGTGATTGACATCTTCTGTTACCGTCGCTTTGGCCATAACGAAGGCGATGAACCGATGTTCACCAACCCCGTGATGTACAAGCGCATCAAAGGACACAAGACAACCCTGTCGCTTTACACCGAACGCCTTGTCAAAGACGGTCTTATCCCCGAGGGCGAGATCGAGGATATGAAAGCCGCGTTTCAGGCGCATCTGAACGAAGAGTTCGAGGCCGGCAAAACCTACAAGCCGAACAAGGCCGACTGGCTTGACGGGCGCTGGAGCCATCTTGATCGTAAGGATCAGGAGGACTACCAGCGGGGTCAAACCGCCATCAAACCCGAAACGCTGGAACAGATTGGCGAGGCGATCACCCGGACACCTGAAAACTTCCCATTGCACAGAACTGTGGCGCGTCTGAACGAAACCCGCGCTGCGATGTTCGATGCCGGAAAAGGCTTCGACTGGGCCACTGCCGAAGCGCTGGCTTTCGGATCGCTCCTGACCGAAGGCTATCCAGTGCGCCTTGCCGGACAAGACAGCACGCGCGGCACATTCAGCCAGCGGCATTCAGGGCTCGTCAATCAGGAAACCGAAGAACGCTACTATCCGCTCAATCACATACGTGAAGGTCAGGCGCGCTACGAAGTGATCGACAGCGCCCTGTCAGAATACGCGGTGCTGGGTTTTGAGTATGGCTATTCGCTGGCCGAACCCAATGCGTTGACCCTGTGGGAAGCGCAGTTCGGTGATTTCGCTAATGGCGCGCAGGTCATGTTCGATCAGTTCATCAGCTCTGGCGAAAGCAAATGGCTGCGCATGTCGGGCCTTGTATGTCTGCTGCCGCACGGGTTTGAAGGTCAGGGGCCGGAACACTCTTCCGCGCGTTTGGAACGGTTTTTGCAGATGTGTGGTCAGGACAACTGGATCGTCGCGAATTGTACGACGCCAGCAAACTACTTCCACATCCTGCGCCGCCAGCTGCACCGGTCCTTCCGCAAACCGCTGATGCTGATGACGCCCAAGTCACTGCTGCGCCACAAATTGGCAACGTCGGCGACCGAGGATTTCGTCACCGGGTCAAGCTTTCACCGCGTCCTCTGGGACGACGCCCAAAAGGGCCATTCCGAAACCCGGTTGAAAAGCGACGACAAGATCAAGCGCGTCGTCATGTGTTCCGGCAAGGTCTATTACGATCTGCTTGAGGAGCGCGACGCGCGCGGGATCGATGATGTCTACATCCTGCGGTTCGAACAATTCTATCCATTCCCGGCCATCTCTGCTGTGAAGGAATTGGAACGCTTTACCGATGCCGAAATGATCTGGTGTCAGGAAGAGCCGAAAAACCAGGGCGGCTGGACCTTTATGGAGCCGAACCTCGAATGGGTTCTGGGCCGGATCAAAGCCAAACATGCCCGACCGCGCTATGTGGGTCGCGCCACATCCGCCTCGCCGGCCACCGGCCTGGCCAGCCAACACAAAGCACAACAAGCAGCACTCGTGAACGACGCGCTGACGATCGAAGGGAACTAAAACCATGACCACAGACGTGCGTGTCCCAACTCTGGGCGAATCCGTCACCGAAGCCACCGTTGCCACCTGGTTCAAGAAACCGGGCGACTCCGTCGCCGTGGACGAAATGCTCTGCGAGCTGGAGACCGACAAGGTCACCGTCGAAGTGCCGTCACCCGCCGCCGGAACCCTGGCCGAGATTGTGGCCGCCGAAGGCGAAACAGTGGGCGTCGATGCGCTGCTTGCCACCTTGACCGAAGGCGACGCAGCCCCGGCCAGCCCGGCAAAATCAGCTGCCCCGGCTGCCGCCGCACCCGCGCCGCAAAGCGACGATGCCTCCGCATCCGTTGACGTGATGGTGCCAACGCTTGGGGAATCCGTCACCGAAGCGACGGTCTCAACATGGTTCAAGAAAGTCGGCGACACCGTCGCGCAGGACGAAATGCTGTGCGAACTGGAAACCGACAAGGTTTCGGTCGAAGTCCCCGCCCCCGCAGCCGGTGTCCTGTCCGAAATCACCGCCACCGAAGGCAGCACAGTTGCCGCAGGTGGCAAGCTTGGCGTCATCGGCGGTAGCGCGGGTGCAGCGGCCTCGGCCACGGCGCAGGACGTTGCACCAGCCCCTGCCGCACAACCCAGCTCGACAGGTGGCCGCGACATCGAAAACGCGCCGTCGGCAAACAAGGCCATGGCCGAAGCGGGCCTTTCCGCCGATCAGGTTCAAGGCACCGGGCGCGACGGGCGCATCATGAAAGACGATGTTGCCAAGGCCGTCGCCGCCGCATCAAGCGCACCAGCCCCTGACCCAACCCCCGCCGCCCCGCGCGGCCCAGTCAGCGCCGATGATGCCGCCCGCGAGGAACGGGTGAAGATGACCCGCCTGCGCCAGACCATCGCCCGCCGCCTCAAGGACGCGCAGAACACCGCGGCGATCCTGACCACCTATAACGAGGTGGACATGACCGAGACGATGGCCCTGCGGAAAGAATACAAAGACCTGTTTGAAAAGAAACACGGCGTGCGCCTTGGCTTTATGTCCTTCTTTACCAAGGCCTGCTGCCACGCCCTGAAAGAGGTGCCCGAAGTCAATGCCGAGATCGACGGCACGGATGTGGTCTACAAAAACTTCGTCCATATGGGCGTCGCCGCAGGCACACCGCAGGGCCTTGTGGTGCCGGTGATCCGCGACGCCGACCAGATGAGCTTTGCCGAGATCGAGAAAGCCATCGCCGAAAAGGGCAAACGCGCCCGTGATGGCAAGCTGTCCATGGCCGAAATGCAGGGCGGCACGTTCACCATCTCGAACGGCGGCGTCTACGGTTCTCTGATGTCCGCGCCCATTCTGAATCCGCCACAGTCGGGCATCCTTGGCATGCACAAAATCCAGGACCGCCCGATGGTCGTGAACGGAGAAATCGTGATCCGCCCCATGATGTATCTGGCTCTGTCCTACGACCACCGCATCGTCGACGGCAAAGGCGCTGTCACGTTCCTGGTGCGTGTCAAAGAGGCGCTGGAAGACCCGCGTCGGTTGCTGATGGATTTGTAAGGAAACGGTGCGTGTAAACACACACCCTACGCCATTGTAGGGTGCGTGATCTCACGCATCATTTGGTGTGCCCATGACCCCCGAACTCACCGCCCTCACGCTCGCCGCACTGTTGCAAGTTGTTCATTTCGTTGCCTACTCGGTGGCCGCTCAGCGGCAGGTTGGCTCGAAATACGCCGCTTCGCCACGCGACAAACCCATCCACCTCACCGGAACCGCAGGCCGTCTGCAACGCGCGATGAACAACCATTTCGAAGGGCTGATCCTGTTCGGAATCGCGGTCATGGTCATCACCTATTCCGGCCAGAACACCGACAAGACCGCCATCGCCTGTGCCGCATATCTGATCGCGCGGGTATTGTACGTGCCGGCCTATGTCATTGGCCTTGCCCCATGGCGGTCAATCATCTGGATGGTCGGCTTCGGTGCCACCGTTTACCTGTTGATCGCGGCGCTCATGTAACTTCATCTTGCCCGGAAACTCCGGGGGTTTGGGGGCTGGCCCCCAACACAGTCCCACAAGAAAGGACACACGAAATGGCAAACTACGACGTCATCATCATCGGCTCCGGCCCAGGCGGATATGTCGCCGCGATCCGCTGCGCACAGCTGGGCCTGAAAACCGCATGCGTCGAAGGCCGCGAAACGCTGGGGGGGACATGCCTGAATGTGGGCTGCATTCCATCCAAAGCGATGCTGCACGCCACGCATATGTTGCACGAGGCCGAACACAACTTTGCCAAGATGGGCCTCAAGGGCAAAAGCCCTTCGGTCGACTGGAAGCAAATGTTGACCTACAAAGAGGAAACCATCGAGGCCAACACCAAAGGCATCGAGTTCTTGTTCAAGAAGAACAAAATCGACTGGATCAAGGGTTGGGGCTCGATCCCCGAGGCGGGCAAGGTAAAGGTCGGTGATGATGTACACGAAGCAAAGAACATCATTATCGCGTCCGGCTCAGAGGTGTCTCCCGTTCCAGGAGCGGATGTGACCCTTGATGAAAAAATCATCATCAGCTCCACTGGGGCGCTGGAATTGCCAAAGATCCCGAAAACCATGATCGTAATCGGCGCAGGTGTCATCGGGCTGGAGCTGGGATCGGTTTATTCCCGTTTGGGCACCAAGGTTCAGGTTATCGAATTTCTGGACAAGATCACCCCCGGCATGGACGGTGAGGTTCAAAAGACCTTTCAACGCATTCTGAAAAAGCAGGGGCTCAGCTTTACAATGGGCGCTGCGGTGCAATCGGTGACGGCTGCGAAAAACAAGGCCTCGGTCACCTACAAGCTGCGCAAGGATGACAGCGACCACACCGCCGAAGCGGATGTCGTGCTTGTCGCAACCGGACGGCGTCCGTACACCGATGGTCTGGGACTGGACGCGCTTGGAGTGGATATTTCCGAGCGTGGGCAAATCAAGACCGACGCCCAGTGGCGCACCAATGTGCCCGGTATCTATGCCATCGGCGACTGCATTGACGGGCCCATGCTGGCCCATAAGGCCGAGGATGAAGGCATGGCCTGCGCCGAGGTTATCGCGGGCAAGCACGGGCATGTGAATTATGGGGTGATCCCCGGCGTGATCTATACCCATCCAGAGGTTGCAACTGTGGGTATGACTGAAGAACAGCTGAAAGAGGCCGGTACAGCTTACAAAGCGGGCAAGTTCAGCTTCATGGGCAATGGTCGCGCGAAGGCAAATTTCGCCGCGGATGGATTTGTGAAAATCCTTGCCGACAAAACCACCGACCGCATTCTGGGCGCGCATATCATCGGGCCGATGGCGGGCGATTTGATCCATGAGATTTGCGTTGCGATGGAATTTGGCGCATCCGCAGAAGATGTCGCGCTGACCTGTCACGCCCACCCCACCTATTCCGAAGCCGTGCGCGAGGCGGCGCTGGCCTGTGGCGACGGCGCGATCCATATGTGATTAGACCGGATAATGTAGGACGCCTTTTCAAAAAGGCGTCTTGACGAGGTTTCGAAACCTCGTCGAAAGGCCCTTTGACAGGGCCTTTTCCTTTGCCAAACCGCTGTCACCTTGGCCGTAATGGCACTTCGGAACAGCACTAAACCGCGTCAGGTTCTCAAAACCCGGTAAATCGCTGGGATGACAAGCACTGTCAGCAGGGTCGATGAGGCAAGGCCAAACAGCAAGGAAATGGCCAAACCCTGAAAAATCGGGTCGTTCAAAATCACCGCCGCGCCGATCATTGCGGCAAGTGCTGTCAACAGAATCGGTTTGAAACGCACCGATCCGGCCTCGATCAGCACCTCTGTCAATGCGCGGTCAGGTGTCTTGGCATGCCGGATAAAATCGACCAGCAGGATAGAGTTCCGCACAATGATCCCGGCAAGCGCGATAAATCCGATCATTGACGTTGCCGTGAACGCGGCATCAAACAGCCAGTGCCCCCCAAGTATGCCAATGAAGGTCAACGGCACCGGGGTCAGGATCACCAAAGGCAATTTGAAGGAACCAAATTGACCGACCACCAAGATATAAATACCCAGAAGAGCAACGATAAAGGCGGCCCCCATGTCACGAAAGGTGACCCAGGTGACCTCCCATTCGCCATCCCAAAGCAAGGTCGGATGGCTTTCGTCCTCGGGCTGGCCATTCAGCGCGATGTCGGGTTTTGGAAGGTCTGTCCAATCCTGTGCATCCAGCGCGTCCTGAACAGCCAACAGGCCGTAAAGCGGTGCCTCAAAGCTGCCCGCCAATTCAGCCATCACCATCTCTGCCGCCCGTCCGTTGTGCCGAAAGACCGGAAAGGACGCGCGTTCCTCGGTGATCCGCACCACATCGCCAAGTTCCACCACACTGCGGTCCCCCGGCAAAACGTTGGCCGGAATCGGTGTGGTCAGGAAATCCTCGTCAAGAATGCGCTGGCCCATGGGGCGCTCAAGCCGGATCGGGATCGGTTGCCGCCCGTCGCCACGATGCGAATACCCCACGGTCATGCCGCCGTTCAGAATGGCAATTGTGTTCAGCGCATCAGCCTCTTCGACGCGAAAGAACTCTGCATCATCCGTAGACACCGTAGCGCGCAACCGACGGGCCGGATCTCCGTAGGAATTGTCGACATCGACAATAAAGGGAACCGAGCGAAAGGCGGTTTCAACCCGTGCCGCCACGGCGCGCCGGGTTTCGGCATCCGGCCCGTAAATCTCTGCCAACAGGGTAGCGAGAACCGGCGGACCGGGCGGCGGTTCCACCACTTTGAGGCTAGTTTCAGGAAAGACATCCAACCCGGACAATCTCTCCCGGATATCAAGAGCAATCTCGTGGCTCGACCGCTCCCGTTCCTCTTTTGACAGAAGATTGATCGCAACATCGCCCTGTTCAGGTTGCGCGCGCAGGTAGGAGTGTCGCACGAGGCCATTGAAATTAAACGGAGCGGCTGCGCCCGCATGGGTCTGAACCGACCGCACCTCTGGCAGGTCGAGGACAAGTCTGGCCACCTGTTGTGCGATGGCGTCGGTGGCCTCGACCGAAGAACCTTCGGGAAGGTCGATCACAACCGAAAGTTCGGATTTGTTATCGAATGGCAGCAGTTTGACGGTCACATCCTGGGTGTAAAACAGCGCCAGTGACGCAATCGTCAGGATAGTGACACCGGCGATCAACAGCCAGCTGCGTGCCTTGGTCGCCAGTATCGGCGCGGCAGCCGCGCGGTAGATCTGACCAAGCCTGCCACCCTGCGCGTCTTCTTGATGCGTCGATGCAGTTCCGCCAGCGGCTTTCAGCATCAGCCAGGGGGTGACCGTCACCGCGACAAAGAAGGAAAAGATCATTGCGGCAGAGGCATTTGCCGGGATCGGGCTCATGTAGGGGCCCATCATGCCGGACACGAACAGCATTGGCAGCAATGCTGCAACCACGGTCAATGTCGCGATAATTGTCGGATTGCCAACCTCTGCCACCGCGTCGATTGCGGCCTGACGCCGGGGGCGGTCGTCCGCCATTCCCCAGTGCCGGGCGATATTTTCGATCACGACAATTGCATCATCCACTAAAATCCCGATGGAAAAGATCAACGCAAACAGCGACACACGGTTCAGCGTATAGCCCATCAACCACGACGCAAACAGCGTCAGAAGGATTGTCACCGGAATAACCAATGCCACGACAAGCGCTTCGCGTCGCCCAATGGCAAGCCAGACCAAGGCGATGATGGATATCGTCGCAAGGCCAAGGTGATACAGCAGCTCGTTTGCCTTTTCGTTGGCGCTTTCGCCGTAATCACGGGTGACGTCAATGTGCATCTCTTCCGGGATCAGCGTGCCTTCCAACGCCTCGACCCTGTGCAAGACGGCTTCGGCAACCTGCACCGCATTGGACCCCGCGCGTTTCGCCACGGCAAGCGTCACGGACGGAACCCGCGTGACAACGCCGTCCGTTTTGGTCACGGTCGACACCAGCAGATCACCGCGATCAGACGAAAACGCGATATCGGCAACATCACGCACATAAACCGGGCGATTGTCGCGGGTGATCAATAACAGATTACCGATCTCTTCCGGGGACCGCAGGGTTTCGCCCGCCAAAAGCGATATCTGTTGTCCCTCATCGCGAATGCGCCCCGCAGGGAACGCAGTGTTCGCACCAGACACCTTGCGGGCAAGCTGTTGAAGCGTCACGCCATACAGCGCCAGCCGCGCCGGATCTGGAGCGACGCGCAATATTTCCGGGGTTTCGCCAACAAGATAGGTCAGGCCCACATCCGGAATCTTGGCCACTTCCGTTCGCAATTCCCGCGCGATACGCGTCAAATCATTCGGCGTTATCCGGCCGGCGGCCTCTTGTGTCGGCGACAGGGTCAGCGCGAGGATCGCAACGTCATCAATCCCGCGTCCAACGATCATCGGTTCAGGCACGCCCACAGGAATCTTGTCAGAATTCGCGCGCACCTTGTCATGCACACGCAGCACGGCGGTATCGCCAGAGGTGCCGACCATAAAGCGTGCCGTCACCACCACCTGATCGTCATAAGACTGCGAATAGACGTGTTCGACATCTTCGATGCTTTTGACGATCGTCTCAAGCGGTTCGGTGATCAGTTTGACCGCATCATCGGCTTTCAACCCGTCAGCGCGGACGTGAATATCCACCATTGGAACGGAAATCTGCGGCTCTTCCTCGCGGGGCAAACTCACCAACGCGACAAGGCCGAACACAAAGGCGGCAAGCAAGAACAGCGGTGTGAGGGGCGATGTGATAAATGCCCGCGTCAGCCCGCCCGCAATCCCCAGCGGAGGTGTAGGCTGTGTCATGGTGTGACCACGACATCGCCAGAGGAAAGGCCGCTCAGGACTTCGACCATATGTTCACCGTCCCGAACAACTGGCTCGCCCAGCACAACCGCACGATCCATTTGGTCCTCGCCCACCATAACAGTGACAAAATCAATGCCAGAGCGTGTGGTGACCGCCCCCTCTGGCACCAATAATGCCGACCGTTCCCCCACGGGCAATTCAACAAGAACACGGGAATTGACATAAGCGGTATCGAGGTTTGCCACATCGACATCGGCAATCACGCGGCCATTTTCGATTTGGGGATACAGCTTGGCAACACGGCCAGTGGTCTCTGTGCCCTCGGCGTGCATTCTGATCCCGGCCCCCTCAACCAGCGACGCCGCATGGCGTTCCGGGATGGCAAGGCGCAGGAAAAATCCACCTCCGCCGATCGTCGCAATCGGCTCTCCTGGCAAAACAACCGCGCCAAGTGTGGCCGGCACTGTCAGAACACGGCCCGCACCCGGGGCCAACACCCCGCCTTCGGCCGCCTGCTGGGTGACAACATCGCGCTCTGCTTCGGCGGTCGCGATCTGGCCGCGCAAGACGTCGACACTGGTGCGCAACTGGTCAAGCCGCTGCACCGTCGCCACACCTCGATCAACCAGCGCCTGACCCCGTTGCAGTTCGGTTTCGGCCGTCGACAACTGTACGTTCAGCGCCGTGATCTGCGCCTCAAGCGCCGCAATCTGAAACACGATTTTATCATCGCGCACCAAGGCAATCTGCTGGCCCGGCTCAACCAGATCGCCCTCGGTGACCGAAAGCTCGACCACCAATCCGCCGATCCGTGCCCGCGCGGGCACCGTTTCTCGGGCTTCGACCCGGCCATAGACGGTTTTCCATTCGGAAATGATCGAGACACCAAGTGTGAATGTCTCGGCCGAACCCGATCCAGCGGCCAGCACGCTGAGTATCAGTACCGCGATGCGCATAGTGGTATCCTTAAAACGCTTTGCCGGGTTTGACGCCAAGCATGGCAAACAGTCGGGCCGCCGGACAGAACCCGGTAAATGCCGATTGCAAAAGGTTTGCGCCGACAAACACCGTCAACCAGACGAAATAGGCAGAAACCCAATGGGTCAGCGCGACGGAGAGAAGGATCATGACGCCAGCGAAGGCAAACATTAAACGATCAAGTGACATGTCTCGGCTCCTTGCATGAAACATATTCATTTTTCTGAATTTAACTGAAATGTCAAGCGCCGTTTACAGTCTGGACAATTTCGATTGCCGTCAGCTTTGGCACAGAATGCGCCGCGCCCGATCCGGAAAACGCAGTGGATTGCGAAGTCAGTCCTGACAGACCTTCAAACCCACCAGATCCACCACCTGTGCCTATTCGCAGGTGTCAATCCGGCGCTTTGAACCCGGCTTCGGCATTCAACCGATCAGAGGCCGTTTCAATCCGCTCTTCCAGAATGCGCAGGAATTCAGCCCGCTCCAGGCCCGGTGCAATCGGTTCAAGAAACTCGACCACGGCGGTGCCTTGTCTGCGGTAGATCCCCCGTTTCGGCCAAAACAGCCCCACATTGGCAGCAACCGGCACACAGGGCTGGCCAAGCTGTTCATAAAGCACCGCTGTGCCAACCTTGTAGGGGGCTTTGACCCCAGGTGCGATCCGGGTGCCTTGTGGATAGATGATCAGTTGACCACGCGTGAGAGTGCCTCTTTCAACCCCCTCAAGCATCTGTTTGATCGCCGCGCCGCGCTTGCCACGATCCACTGGAATACACCCGATTCGCAAACCGTATTGCCCGACAATGGGCGCGTACATCAGGATGCGTTTCATGATGAACTTGCCCGCTGGTACGGCCGAGAAAACCAGGAACACATCCAAAAAGCTCTGATGTTTGGCGGCAATCACACATTCATAATCCGGTGCCATGCCCCGAATTTCGGTTTTAAGACCGATCATCCACGGGGCCGCCCAGCGCACATAACGACACACCGTCAGACAGGCAGCACGCGCGGCCTTGCGCGAAAAGACCGCAAAGGGAAAGAAACTGATCCCGACAAGTGCAATAACCACATAGACCGAGGTCACATAGACCAGCGACCGCACCCATTGAATTGCGTATGCCATCAGGCCAATTCCTCTAATACGCGCGCTGCGGCAAACCGGGTCGCGATCAGCGCGACAAGCCCGGACAAGGGTGGGATCAACGCAACCCAGACCCAACCAAGGCCTTGAATGTTCAGCCCTGTCAGAAAGCCTGCGGCATCGCTTTGGCTTGGAATGAAAAACAGGACTACAACCCCTAAAACCGTGCCGAGCGCAGCCCCGGTCAAGGCCCGCAAGGCAAAGCGTCGAACAAACGCGCTGGCGATATAGGTGTCTTTCGCACCGACAAGTCGCAGCACCGCGATCACCTGCGCATTTGCTGCAAGCGCGGCATTGGCTGCAAGTGTCACCATCGCCGCCGTCGCTGTGGCAATCAAGAGGATCGCCGCCCATCCCAAAAGCCGCAATCGGGTCGCCGCCTCGATCAGAGGGCGACGCCAGCGGGCATGATCGTCCAGAACCGCGGCAGGGGCCTCGGCCGCAAGTCGCAGACGCAGTCCCGCCGCGTCATAGCCTTCGTCTGTCTCGATGATGTCGATCAGTTGGGGAAGCGGCAGATCTTCGATCGGAAGATCCGTTCCGAACCAGGGGCGCAACAAATCCCGTTGCTCGTCGAGGCTCAGCGCGCGGGCATCCACAATACCCGGCGTTGTGCGCAACACACGCAAGGCCGCTTCGGTCTGGGCCGCGACCTCTCCGGCCGGTGCTGAAATCCTGAGCGTCGAGGCCTGGGCCAGTTCTTGACCCCATCGGTCGGCAATCCGCCCCGATGCCATGGACAACGCCAACGCAAAGACGGCAAGAAACGCCATTGCAAAGGCACTGAATACTGTCAGGCGCGCGGTAAACCCAGTTGGCGGCACCACCCGGTCCGCCTTTTCATCAAACCGCAGCATCTGCGCCGTCGCGCGGGGATCAAACTTCACAGATCCGCCCCCGCGGTTTGCAATCGCTTGTTCGAGATCCGCAAGACACGCGTCTGCACCTGCGCCTTGGCGGCGCGGATCAGACTTAGGTCATGTGTCGCAAACAGAATGGTTTTGCCCATTCTGTTCAGCTCAACCAGCAAGGTCAAAAGCCGTGTCGACATCTCCCAGTCGATATTTCCGGTGGGTTCATCCGCCAACACCACATCCGGCGACATGATAACCGCCCGCGCCAGTGCCGCGCGTTGACGCTCTCCGCCGGACAATTCAGGCGGCAGCGCATCTGCGCGCTGTGTCAAGCCCACCCATTCCAGCAGCTCTTTGAGGTTTGCCTCTGCAAACGCCACGTCCTGACCCGAGACCGTCAGAGGCAATGCAACGTTTTCCGTTACCGGCAAATGATCAAGAAATTTGCAATCCTGATGAACCACTCCCACTTTTCGGCGCAACAGCGCGATATCGTCACGCCCAAGGCTGCGGACATCACGATCGAACAACCGTACATGCCCGGCAGTTGCCTGAAGCGCGCCGTAACACAGTTTTAGAAATGTGGTTTTGCCAGATCCCGATGGACCGGTCAGGAAATGAAAAGATCCCGGTGACACGGTCAGATTGATGTCGGACAGCAATTCGCCCCCGCCATAAGAGTATGCGACATTTTCAAGCTCGATCACGGCGGTATTGCCCCTGCCCTTGGTTTGTGGCTGTTGTGCCTGAGCATCGTGCCGGTTTCAATGCGACCGACGCCATACAATGGGGTTTTACAAGCAGATCGGCGCGCCTATGCTATTTGCACGGATGAGGAACACAGGCAGACCGTAAAATCGGGAGCAGCCAAACGGGGGCGACAGGCAATATGCGGCTGACATGTCCAAGCTGCGGGGCACAGTACGAAGTCCCGGAAGATGTCATTCCCGATGAAGGTCGGGATGTGCAATGTTCCAATTGTGGAAACACCTGGTTTCAGGCGAAGGACACCGAAAACACCCCCGAGGCTTTGGCGGCGGCTGCGGCAGCTCCCAAAGATGCGGTCTGGCATCCAGAAGTCGATACCGACGCCGCAGACGGGCCATCAGTCAATCAAGCCGCATCACCGGGTGAGACGCCCACCCCCAAGCCCCCAAAACGCCGGGAGCTTGATCCGGCGGTGGCCGACATTCTGCGCGAAGAGGCCGAGTTGGAAAGCCGCGCGCGCGAAGCCAATGCCGGAACGTTGGAAGAACAACCCGATCTTGGCTTGCAGGAACCCGAAGACGCCGCCGCCAAGCGCGCGCGTCAAGCCCAGGACCGGATGCGTCAGCTGCGCGGCCAAGAGCCCGAGACCGCCGCAGGTGCAGCCGCTTCGCCCGTGCCGGACCGCCCCCAATCGCGTGGCGAGATGCTGCCGGATATTGATGAAATCAATCAAACGCTGCGCGCCTCGACCGAACGCCGCGACCTGCGATCAGTTCAGGCTGATTTGGAAGATGACGATGATGACAGCGGCAGCTTTGGCCGCGGGTTCATCTTTGTTGTTGTGATCTTTGCGATTGCTGCGTCACTGTATGTTTTCGCGCCCCAGATGGGGGATGCGGTCGCCCTTCTGAAAGGCCCCATGGACAGCTATGTCGCGTTTGTGGATCAACTGCGAAACTGGCTCGACAATCAGATCGCCAATATTCTGGGCACAAATTCGGGCGAAACACCTGAGGCCGTGCCGACAGAGCAATCGTAACCTTCGACAGTCCGCGCCTTGTCACGGCTAACGCCGGTCACGTGCCATTTTTGAACGTCGTACCTTTGGACCTATGGTTCAGATATATCTGGCCCTAACGGTTCTGACATGTTCTCATCAAGATACGTTCAAACCGGGGCGGGCTTCGCACCAGGTCTGCAGTGATTCTCATATGGAGGCGACAGCCATGGACGGGACCCTATCCCAAAACGATCTCAGCCACGTGGTCGAAGCCGACCGCGCGCATGTCTGGCACCACCTGACCCAGCACAAGCCGTTTGAAACGAACGATCCGCGCATCATTGTCGAAGGCAAAGGCATGCGCGTCTGGGACCAAAAGGGCAAAGAGCATTTGGATGCCGTGTCCGGTGGTGTCTGGACGGTGAACGTGGGCTATGGCCGCGAGAGCATCGCCAAGGCGGTCTATGACCAGTTGCTAAAGCTGAACTATTTTGCCGGTTCCGCCGGGTCGATCCCCGGTGCGCTGTTCTCGGAAAAGCTGATCTCCAAGATGCCGGGCATGAGCCGCGTCTATTTCACCAACTCCGGCTCGGAAGCGAACGAAAAGGCCTTCAAGATGGTCCGCCAGATCGCGCATAAGCGTTATGGCGGTAAGAAGTACAAGATCCTCTACCGTGACCGCGATTATCACGGCACGACCATTACCAACCTGTCCGCAGGCGGTCAGGACGAGCGCAACGCGCAGTATGGCCCCTACACGCCGGGTTTCGTGCGCGTGCCGCATTGCCTTGAATACCGCGCGGGCGATCAGGGCGCGCCGACCGAGAATTACGGCGAATGGGCCGCCGAACAGATCGAACAGGTGATCCTGCGCGAAGGCCCCGACACCGTGGGTGCTCTGTGTCTCGAGCCGGTAACAGCCGGTGGCGGCGTCATCCCCCCGCCGCAGGGCTACTGGGACCGCGTGCAAGAGATTTGTCGCAAGTACGACATTCTGTTGCATATCGACGAAGTGGTCTGTGGCATCGGCCGCACCGGCACATGGTTCGGCTACCAGCACTACGGTGTTCAGCCGGACATGGTGACAATGGCCAAGGGCGTCGCATCGGGCTATGCCGCGATTGCCTGCATGGTCACCACCGAAGACGTGTTTTCGATGTTCAAGGACGATGCAGACGATCCGATGAACTATTTCCGCGATATCTCGACTTTTGGCGGCTGCACCGCCGGTCCGGCCGCGGCGCTTGAGAACATGCGCATCATCGAAGACGAGGGTCTGCTGGAAAACACCACCAACATGGGCGCTTATATGCTTGATCAGTTGCACGCACTGGCCGACAAACACGCCGTCATTGGCGATGTGCGCGGCAAGGGTCTGTTCCTTGGTGCCGAGCTGGTCAAGGATCGCGACACCCGCGCACCGATGGAGGAAAAGCGGGTCGCCGCGGTTGTCGGCGACTGCATGGCGCAGGGTGTTGTCATTGGCGCAACCAACCGGTCGCTGCCGGGCTACAACAACACGCTGTGCTTCAGCCCTGCGCTGATCGCCACCAAGGATGACATCAACCAGATCATCTCGTCCGTGGACGAAGCACTTGGGCGCGAATTTGGGTGAATGACCCCTTGATCACGGGCCAGCGCTTGAATGCGCTGGGCCAACCCATCGGCCTGGCGCTTGCCGATTGCACCCCGCGCCCCGTGCCACCGCGCACGCCAATGGTAGGGCGTGTGTGTACGGTAGAGCCGTTGGCGGACACACATGCCGATGCGCTGTACGAGGCCTTTCAGGACGACGTCGAAGACCGGATCTGGACCTATCTGCCGAATGGCCCCTACCACGACCGCGCGGCGTTCCGCGACTGGGTGTCCAAGGCCCGGAAAAGGGATGATCCGCTGATGCATGCCATCGTGGTGGATGGTCAGGCCATCGGTCACGCTAGCTACCTGCGGATCACCCCTGCCAGTGCGACAATCGAAATTGGGTTCATCAACCTGTCCCCGCGTTTACAGCGGACCGTTGCCGCAACCGAATTTCAGTACCTCATGATGGCGCGCGCGTTCGATGAACTGGGGTATCGCCGGTATGAATGGAAATGCGACGCGTTGAATGCGCCGTCCCGCCGAGCAGCAGAGCGTTTGGGCTTTACCTACGAGGGCACGTTCCGGCAAGCGACGCATTACAAGGGCCGCAATCGGGACACTGCATGGTATTCGATTCTTGATTGCGAGTGGCCAAAGTTGAAAACACGCTTCGAAAATTGGCTGTCCCGAGACAATTTTGATGCGGCCGGAACACAAATCAAACCGTTGAAAACCGCCTAACAATCACAGCAAAGTCCTGAGAGCGTTCAAAAATGCGGCTTGGCAAAGTGAAAACACACCTTTTCCATAAAAACTTTACGCGCGTAAAGTTTTGCGCTAGCAATGGCAAAACGACCGACTTCGCGTATATGCATTTTCGTTAGCGCTATCGAAATCTGTGGAACCCCATGAAAACCGACATTCTGAACCGCCTGAAATACTCGCAAGGCAAGGACGCCGAGAACGCGTCTGTCTATGACTGGCGCATCGCGCTGTCTTTGGTGCTGCGGGACGAGATGGTCGAAACGTGGTTTCGCTCGACCAAGGAAACCTACGCGGCGTCACCCAAGCGGGTGTATTACCTGTCGATGGAATTCCTGATCGGGCGTTTGATCGAAGACATGATCTCGAACCTGGGCCTGGAAGACACCGCGCGCAAAGCGATGGAAGAGCTGGGGCAGGATTACGACACGATTGTGCATGACGAACCGGACGCCGCCTTGGGCAATGGCGGGTTGGGCCGGTTGGCCGCATGTTTCATAGACTCGCTGGCAACGCTGGGCATCCCGGCGTTCGGCTATGGCATCCGCTATGAACACGGGCTTTTTGAACAAAGCTTTGCGCAGGGACAGCAGGTGGAAAAGCCAGAGACATGGTTGACACAACGCCATGCGTGGGAATTCGAACGCCCGGAATCGCAGTACAGCATCGGGTTTGGCGGGCATGTCGACCATCACGAAGGCAAGGCCTATTGGCATCCCACCGAAGTGGTGATGGCCACGGCCTATGACACGCCAGTTGTTGGCTGGAGAGGCATGTGGGGCAACACCTTGCGCCTGTGGGCGGCAGAGCCGTCGAATGAGTTTGACCTCGAAAGCTTTAACCGGGGCGATTACCTTGCCGCCGGTCGGTCCGAGGCCTTGGCCCGCACCATCAGCCGGGTGTTGTACCCCGATGACACCACCGAGAGCGGCAAGGAACTGCGGCTCAAACAGGAATACTTCTTCACCGCTGCATCGCTGATGGATCTGGTCCGCCGCTACTTGCGCGACCATGACGACATCCGTGCCCTGCCGGATTTTGTTGCGATCCAGTTGAACGACACGCACCCAGCGATTGCGGGGCCAGAGCTTGTGCGGTTGTTGGTGGATGACCACGGGCTGGCGATGGACGAGGCAATAGACCTGGCCTGCCGCTGCCTGTCCTACACCAACCACACGCTTCTGCCCGAGGCTCTTGAGCGGTGGAGCGAGCATCTGATGGGGCGCATCCTGCCGCGTCACATGGAGATCATCCGAGCGATTGAACATGCGCATCAAACCGAATTTCCGAACAGCCCGCGCATCCTTGAACATGGCGATGTGCGCATGGGCGAACTGGCCTTTGTGATGGCGCATAAGGTGAACGGTGTCTCCGCGCTGCACACCGAACTGGTCAAGGAAACAGTGTTTGCCGACCTGCACCGCATCCACCCGACGCGGATCATCAACCAGACCAACGGCATCACCCCGCGTCGGTGGTTGCATGGCTGCAACCCCGCCTTGCGCAACGTGATCAACGACCAGATCGGCGACGGGTGGGTGACAGACCTAGAGCAGTTGTCCGCGCTCAAGGCGAAACGCGGCGATGCCGGGTTTGTCGATGCGTTCAGCGCCGCCAAGCGCGCGAACAAGGTGACGCTGTCGAATTGGATCGGGGAGACTATCGGCGTGACCCTGAACCCCGACGCGATGTTCGATGTGCAGATCAAGCGTATTCACGAATACAAACGGCAGTTGATGAACCTTCTGGAAACCGTCGCGTTGTGGAATGACATGCGCGACAATCCGAACGCAAACTGGACCCCTCGGGTCAAAATCTTTGGCGGCAAGGCTGCGCCTGGATATTTCGTGGCCAAGGACATCATCCGCCTGATCAATGACGTGGCCAGTGTGATCAATGCGGATGAGGTGACGGGCGATATGCTCAAAATCGTCTACCCGCCGAACTACAACGTCACGATGGCCGAACGCCTGATCCCGGCGGCGGATTTGTCAGAGCAGATCTCGACCGCGGGCAAGGAAGCGTCCGGCACCGGCAATATGAAATTTGCCCTGAACGGCGCGCTGACCATTGGCACGCTGGACGGTGCGAATGTGGAAATCCGTGAACATGTCGGGTCCGAGAACTTCTTCCTGTTTGGTCTGACCGCCGCCGAGGTGATGGAGCGCCGCACACATCACGGCTTTGCCCGCGCCGCGATTGAGGCCAGCCCGCGGTTGCAGCGCGTGTTGGGCCAGATTGCCGAGGGCCGCTTTGCGCCACATGACCCAAGCCGCTATCATGGCCTTGTGGGGATGCTCTATGACCATGACTATTTCCTCGTGACCTGCGATTTCGACAGCTATTTCGACACGCAGCGCCGCGTCGATATCGCTTATCGTAACACACAGAACTGGGCGTCGATGGCTATTGCGAACACCGCTAGCATGGGTTGGTTTTCCTCCGACCGCACCATTCAGGGCTACGCGCGCGACATCTGGAATGTGCATAGCCTGACATCCCCCAAACTTGAGAAATCTGCGTGATGACCGGACCCGCCGCCCTTGACTCTGATACCGCGCAAGCGATTGCCCAGGGCCAGCACAGTGATCCGTTTTCGGTGCTTGGGCTGCACGAGGTGGACGGCAAACTGACGGTGCGCATCATGCGCCCCGGCGTGGATGGTGTTGAGGTTCTGGACACCAAAACAGGCCGCAAAATCGCCGCTTTGGATATGGTTGCGGATGGAGTCTATGCTGGCTTGATCCCACGCCGCAAGAAACGCTTTGCCTACCATTTGCGCATGACGCGCGGTACCGAGAGTTGGGAAGAGCAGGACGCCTATGCCTTTGGCCCCAAGATGGGCGAGTTGGACGAATATTTGCTGGGCGAAGGCACGCATTCGAAGCTTTGGAACGCCTTGGGCGCGCATGTTTGCACGCATGAGGGCGTCAATGGCACACATTTCGCCGTCTGGGCCCCGAATGCGTCGCGGGTGTCTGTGGTTGGGGATTTCAACGATTGGGACGGACGCCGCCACATCATGCGCCGCCGTGGTGCGACCGGTGTGCACGAGATTTTCATGCCAGGTCTTCAGGACGGTACGGTTTACAAATATGAAATTCTGGATAGCGCGGGAAATCTGCTGCCTTTGAAAGCTGATCCTGTTGGGTTTGGCGCGGAAGTGCCGCCCAAGACAGCCTCGGTTGTGCGCGACCTGCGCGGATACGATTGGTCTGACGCTGGCTGGCTGTCGAAGCGTGGTGCAAAACAAAAGATCGACCAGCCGATCTCTATCTACGAGGTGCATCTGGAAAGCTGGCGGCGTGTGCCCGAGGATGGCAACCGACCTCTGACCTACCGCGAACACGCGGATCAATTGGTCAGCTATGCCAAAAACATGGGCTTTACCCATATCGAACTCACGCCTGTGTCCGAATACCCGTTCGGCGGGTCGTGGGGGTATCAGCCCGTGGGTCTGTTTGCCCCGACATCGCGCTTTGGCACGCCGGAGGATTTCCGCGCGTTTGTGGATGCCTGCCATACCGCCGGTCTGGGCCTGATCATCGACTGGGTGCCGGGGCATTTCCCAACCGACCCACACGGGCTGGGCCGGTTCGATGGCACGCCACTTTATGAACATGCTAACCCAAAAGAAGGCTTCCATCCGGACTGGAACACGCTGGTCTACAACTATGGCCGGACGGAAGTGCAGAACTTCCTGATCGCCAACGCGCTGTTCTGGTTTAAGGAATACCACATCGACGGTCTGCGCGTCGATGCCGTGGCGTCCATGCTTTACCGCGATTATTCGCGCCAAGAGGGCGAATGGGTGCCCAACAAGCACGGCGGCCGTGAAAACCTAGAGGCCATCGCGTTCATGCAACGCATGAACGAAGCCGTGTATGGGGCCGATGACAGCATCCTGACAGCCGCCGAGGAAAGCACCGCCTTTCCCGGCGTCAGCGCGCCGACCGATGCGGGGGGGTTGGGCTTTGGGTTCAAGTGGAACATGGGGTGGATGAACGACACCCTGCGCTATATGGCCGAAGACCCGATCAACCGGAAATACCACCACGACAAGATGACCTTCGGCCTGCACTACGCGTTTTCCGAGAACTTCATCCTGCCGATTTCCCATGACGAGGTTGTGCATGGCAAAGGGTCGATGCTGGGCAAGATGCCCGGTGACGACTGGCAGCGCTTTGCGAACCTGCGGGCCTATTACGGGTTCATGTGGGGGCATCCGGGCAAGAAGCTGCTCTTCATGGGATGCGAATTTGCCCAAGGGCAGGAATGGAACAACGAGACCAGTCTGGACTGGCACCTGCTGGACCACGCGCCGCATCGGGGGATGCAGGCGCTGGTGCGCGATCTGAACCATTTGTACGTTTCAACACCCGCACTGTACGAAAAAGACTGCAAGGAAGACGGGTTCCGCTGGATCGACGGCGGCAATTCGGCGGAGTCGGTGTTTTCATGGCTACGTTCCGGCCAGGACGGCAGCGCGCCGGTTCTGGTGGTGTCCAACTTCACACCTGTGCCGCGCACGAATTACAGCATTGGCGTGCCCGAAGCTGGGCATTGGGACGAAAAACTGAACACCGACGCCGCGATCTATGGCGGTACGGACACCGGAACGCCGGGCGGGGCCGAGGCGAAACCGATCTCGATGCATGGCTGTTCGCATGCGATCGAGATCACGGTGCCACCATTGGCAACGGTTTTCTTTCAGTTGGCACTCAACTGAACAAAAGACTTGGGGGAGCACGACATGAGAGAAGACAGATTTAGCCTCGCGCAGCAATCCATGGCTTTCATTCTGGCAGGGGGACGCGGCAGTCGTCTGAAAGAAATGACGGACATCCGCGCGAAACCTGCGGTGTATTTTGGTGGCAAGACGCGGATCATAGACTTTGCGCTGTCCAACGCCGTCAATTCCGGCATCCGGCGCATTGGTGTGGCGACGCAGTACAAGGCGCACAGCCTGATCCGCCACATCCAGCGCGGCTGGAGCTTTTTTCGCGCCGAACGTAACGAGTCGCTGGATATCCTGCCTGCGTCGCAGCAGCTTAATGAGGACAACTGGTACAAGGGCACCGCTGATGCGGTCACCCAGAATATCGAGATCATTCGCGGCTACGGCCCCAAATACGTTCTTATCCTGGCGGGTGACCACATCTACAAGCAGGACTATTCCTTCATGATTGAGGAACATGTCCGGTCGGGTGCCAACGTCACTGTCGGCTGTATCGCCGTGCCGCGCGAAGAGGCCAAGGGCTTTGGCGTCATGCATGTGGATGACAATGACAAGATCCTTGAGTTCGTGGAAAAGCCAGCCGAGCCGCCGACCATGCCCGGTGACGACACGAAATCGCTGGCCAGCATGGGGATTTACGTGTTCGAGGCAGAGTACCTGTACGAGGTTCTGCAGAAAGACGCGGAGAACCCCGAGTCGGACAATGATTTCGGCAAGGACATCATCCCCGATATCGTTGCGACCGGTGGTGCGCGGGCGCATCCGTTCAGCCGGTCCTGTGTCATGTCCGGGCTTGAGACCGAACCCTATTGGCGCGATGTGGGCACGATTGACGCCTATTGGCAGGCCAATATCGACCTGACCGATTTCGAACCCGAACTGGATATTTATGCCACGGACTGGCCGATCTGGACCTATTCCGAACTCGTGCCCCCGGCCAAGTTTATTCACAACGAAGAAGGTCGGCGCGGGCAAGCCGTGTCGTCGATGGTGTCGGGGGGATGCATTATCTCCGGCTCGTCGCTTTATCGGTGTTTGCTGTTCACCGGGGTGAAAACCCATTCCTATTCCCAGCTTGAGGGCGTTGTCGCCCTGCCCTATGCCGAGGTGGGACGTCGCGCCTATCTGAAAAACGTGGTGCTGGATCGCGGGGTGAAAATCCCCGACGGGTTGGTTGTGGGCGAAGATCCCAAACTGGATGCCCAGCGCTTTCGGCGGTCCGAAAACGGGGTTTGTCTGATCACGCAAGATATGATTGATAAACTGGACGGCTGATATGCAAGTCTTGATGGTGGCTTCGGAATGCGCGCCTTTCGTGAAAACGGGGGGGTTGGCCGATGTGGTGGGGGCCTTGCCGTCGGCGCTTGCGCCGTTGGGCGTCGATGCGCAGGTGATGCTTCCGGCCTATCCCGCGCTGTTTCCGTTGCTGCCCAAGGGGCAGGAGGTGGCCCGGTTTGACGATCTGCCGGGTGGCGGGGGACGGCTGGTCCGGGTAACGGCGCAGGGCGTGACCCTATCGCTGCTGGATGCGCCACAATTGTTCGACCGGCCCGGCGGCCCCTATCTGGACGAGACCGGCGCGGATTGGAGCGACAACCATCTTCGCTTTGCCGCCTTGTCGATGGCGGCGGCGCGGGTGTGCCAAGGCGCAATTGACGGCTATGCGCCCGATGTCCTGCACGCGCATGACTGGCAAGCGGCCCTTGCGCCTGTGTATCTAAGGATGGCGGGGCACGCATCGCCACCGGCAATCATCACGATCCACAACATCGCATTTCAGGGGCGCTACGGGTCGCATGTGCTGGGCCAACTGCATCTGAAAACCGACTGGTTCCATCCCGAGGGGCTGGAGTTTCACGGCGATCTGAGCATGCTGAAAGGCGCGCTGATGTATGCGGATCGGATCACAACCGTCAGCCCGACCTATGCGCGCGAGATCCTGACGCCGGAGTTCGGCATGGGGCTGGACGGTGTGCTGCGCGCGCGGGCGGATGTGCTGAGCGGATTGCTGAACGGGATCGACACGGATGTCTGGAACCCGGCGGACGATGCGGCCCTTGTGCAGACCTATGACGCGAAAAGCCTGAAACGCAAAGCGCAGAACCGGGCCGAGATCTGCGCCCGACTAGGTTTGGACGCGGGCCAAACCGGGCCGCTGTTTTGTGTGATCAGCCGGTTGACCAGTCAAAAGGGGCTCGACGCGTTGCTGGAGGCCGTTCCGCATCTGGTCGAGCGCGGTGCGCAGCTTGCCGTTTTGGGAAGCGGTGAGCCGGAACTGGAACAGGGATTTGAACGCGCGGCGGTGGCACATCCGGGGCGGGTGGCCACCTATATCGGATATGACGAAGGCTTGTCGCATCTGCTTCAGGGCGGCAGCGATGCCATCCTGATCCCATCGCGCTTTGAACCATGCGGCCTCACACAGCTATACGGGTTGCGCTATGGCACAGTGCCTGTGGTTGCACGCACCGGGGGGCTGGCTGATACGATCATTGATGCCAATGTCGCTGCAATTGTGGCGAAGACGGCCACAGGCTTTGTCTTTGACGATGTGTCAAAGTCCGGATTAACCGATGCGATTGATCGGGTTGTCGATGCGTATGCCGACACGTCGTTGTGGCAAATGATACAACGGGCCGCCATGCGCCATCCTGTGGGCTGGGACAGCTCAGCCAAGGCGTATCGCGACCTTTATGCTGACCTTGTCAGATGAAGGAAGCCCCGGCGATTTCACCCCGATTGGAACGCGGCAGCCCAACACGGCTGGGAGCGCATTACGACGGTGGGGGCACCAATTTCGCCGTGTTTTCCGAAAACGCCGATCAGGTGTTTTTGTGCCTTTTCTCGCCAGACGGCACCAAAGAGGTGCTGCGCATCCCCTTGCCCGAACGCACGGGTGCTGTGTGGCATGGCTATGTGCCTGACCTGAAACCCGGCGCGCGATACGGGTATCGTGCGGCAGGCCCCTATGCGCCAGAGCAAGGGCATCGTTTCAACCCCAACAAGCTCTTGATCGACCCTTATACGCGCGAATTTTTCGGGGTGTTTACCGACAACTCCGCGACATTTGGCTATCAGAGCGTTAGCCTGGACGCAGACATGTCGTTCGATGATCGGGACAGCGCGCCCTATGTGGCCAAATCAGTGGTGTCCGACCCTGATCTGTTCGCGATGGACGGCCAGCCCCTGTGCCGTTCGTGGGAGGATACGGTGATTTACGAAGCCCATGTCAAAGGGCTGACCAAAATGCACCCCGATATCACAGAACCCCTGCGGGGCACCTTTGACGGATTGGCCACTCCTGCGGTGCTGGAGCATCTGACCAAGCTGGGCATCACGGCAATCGAACTGCTTCCGGTGCAGACGGTCAAATCCGAAGGCGCACTGCGCGCGCGTGGATTGACCAACTATTGGGGCTACAACACGGTAGGTTTCTTTGCGCCAGAGCCGCGATATTTCGGACCGGCCGGGATCACCGGCTTTCGCGCGATGGTGGATCGGTTTCACGCGGCCGGGATCGAGGTTATTCTGGATGTGGTCTACAACCACTCTGCCGAGGGAGATCACCTTGGGCCAACGCTGTCGTTCCGGGGGCTCGACAATGCTGCCTATTACCGGCTTCAGGATGACAACCCGCGCTATTATGTGAATGATACAGGCTGCGGGAATACCCTGAATGTCGGGCATCCATTTGTGACCCGCATGATCCTGGACAGTCTGCGATTTTGGGTTCAGGCCACCGGGATAGACGGGTTTCGCTTTGATCTGGCGACAACGCTTGGGCGCACGGCACAGGGGTTTGACCGCCATAGCGGATTTCTGAACGCAGTGCGGCAAGACCCAGTTTTGTCTGAGGTGAAACTGATCGCAGAACCGTGGGATATCGGGCCTGACGGATATCAGCTTGGCAACTTTCCGGCAAAATGGGCCGAATGGAATGATGAATACCGCGACACGGTGCGCCGGTTCTGGCGCGGCGATGATCACGGTGCCCAAGACCTTGGATCGGCGCTTTTGGGCACGGCACGGGTGTTTGACCATCACGGTCGCCGCGTCTGGTCATCGGTGAACTATGCCGCGTCGCATGACGGTTTCACCCTGGCGGACACCACCCGCTATGTGGCCCGACACAATCTGGCCAATGGAGAAAACAATCAAGACGGGCACCACGCCAACTACAGCGACAATTTCGGTGTCGAGGGACAGAGCGACAATCCCGATGTGATCGCAGCGCGCGCAAGACGACAGCGCAATATGCTGGCCACCGTGTTTCTGTCACAAGGTACACCGATGCTGTTGGCCGGGGATGAAGGCGGAAACACGCAAGACGGCAACAACAACACCTATTGCCAAGACACCGAAGCCAGCTGGATTGACTGGGCAACACTGGACCCTGACTTGATCGCGTTCACGTCCGCGGTTTCCGCGTTTCGCAAGACCCATCCGGTCTTGCGCCAGTCACGTTTTTTGCACGGGTCAATACGTGACACCGATGGGCAGAAAGATGTGGAATGGCTGGATTTTCAGGGTGCGGCACTGAATTGGACAGCACCGGATCTTTCGCAACTGTGCCTATTGCTGCGCGGCAATGCCGAAGACACGGCGGGCAAGACGCTAAAGGATGAAGTATATCTGGCGTTCAATCGGTCCGACCGGGACGGTGTTCTTCATCTTCCGGATCGGTTGCCACGCCTTTGGTATAGGCATATCGACAGCTCGGTTGCGCGGCAGGTTCCGGTCAGGATTGACACACCCGAGGTTCATGTTCCGGCAGCGTCTGTCAGCGCGTTTTCACTCGCCCAGGATGATCAGCCATGAACGCGCAGGACGATAAGCTGCGCGCATTGGCGCAAGCGCATGGGATTCATCTGGAATTCCATGACCTGCATGGTCACAGACATGTCGCGTCTCCTGACACGTTGAAAGCCCTTTTGACAGCGCTGGGTGTCGACATTGAAACCCAGCGCGATATTGACGATGCGCTAACACAATGCACAGCAACACCACCTTCGGAAAAGATCGTGTTCGCAGGACAAAGTGCAGTCGTCCCGACGCCCTTTCCCTGCACTTGGTCTTTGCTTGATGACGCGGGCAGGGTTGTGTGTGACGGCCGCGCCGAGGACCAGATCCCCCTGCCTGCGCTAAAGGTGGGCTACTTTAATCTGCACATCAAAAACGCTGACGGCCATGCGCGCATTTTGATCCTGTCGCGCCCGCATCGTGCGCCAGATCTGGCTTCGCGCTGCACTGCGCGGGCGTGTTGGGGCAGCACTGGTGCGCTTTATGGTTTACGCTCGTCCAGTAATGGCGGGTTGGGAAATTATGCCGATCTTGGCAAGACAACGCAGACGCTGGGCCGTTTCGGCGCACAGTTCTTTGGCATCAACCCCGTGCATGCCTTGGGCTGGGCCATGGACACCATCATCAGCCCCTATTCCCCATCGCATCGCGGCATGTTCAACACAGATCATATCGCGACATCGCAGTCCTTGGGGCCGACGCCAAACGACCGCTGTGTTGATTATTCCGAGTTCAGGAAAAAGCACCGGCCACGGTTGGAGCAAGACT
Source organism: Marivita sp. S0852 (assembly GCF_046591575.1). Taxonomy (NCBI): domain Bacteria; kingdom Pseudomonadati; phylum Pseudomonadota; class Alphaproteobacteria; order Rhodobacterales; family Roseobacteraceae; genus Marivita; species Marivita sp. S0852. The sequence goes on from NZ_JBIQWA010000005.1 coordinate 419,973, forward strand.
ATCAGGCGTTCAAGACCAGCGGTGCTCGATCGACATTCGAGGCGTGGAAGGCGGCCTGTGGGCAGGACGTCCATCATTTTGCGCAGTTCGAAGCGATCAGCGAAACGCATGGATACGACTTTCGCACCTGGCCGACTGCATTGCGATCTCCCGGTACGGCGGTGGTCAAAGCGGCAGGCCCACGGGCAGATTTTCATCTTTGGCTGCAATGGCGCGCCTCTGCGCAAATTCACGCAGCCCAGCGCGACGCCAAACACTCCGGCATGGCGTTGGGTCTTTACCTTGATCTGGCCGTCGGCCCGCGCCCGGAAGGGGCCGAGGTCTGGATGAACGCCGCGACAATTGCCAAAGGTGTGACCATCGGTGCCCCCCCTGACCATCTGAGCCCCGAAGGCCAATCCTGGGCGCTTGCGGCACATGCGCCCGGCCCGCTGGCCAAAGCGCAATACGCGCCGCTTCGCTTGATGCTCAGGCGGTTGATGCAGACCTGCGGGCTTTTGCGCATCGACCATGCTTTGGGATTGCTGCGCAGCTACTGGTTGCCCGATGACGGCAGTCCCGGGGGGTATATCAAACAGCCCTTTGACTCGCTTTTGGCGGTGATCCTGATCGAAGCGCACCAGACCGGTTGCAGTGTTGTCGGCGAAGACCTTGGATTGGTGCCAAATGGATTTCGGGACACGATGAACTCTGCCGGTCTGTACAGCTACGCGGTCTGGCAATTTGAAACCAATGACGCGGGTGAAATTCATTCGGCGGCGGCCCTGCCCCGGTTCAGTCTGGCGTGTTTTGGAACCCATGACACCCCGACGCTTCAAGGGTTTTGGCACGGGACAGATATTGACTGGTGGCAAAAGGTTGGCTGGCTCAATGACATAGATCGCCTGAAACGCCATGCATATCGTTCACGCCAACGCCAAAGCCTGCGCTCTGTTTGCGGGTTGCGACCAGACGCATCTGCCGCCGAGGTGTCCAGTCACATCCACTCTGCCCTGGCACAATCGCCGGCGGCGCTGGTTTCGGTTCAGATGGATGACATCTTTGGCGAGGTCGAAGCCCAGAACCTGCCCGGCACCATAGACGCGCATCCGAACTGGCGACGCAGGCTTCCGATTGCCGTGGAAGACATGGGGCAAAACGCGGCCCTGCGCGACGTTGCCCAGACCATGAACATGCACCGACAGTTGCATCCAAGCACAGATGACACCGACGACCCCAAGGAGGTTTCTGCATGACGATCCTGAGCCAAAACTGCACACCTTTCGAGGGACAAAAACCCGGCACCTCGGGGCTTCGGAAAAAAACACGTGTGTTTATGCAACCGGGATATCTTGAGTGTTTCGTTCAGTCGATTTTCAATGCCATTGACGGCGTGGCGGGCAAAACGCTTGTGATCGGGGGCGATGGACGCTTCTTTAACGCAGAGGCCATTCAAATCATTCTGCGCATGGCGTCCGCCAACGGTGCTGCGCGTGCGATTGTCGGACAATCCGGGCTTTTGTCGACACCTGCGGCGTCGAACTTGATCCGGCAGCGGCAGGCAGATGGCGGATTGATCCTGTCCGCCAGTCACAATCCCGGCGGGATCGACGCGGATTTTGGATTGAAATACAACATATCAAACGGCGGTCCGGCCCCCGAAAGCATCACCGACCGCATCTTTTCCGAAACCGCGTCGATCACCCAATACAAAACCTGTGATACCTCCGACATCGACCTTGAAACCTTGGGCGATACATTGCTTGGAGACATGACGGTCGAGATCGTCGATCCGGTCGCGGACTATGCGGAGCTTATGCAGACATTGTTTGATTTTGACGCCATCCGCGCGATGATCGCCGGTGGTATGACGCTTCGCTTTGATGCGATGCACGCCGTCACCGGCCCTTATGCAACGGCGCTTCTGGAAGATCAGTTGGGTGCGCCGAAAGGGAGTGTTTTGAACGGGGTGCCATTGCCGGATTTCGGCAAGGGCCATCCCGATCCAAACCCGATCTGGGCCAAACCTTTGGTCGACATGGTGATGGCCACGGATGGACCCGATTTTGCTGCGGCCTCGGACGGGGATGGGGATCGTAACATGATCCTGGGCAAAGGCGTCTACGTCACCCCGTCTGACAGCCTTGCCGTTCTTGCGGCCAATGCGCATCTGGCCCCGGGTTACGCCAACGGCATCGCGGGTGTGGCCCGGTCGATGCCCACCAGCGCAGCCTGTGATCGCGTGGCGGACGCCTTGGGGGTGGATTGCTTTGAAACCCCGACCGGTTGGAAGTTTTTCGGGAACCTGCTTGATGCGGGGCGCGTCACCTTGTGCGGAGAAGAAAGCGCCGGAACAGGGAGCGATCACGTCCGAGAAAAAGATGGGCTTTGGGCGGTTCTGCTGTGGCTGAACATTCTGGCGGTTCGCAAAATGTCGGTCCGGGAAATCCTGCTGGATCATTGGAGCACATATGGGCGCAACTATTATTCCCGCCATGATTACGAAGCGGTTGACAGCGACATCGCGCGCCTTTTGATGGAAGATCTGACAGCACGCCTGCCGGAGCTTTCTGGCCAGACTTTTGGATCGTGCAAAATCCGTCAGGCAGATCAGTTTTCATATCACGATCCTGTCGATGGATCAGTCAGTCACAATCAGGGGCTGCGTATCACTTTCGAGGGTGGGGGGCGCGCGGTTCTGCGGTTGTCCGGCACCGGTACAGAAGGTGCCACAATTCGGGTCTATCTGGAACGATATGAACGCCCAGAGGGAGACCTTGATGTTGAACCCCAAACCGCCTTGCAGGACATCGCCACTGCGGTGGACCGGATCAGTGAACTACGCCTTCGCACTGGGCGGACCGCGCCGGATGTGATGACCTGACGCCCCGGCGGCGGACCGTACGCTGTCAAACGTCCAGAACGCCTTCACGCCGCAACGTCGAGGCGCGGCGTGTCAAAACCTGACGACGCACAAAGGCCACGATAAACAGGGCGGTCAGGATCAGCACGATCGTCGGAGCCGGGGCGCTGTCGAGAAAGAAACTTAAATACGTGCCCGCCAACATGGCCGCCACATTGATCAGCACCGACACCCACAGCATGGTCGAGAATGTGCGCACCAGCAGAAAAGCAATCGCGCCGGGTGCAATCAACAGGCCAATGGCAAGGATCAGACCCGCCGCCGACAAGGTCGCGACAATCGTCAGCGAAAGCGCCGCCAGCAGTCCGTAATGCAACGCATTGACCCACAGACCCGAGGCTTGCGCCTGCGCCGGGTCGAAACTGTGCAACAGCCAGTCCTTCCACTTAAGCACCAAAATCGCTGCAACACCCGCCGAGATCAGGCCCGCTGTCCACAACTCGTGACGTTCGACACCCAGCATGTTTCCAAACAGGATGTGATCAAGATGCGCATTGGTCTCCACCGACACATACAAAACGATCCCGACCCCGAACATGCCCGAGAACACTACCCCCATCACGGTGTCCTGTTTGACACGGCTGTTGGAAGCCAGATACCCGGTCGCAACTGCACAGGTCATGCCCGCCGCAAACGCGCCGATGATCAGGGGAATGCCCAGAATATAGGCCAGAACGATTCCCGGCAAAACTGCATGACTGACGGCATCTCCCATCAACGCCCAGCCCTTGAGCACGAGGAAACACGACAAAAGCGCTGTTGGCACCGCAACCATCATCGAAATCAGGAACGCGTTTTGCATAAAAGCGAACCGAAACGGCAAAAGCAGTGTCTCAAGATCCATCACGCTGCCTCCTGCGCGGTATCTTGCGACACAAGGCTGTCTTTTGGCCCAGTGCGCAAGGCGTGTCGCGCTTTGCGTTTGGCCGCCAATATGCCGTGGCGCGGTGCAAACACGAACGCCATCAGAAAGATCAGCGTCTGCAATGTCACAATGATCCCGCCGGTCGCGCCATCAAGAAAATAGCTGATATACGCCCCGAAAAAGCTGGTGAACGCGCCAATCGCGACGGACAGGATGATCAAACGGGGAAACCGATCGCATAGCAGATACGCCGTGGCCCCGGGTGTGACGACCATCGCAATGACCAGAAACGCGCCGACGGTTTGCATCGCGGCCACCACAGAAGCAGACAGCAGGACAAAGAAAACGGCTTTGAGCAAACCCGGCCGAAGCCCGATGGTGCGGGCGTGGTTTTCGTCAAAGAAGGTAACCATCAGGTCTTTCCACTTGGCCAGCAGAACCGCCAGAGACACAAAACCGATGATCGCCAGTTGCAGCGTATCTTCCGGTGTAATCGCCAGGATATTGCCCATTGTGATTGTCTGGATCGACACGGACATGGGATTGATCGACACAATGAACAGGCCAAGGCCGAAGAACGAGGTAAAGATCAGCCCAATGATCACATCTGCTTTGAGACCAGAGCGTTCAGACAGAAACAACATCGCTGCGGCCGCCAGCCCCCCGGCAATGAACGCGCCCAGCGCGAATGGCAGGCCCAGAACATACGCACCCGCAACGCCAGGCACCACAGAGTGGGACAGCGCATCGCCAATCAGCGACCAGCCTTTCAGCATAAGATATGCTGACAGAAATGCGCAGACCGCACCGACAAGCGCCGAAACCCACATCGCGTTCATCATGTAAGTGTAGGTGAAGGGTTCCCAAAGACTGTCCATCATGGCTTTGGGTCCGTAACTTGCGTCTTTTCCCCATATTGGACAAAGGGGCGTTCATCATCGGTAAAGATCGTCACCTCACGCGCATCTTCATCGTCGTGCAACGTGTCCCCGCCCAGCGTAAAGTGGCGCAGAACACCGCCGAACGCCGCCTCAAGGTTTTCGCGGGTAAAGGTGGTTTCGGTCGGTCCGTAACTGAGCACCGTGCCTTTGACGAGCACGGTACGATCACAGAATTCGGGCACCGAACCCAGATTGTGGGTCGACACCAACATCACGCGCCCTTCGTCGCGCAATTCGCGCAGAAGGGCCACGATCTGATCCTCGGTTTTGACGTCAACACCGGTAAACGGCTCATCAAGCAGGATCACCTGCCCATCCTGCGCTAGGGCGCGCGCCAGGAACACGCGCTTGCGTTGGCCGCCTGACAATTCGCCAATCTGGCGATGACGGAAGTCCTGCATGTTCACCCGGCGCAACGCTTCGTCAACCGCGGCATGATCTGCGGATCTCGGGCGGCGCAAAAACCCCATGTGACCATAGCGCCCCATCATAACAACATCTTCGACAAGCACGGGAAATGCCCAGTCGACATCTTCGGATTGGGGAACATAGGCCACAAGGTTCTTGGACAGCGCCTCTTTGACGTCCATCCCCAGAATGCGGATTTCGCCCTGCGACGCAGGCACGAACCCCATGATGGCCTTGAACAGCGTCGACTTGCCCGCGCCATTGACCCCAACCAGCCCGGTCACCGTGCCGCGCGGGATCTCAAAGCTCGCATTCCACAACGCGGTGTGTCCGTTGCGGTAGGTCACAGTGACATCCTGTGCCGACAATCCGGGCTTTTCCATGCGGGCGGGGTGGGTCACGTGTGGTTGGCTCTGCTCATCGAGCATGGCAATATCCTTGGTTTTGCGGTCCGTCAGTTCTGAAATGCGCGAACCTGCGGTTGGGTTGCCGCAGACCCGCTATTTGAAGTTTGCCGCCCTAGTTGGTGGCGGCGGTTAATCCGTTTGCGACGCTGCGCGATGTCACGGTCAGCAGATCAAGGTAAGTCGGCACATTGCCGTCGGCTGTGCTTAACGAATCGACATAAAGCACACCGCCATAGGTTGCTCCGGTTTCGCGCGCGACCTGTTGGGCCGGGGCCGTGTTCACCGTACTTTCGCAGAACACCACGGGAATGTTGTTCTCTCGGACACCGTCAATCACCGCGCGCACCTGCTGGGGTGTGCCGTTTTGATCGGCGTTCATTGGCCAGAGGTAGAGCTCTTTCATACCGAAATCACGGGCCAGATAGCTAAACGCGCCTTCGCACGTCACCAACCAGCGCTGATCTTCGGGGATCGCGGCGACCTCTTCGCGCAAGGGTTCCAGCGTAGCACGCAGTTGGTCTTTATAGGCAGCGGCATTCGCGGTGTAGATATCGGCATTTTCCGGGTCATGTTCGACAAAGGCTTTTTCGATATTGTCGATGTAAATCAGCGCATTGTCCAAACCCATCCAGGCATGGGGGTTGGGTTTTCCTTCGTAATTGCCGGACGAGATGGAGATCGGATCAATGCCCTCGGTCAGGGTTGCAGACGGAACATCGCCAAGATTGGACAGGAACTGTTCAAACCACAGCTCAAGGTTCATGCCGTTCCAGAGAATAAGGTCGGCATCAGATGCGCGCACAATGTCCTGGGGGGTCGGCTCGTAGCCGTGAATTTCCGCGCCTGGCTTGGTGACGGACACCACTTCGGCCGCATCTCCGGCCACGTTCGCCGCCATATCGGCAAGAACCGTGAACGTGGTCACCACCTTCATCTTGTCATCAGCCGACGCCTGTCCGGCACAGACCGCCCCGATCGCGGCAATGGAAACGGCAAGAAACGGTGTTTTCATGTTGAACCCTCCTTATGAGACATACAGGCATTTGCCCTGTAAATGCAAATCACTCGCAATAAGAACCACAGTTGAGAATGGTTCGCAAGTAGGGGTGGTCACAAATGCGTCTTTGGTTGTCTCTCGCCCAAAACGCGCGAGGCACCGAAGCGTTTCGACGCGCGGCGTGTGCCTATGGCGATTTCGCAGAATGTCAGGCCTGCAGATTATTTTCAGAGTATTTTTATCAGGATATCTTGCAATTGATTTCAACTGTGGTACCTGACGTTTTTAGTAAACTTTGGATCAACAAGGAGAAGTTCATGTCATTCAAATCCTCGCTGCTCGCAACTGCGGCAGTCGCCGTCGGCATCACGGCAGTCCCGGCCTTTGCCGAAGGCGAACTGAACCTGTATTCGTCCCGACACTACGACACGGACGAACGTCTGTATTCGGATTTCACCGAAGCGACCGGCATCACCGTCAATCGGATCGAGGGCAACGCAGACGAGCTGATCGCGCGTATGGAAGCAGAAGGCGCGAACTCTCCGGTTGATGTGTTCCTGACGGTCGACACCGTCCGTATCACACGCGCAAAAGAACTGGGGCTTTTGCAATCTGTCGAAAGCGACGTTCTCGAACAGCGCATCCCGGATTATTTGCAGGATGAAGACAACCAGTGGTTTGCCTTCTCGCAACGCGCCCGCATCCTGTTTTACGACAAAACCGATGTCGAGAACCCACCACGGACTTATCAGGATCTTGCAAACCCGGAATACGAAGGCATGGTTTGCATTCGCTCATCCTCTAACGTCTACACACAGAACATAACCGCAGCCCTAGTCGCCCATCTTGGAGAAGAGGCGGTCGGAGACTGGGCCAACGCTGTCGTCGGCAATTTCGCTCGTGATCCGCAGGGGGGCGACACCGACCAGCTGCGCGGCATCGCGTCTGGCGAATGTGACATCGCCATGTCCAACACCTATTACTATGCCCGCGTTCTGCGCAAAGGCGACAAGAGCATGTCGGAAGACGATATCGCCAATATCGGTTGGGTGTTTCCAAACCAAGACGACATTGGCGCGCATATGAATATTTCCGGTGGCGGCGTTGCCGCTAACGCCCCCAACCGAGAAAATGCGGTCAGGTTCCTCGAATATCTGGCCTCGGATCAGGCGCAGGAATATTTCTCGGCAGGTAATGACGAATACCCGGCTGTGCCCGGCGTTGGCCTGTCCCCATCGGTGGCAGCGCTCGGTATTTTCCGTCCGGATGCGATTAAGCTTTCCGACATTGCCGACAACATCGCGGCGGCCCAGAACATCCTGAACGAAGCAGGCTGGAAGTAAGCAATCCCGAGCTTTCGAACAGGGCGCGCCTGACTACAGGCGCGCCTTTTTTCGTTTAGGCCCGCGCGCGCCGCCAATCGCCGATTTGGGCGCATAGCAGGATAACCGGGATCAACCCAATACCCGCGATCATCAGGCTTGGCACTGCCGCACCATCAAGCCGTTCATCGGACGCAAGGCGGAACGCATGCACCGCAAGGGTGTCGTAATTGAAGGGGCGCAAGATCAGAGTGGCCGGCAATTCCTTGATCGTATCCACAAACACGATCAGCAGCGCGGTCAGGATACTGGGCCGCAAGACTGCAAGATGGATATCGCGCACAGTGCCCCAGGCGGTTCTGCCCAACACGCGAGACGCGGCATCAATGTTGGGTGTGACCGTGGCCAGCCCGCTGTCATAAGCTCCGATGGCCGCTGCGAGAAACCGTATCATATAGGCCGCGATCATCAGCCAGATAGATCCGGTGATCAAAAGTCCGGTCGATATATCGAACCAGGCCTCCATGCGGGCATCCAGCCAATTGTCGAATGTCGCAAAGGGAACCAACAGGCCCACGGCAATCACCCCTCCGGGCACCGCATACCCCAGCCGACCGATAAAAAGTGACGCCAGTGAGATCCGATGTGGCGAAATGCGGTTGAACGTGCCCAGAAACACAGCCGCGGCCACCGTGACAATCGCCGCGACGCTCGCAAGCGTGAGCGAGTTTTGAACAAAATGCAGGTAGCGCGGGCTAAAGATATTCTGCTCCGATCGAATTCCCATCAGCACCAGAGTCAGTGACGGGATCAAAACACCTAGCAGAACGGGCAGAACGCAGACAATTTGCGCCGCAAGCGCTTGCCCTTTGCCAAGCGGGAACCGGACAAAGGGTTCACGGCGTCCTTTTGGCGCAAAGGCAGCCGCCCCTCTGTTGATATGTTCGAGCGCTGCAATCAGCAGGGCGAACATCAACAAGCCCAGCGCAAGCTGCGCCGCCGCGCCACGATCGGCCAGACCAAACCAGCTTGTGTAGATTCCGGTTGCAAAGGTCTGGACGCTGAAATGGGCCACTGTGCCAAAATCTGCGATTGTTTCCATGACAACCAACAACGTTCCTGCAGCGATGGCTGGCCGCGCCATTGGCAGTGACACCCTGAGAAATGCACTGAACGGCGTCGCACCCAGCGACCGTGCGGCGTAGAACGGGGTCGCGGCCTGCATCCGAAACGCCGCGCGCGCCAGAAGATACACGTATGGGTACAACACAAGCGTCAGCATCAACGCGGCCCCGCCAAGCGATCTGATTTCCGGAAACCAGTAATCCCGTGGCCCCCACCCCATCATGCTGCGTAATGTGGATTGCACGATGCCGGGATGATCAAGAACATCCGTATAAGCATAAGCCAGAACATAGGCCGGATATGCCAGCGGAATCACAAGCGCCACCTCAAGCCACCGTCGCCCCGGAAATTCGCAGGCCACAACCAGCCACGCCGTTGTGGAACCGATCACGATACTGCCCACCGCCACCAGCACAACCAATGCCACGGTTGTCCAGGTATAGCGCCACAGCACCGTCTCGGCGAGTTGGCTAAGCGTATCCAAATTGCCAAACACGGCTGCAAGGATCACTCCGATGATCGGCAAAACGCACACCGCAGCAACAAAAAGCGCGATGCCTGTGATTATCTTTTTGTCCATGCCGCAGGCTCTTTCCAGGGTGGTGTTCTGTCGTGGGTGTCTATCCCGGAAACCGAACAGAGTGTAGGTCTGATTGTTTTTATCGGGATTTCGCCGGGTAACGCGGATCTTTTCATTTATCAAGAAAATGCGAAAGGTCCTGTCGCACTTTCCAGGGTGGATGAAGGTGCTGCTGGGCCCCATATTAAAGATAATCCTTATTTGGCGGAGCGCATATGTCACCGAAATATTTTGCCCCTCGGGGCGGTCACCCCGGACAGGACCAACTGTTGACGGATCGTGCCATATTCACCGATGCCTATGCCGTTATTCCCAAAGGCACGATGCGCGATATCGTGACCAGCTTTCTGCCCTTCTGGGACAAGACCCGCCTGTGGGTGATTGCGCGCCCCTTGTCCGGGTTTGCAGAAACCTTTTCCCAATACATCATGGAAGTGTCGCCGGGCGGTGGGTCGGACACACCCGAGCTTGACCCTGAAGCCGAAGGCGTTTTATTCATTGTTGAAGGCACCGCTGTTCTGACCATCGACGGCACAGAGCATGCGATGACCGAAGGCGGTTATGCCTACATTCCCCCAACTGCCGAATGGTCATTGTATAACAAAAGCGATGACATGCTGCGGTTTCATTGGGTGCGCAAAGCGTATGAGCCCGTTCCGGGCCTACCCACACCCGATCCCATCGTAACGAATGAGCAGGACATCACCCCAACCGAAATGCCGGGCACGGATGGCAAATGGGCGACGACACGGTTTGTTGATCCCGCCGATCTGCGCCACGACATGCATGTGACCATTGTCACCTTTGAACCAGGCGGCGTCATTCCGTTTCTTGAAACGCATGTCATGGAACACGGGCTGTACGTGCTTGAGGGCAAGGCCGTCTACAACCTGAACAATGACTGGGTCGAGGTTGAGGCAGGCGATTATATGTGGCTGCGCGCGTTTTGCCCGCAAGCCTGTTATGCCGGTGGGCCGGGGCGGTTTCGCTATCTGCTCTACAAAGACGTGAACCGCCACATGAATTTGCGTTTGGGCTCTCAGGCTCCGGCGCTGCCATCCCGGATCAAGGCTGCTGCAGAATAGCTTGACCTCCAATCGCCCGTGATAGCGCTTGAGCGGCGTCTTTGACATGCCCGCTCAACCGTTCCATCGCAGCATCTTTCATGCGATTGGTCGGGCCGGACACGGATATTCCCGCGACGGCCTCGTTATTGGCGTCAAAGACCGGGGCCGCGATGCAACGCATGCCTTCGTTGCGTTCTTCCCGATCAATCGACAGCCCGTTTCGCCGGATGGTCGCCAGTTCCTGGCGCAAGGCATCGGCATCCGTCACCGTGTTGTCCGTAAACGCGGTCAGCGGCCTGTCTGAAAGCAGCCTGTCCAAGCGATCTGAATCCATTTCAGCCATTAGCGCCTTTCCGATGCCCGACGCATGCATGTCCGACAACGTGCCTGGCGGGAAAAACGCACGAATGCTGGCGTGGGTTTCGACCTGACTGAGAAACAGAACCTGACCGTCCCGCTCTGTGCCCAGATTTGCCGTCTCTCCGGTGTCTTCCATCAGTTTACGCATAACCGGCCGCGCGCGTTCGATCAGTGACGTGCGCCGCAGAAATTTCGTTCCGATGGTAAACGCCTGTGCGCCGATATGCCAAACCTGATCGACCGGGTCGAATTCGACCAGCCCGTGTGTCTCAAGGGTGACCAGAATGCGGTAGAGCGTGGCAGGTGCTTCGTTCAGCTCTTTGGACAGACTGCTCAGCGCCTTGCCTTGGTGTTCACTGAGATACCCAAATACATGCATCGCACGATCCAGCGACTTGATCGTATTCTGCGCAGTTTTATCGTGCCAGCCGCGCGGCCGTCCACGGGCTCTTGGCCTGTGGTCCTGTTCATTGTTCGCCATAAACAGAAACTCCTTCAGGTTACTATGAAATTACCATTCACGATATGAAAAATGCAAGACTTTGACAATAAACAATAATACCACAAAGCCATGCGTTCCGCAGGGGGATACGAAAATCTGTCGACGACTCGCGAAGCACATTAAGGTGTGCCAAACCTTAAGGAGACCGACATGAGCTTTCAGAACCCCGTCTTCATTCCTGGCCCCACCAACATGCCGGAGTCTCTCCGCAAGGCCTGTGACATGCCAACAATCGACCACCGGTCGCCCTTGTTCGGACAAATCCTGCATCCTGCGCGAAAGGCAGTTCAGACCATCTTGAAAAGCAAGAGCGCGGAGGTGTTCATTTTCCCATCGACCGGCACCGGCGGGTGGGAAACAGCCCTGACCAACTGCCTGTCGGCGGGCGATACGGTGCTTGCTGCGCGCAATGGCATGTTCTCGCATCGCTGGATCGACATGTGCCAGCGCCACGGCCTGAATGTTGAGATCGTAGAAACCCCCTGGGGCCATGGCCTGCCCGCAGATCGCTATGAAGAGATTTTGACAGCCGACAAGGACCACAAGATCAAAGTGGTTCTGGCCACACATAACGAAACGGCCACGGGTGTGAAATCCGACATCGCCGCGGTGCGCCGCGCGCTTGATGCCGCGGGCCACCCTGCGTTGCTGTTTGTGGACGGCGTGTCATCCATTGCGTCAATGGATTTTCGGTTTGATGACTGGGGCGTCGATGTTGCTGTGACCGGGTCACAAAAAGGTTTCATGTTGCCCGCGGGATTGGCGATTGTCGGCTTCAGCGCCAAGGCAATGGACGCGACCAAGACGGCCACCCTGCCGCGCACCTTCTTTGATGTTCACGACATGGCCAAAGGCTATGACAACAACGCATATCCCTACACACCCGCCGTTGGTTTGATGAACGGGCTGAACACAGCCTGCGACATGATCCTCAAAGAAGGTCTGGACAACGTGTTTGCCCGGCACACCCGGATCGCCACAGGTGTACGCGCCGCGATTGATGCCTGGGGGCTTGAGCTGTGCGCCGTGTCACCGGATGTCTATTCCGATACCGTCAGCGCGATCCGGACTCCGGTCGGGTTCAACGCGACGGACATCGTCACGCATGCCGCCAACACCTATGGCGTTGCCTTTGGCGTGGGTCTTGGAGAGGTGGCAGGCAAGGTGTTCCGTATCGGTCACCTTGGCAGTCTGACCGATGTAATGATGCTCAGCGGTCTGGCCACAGCCGAGATGTGCATGGCCGATCTGGGCCTTGATATCAAACTCGGCTCCGGTGTGGCCGCAGCACAGGAATTTTACCGCGCGAACCCCGCTCTCAAGCAGAAGGATGCCGCATGATGAAAGACGCAAACGACCTTAACCTGCCGACATATCAGGACATGCTGGATGCCCATGAACGCATCAAGCCGCACATCAACCGCACCCCTGTCTTGCAATCGGCCTATCTGAACGAACTATCCGGTGCAGACCTGTTCTTCAAATGCGAGAATTTTCAAGAACCCGGTGCGTTCAAGGTCCGTGGCGGGTCCAATGCGGTGTTTGGTCTGAGTGATGCGCAGGCTGCCAAGGGGGTCTGCACGCACAGCTCTGGCAACCATGCTTTGTGCCTCAGCTATGCTGCAGGACGTCGCGGCATTCCGTGTAATGTTGTGATGCCGCGCACAGCACCGCAGGCGAAAAAAGACGCGGTCAAACGCTATGGTGGCGTGGTCACCGAATGTGAGCCATCGACCACATCGCGCGAAGCCGTATTCGCCGAGGTACAGGCCAAGACAGGAGGTGAATTTGTGCACCCCTATAATGATCCTCGGGTCATTGCCGGTCAGGGCACCTGCTCAAAGGAATTCGTCGAACAGATGGAAGAGATCGGCGGCGGCGCGCTTGACATGATGGTGGCCCCCATCGGCGGGGGCGGGATGATTTCGGGCACCTGCCTGACGCTGTCCACCCTGGCACCCGAGATCAAGATCATCGCAGCCGAACCTGAACAGGCCGATGACGCCTATCGCAGCTTCAAGGCAGGTCATATCATTGCCGATGACGCACCGGTCACAATTGCCGACGGTCTGAAAGTTCCTCTTAAGGATCGCACCTGGCACTTTGTGTCCAATTTTGTCGACGAGATTTACACCGCCAGCGAAGACGAAATCATCGATGCGATGAAAATCACGTGGAAATACCTGCGCATCGTGATGGAACCCTCCTGCGCTGTGCCTTTGGCGGTGATCCTGAAAAACAAAGAGGCATTCGCCGGCAAACGGGTTGGTGTGATCGTCACGGGCGGCAATGTCGACCTTGATAAACTGCCGTGGTTGAACAGCTGATTGAACATCCGTCACGGCCTTTTCAAGCCCCTTTGTTTCCTATAGGAAACACGCACAACAATTCACAGACTCGGCCAACCGGCCGACTCGGCTTCAACTGCACTTTAATTCTGGAGTGATCCGATGAAAGACATGACCCATTTCGACGACTACGAAGTCGGCTTCGACATCCCCGCAAAGCCCGGTATGGACGAGGCAGATATCCAAACGCCGTGCCTTGTGCTTGATCTTGATGCGCTGGAGCGCAACATCAAAAAGATGGGCGACTATGCCAAGGATCACGGCATGCGTCACCGGACCCATGGCAAGATGCACAAATCTGTCGACGTTCAGAAACTGCAAGAAGAGCTTGGCGGTGCCTGTGGCGTTTGCTGTCAGAAGGTCTCTGAAGCAGAAGTGTTTGCGCGCGGCGGCATCAAGGACGTTTTGGTTTCAAATCAGGTGCGCGATCCGGCCAAGATCGACCGTCTGGCCCGTCTGCCCAAACTGGGTGCGCGCGCCATTTGCTGTGTGGATGACATCGAAAACGTAGCCGATCTTTCGGCAGCGGCGCAGAAGCACGGCACACAGATCGAATGCCTGGTCGAAATCGACTGTGGCGCGGGACGTTGCGGTGTGACGACAACCCCGGAAGTCGTCGAGATCGCCAAGGCGATTGACGCGGCAGAGGGTCTGAAATTTGCGGGCATCCAAGCCTATCAAGGCGCGATGCAGCACATGGATTCCTATGAAGACCGCAAAGCCAAGATCGAAGTGGCGGTTGCGATGGTCAAAGATGCGGTCGATACGCTCAAGGCCGAAGGTCTGGAATGTGACATCGTCGGCGGCGGCGGCACTGGCTCCTATTATTTCGAGAGCAACTCGGGTGTGTATAACGAGCTTCAGTGCGGCTCTTACGCGTTTATGGATGCCGATTATGGCCGCATCCTCGACAAGGATGGCAAGCGGATCGACCAAGGCGAGTGGGAAAACGCGTTTTTCATTCTCACATCGGTCATGTCGCATGCCAAAGCCGACAAGGCGATTGTCGATGCGGGCCTTAAGGCGCAATCAGTCGATTCCGGTTTGCCCGTGATTTATGGCCGCGATGATGTTGAATACGTCAAATGCTCGGACGAGCATGGCGTTGTGGCCGATCCCAAAGGCGTTCTCAAGGTGAACGACAAGCTCAAGCTGGTTCCCGGTCACTGTGACCCAACCGCAAACGTGCATGACTGGTATGTCGGTGTGCGCAACGGCAAGGTCGAGACCGTCTGGCCGGTATCTGCCCGCGGTCGCGCGTTCTAATCAACGCCAACACACACCTTGGAGGGCCCGGCTTGGCAAGAGCCGGGACGCCGCCCGTTGTGTATGCCTGCCTCCAGCAATGGCACTCGGGCGCAGAAAATTCAGAGCAGGGGAGACACTATGCTGATCGTTCCAGAACGTGAGATTGCCGATCTCATGACCAGAGAAGCCGCGTTTGACGCCGTCGAAAAAGTGTTTGCGGCGATGGCCGCCGGAGACGCCTATAACTTTCCGGTCGTGCGGGAAGCGATTGGGCACGAAGATGCGCTTTATGGTTTCAAAGGGGGCTTCGATCAGGCAGGTCTGACGCTTGGTCTCAAGGCGGGTGGCTATTGGCCCAACAATCTGGAAAAGCGCGGCCTGATCAACCATCAGTCCACCGTATTCCTGTTCGATCCCGACACTGGCAAGGTCAGTGCAATGGTCGGTGGCAACCTATTGACCGCGTTGCGCACCGCTGCCGCATCTTCGGTGTCGATCAAGCATCTGGCCCGCAAAGACGCCAAGGTGTTGGGTATGATTGGTGCCGGGCATCAGGCAACATTCCAACTGCGCGCTGCGCTGGAACAGCGAGACTTTGAAAAAGTCATCGGCTGGAACTACCACCCCGAAATGCTGCCCAATATCGAAAAAGTTGCCCAAGAGGCAGGCTTGCCGTTCGTGGCGGTGGATTTGCCGGGGATGACCGAGGCGGACGTGATCATCTCGATCACCTCTGCGTTCGCGCCCTCGCTTTTGGCCGATCATGTATCACCCGGAACGCATGTTGCGTGTATGGGCACTGACACCAAAGGCAAACAAGAGGTCGAGGCCGAGCTGTTGGTCAAAGCCGATGTCTTTACCGACGAGGTCGCCCAATCTATCTCGATCGGCGAAGCCCAGCACGCGGTTGGCGCAGGTTTGATCAAGGAAAGTGACGTCTCGCAACTGGGTGCTGTGATTAACGGCACCCACGCGGGTCGCACTTCGGATGATCAGATTACGCTTTTTGATGGTACGGGCGTCGGTCTTCAAGACTTGGCTGTCGCGGCCTCTGTCGTCGATCTGGCGGTTCAAAAAGGCATCGCGATTGAGGTCGATTTCTGATCTTTTTCTCTCTGACATCGTAATGTCCCGTTCCGGCAGTCGCCCTTTCGGCACAACATCCAGAAACCGCGCGGTGATCACACACCGCGCGGTTTTTTGTAATCGCCCTTTGGACGCAGATTTCTTGACCCTAGGCGCGGACGTCTGGTGCATTGTCTGCACAACAGTGTCTTTGCAGGTGGACTGCCGGCGCAATCACGATAAGCGTATTTTCATCACGTAGATCACAAAGGAGACACACGTTGATCGAACGCATTGATACCGGAGAGCGGTCCTCGAAAATTGTGAAGCACAACGGCGTTGCCTATCTGACCGGTCAGGTTGCAGAAGGCGAGACCATTCAGGATCAGGTCCGCACCTGCCTTGAAAAGGTTGATGCCCTGTTGGTCCAGGCCGGATCATCCCGCGAGAAAATGCTGCGCGTGACGATCTGGCTTGCCGACATGAAAGATTTTGCTGGCCTGAACGAGGTTTGGAATGCTTGGGTGCCCAAAGGACATGCTCCGGCGCGCGCCTGTGGTGAGGCAAAGCTTGCCAGACCAGAGTTAAAAGTCGAATTCATCGTGGATGCCGCATACGACTAAGCACGCCGGACATCAAAATGCAAAACGGCCCGGTCGCAGTGACCGGGCCGTTTTTGTTGATCAGAATGCGATCATCCCTTTTCGAGCGACCCCGCGCCATGTCCCTGATGCCCACCGGAAACCTCTTCGGTGGCCTCTCCGGACAGTTGTTCTGGCAAGATCAGGTTAAGCACGATGGCGATCACCGCTGCTGGCAACAGACCAGAGGTCATCAGGATGCGCAGCGTGTCAGGCAGGTACTGAACCGCCTTTGGATCAAGTTGCAGGCCCAGGCCAACCGACAGGGCAATTGCAAAGATCACCATATTGCGACGGTTCCAGTTCACATCTGACAACATCGAGATCCCGGCCGCCACAACCATACCGAACATGACAATCACACCGCCGCCCAACACTTCGATGGGGATCGTGCGGATCACCGCGCCGACCTTTGGAACAAGCCCACAGATAATCAGGAAAATCGCGCCGATGGTCACTACATGGCGTGACATCACACCCGTCATGGCGATCAGACCCACGTTTTGGCTAAAGGACGTGTTCGGAAAACCGCCAAAGATGCCCGCGACAGCCGAACCAACACCATCGGCATATGTTGCGCCCTGAATCTCTTTGTCAGTTGCTTCACGGCCCGCACCGCCTTTGGTGATACCCGAAACGTCGCCGACAGTTTCAACGGCAGAGACAAAGGCCATCAAACAGAAACCAACGATTGCTGCAAATCCGAACTCGATACCGTATTTGAAAGGAACAGGGAAAGCGACTGGCGCTGCACGATTCCAGCTTGTTGCGATGCCCTCAAACGTCACCATCCCCATGGCCAATGCGTAAAAGTAGCCTACGATGATTCCGATCACGACGGCTGAAACAGCCAGCATTCCTTTTGCGTAGAATTTCAAACCCAGCGTCACGAAAACAACAACCAACGCCGCTGACCAATTTAACATGCTGCCATATTCCGGCAGGTCATTTGCCTTGGCCGGGACGCCCCCGGCGGCATATTCGATCCCGACCTTGACCAGCGCCAGACCGATCATCGTGACCACCAGCCCTGTCACCAAAGGTGGCAGCGCGAAGCGGATTTTGCCGATAAAGGTTGAAATGAAAGTGTGGAAAAGCCCCCCAATGATAACACCCCCAAACAGCGCCGGCAGCGCCTCAACCCCCTTGCCAGCCACCAGCGGGATCATGATCGGGATAAAGGCAAAACTGGTTCCCTGCACAATCGGCAACCGCGCGCCAACCGGGCCAAGACCGATGGTCTGGAACAGGGTCGCAATGCCCGCGAATAACATCGACATCTGGATAAGATACGTCATGTCAGGGAAACCCTGCGCGCCCGCATCTGAACCAAAGCCAAAGCCAGCAGCCCCCGCGATGATAATGGCCGGTGTGACGTTCGAAACGAACATCGCCAAAACATGCTGAATGCCCAGCGGAATCGCTTTGTGTAAGGCTGGTGTGTAATTGGGATCGCGGAGTTGTTCCGGCGTCCCGATAGATGCATCTGACATAACTGTCCCTCCCTTATGATGCGTCGCGCTGGCCTTATGCCAGCAGTTCTTCTTATTTCTCGATAGTGTAGGCCTCTTCGAACCAATGCTCTTCTAGGTTGGGACCGTCTGTAATCCGATCAACAACCATGAACAGGCCGGGGTCGGACAATGGGCACAGAACCCCGTGCCAGACATTGCGCCCGATATTTACGCCCTGCCCCGCGCCTGCGATGAACGCGCGCGGATTGTGCGGTGCGCCGTCTTTGTCCTCAGCCAGAACCACAAGGTAATCCCCATCCTGCATGGGCAGGAATGCCTGTGACCCAAACGGATGCCGTTCCATCATCTCCATCGTGAACGGAAGCGAGAACGACACGGATTTGAAAACGCTGATACCTGGCTCTCCGTCGACGATGTCCAGCTTTGCGCGGTTGTGATAACGGCCGCATTGCCCTTGATTGATCAGCTTGTCCGCTTCGCCACTGGCCTCGATCAGATCGGCCAGACCGGCGATTGCGGCTTGTGTGATCGGTTCGGCTTTTAATACTGTGCTCATGATGCGAACTTGTCGATCAGACGCAGCTCGGCAATGCGTTCGACCTGTTTGCACGCCTCGGCAAACTCTGTGCCGCGGTCATTGTCGATACGGCGATAGAACGCCTCAAGGATTGACGCCTTTGTGTTGTCCTTGACGGCGATGATGAAAGGAAACCCGTGCCGCGCCACATATTGCGCGTTCAGGTCCTGGAACGTCTCGCGCTCTTGATCAGTCAACAGATCAAGACCCGCGCCCGCTTGTTCGGCGGTGCTTTCCGCAGTCAATTTTCCCGCAGCAGCCAGTTTACCCGCCAAATCCGGGTGCGCCGTCAGAACAGACAGCCGTTGTTCTTCTGACGCGGACCGGAACACCCGCGCCAGCGCATTGTGAACCCCGGTGGCGGTGTCATGCGTTGGACCAAGCTCCAGCGCATGCGCGGCTTCTGCGATCCAGGCACTGTGTTCAAAAATGCCGCCAAACTCTGCCACAAAGGTGTCGCGATCCATTTCCGACGGACGCGGTTTGGTTGTCGGCGGGTGCTGTTTGGCCCAGTGGTCGGCAATCTGTTCGCGTGTTGCAAACCAGACGCCGTCATGCGCCTTGAAATGTTCGATCGCGCGCTGAAGCGCAATCGCGCGACCGGGACGCCCGATCAGGCGGCAATGCAGACCAATGGACAGGATCGCAGGGTGCCCTGCCTGCCCTTCGGCATACAGCATGTCGAAGCTGTCTTTGAGATAGCTTTCGAATTGGCGGCCATTGGTGTAACCGGCCTGAATAGCAAACCTCATGTCGTTACAGTCCATGGTATAGGGCACGATCAACTGATCCTTGCCCCCCGCTTTGACCCAGTAGGGCAGATCGTCAGCATAGCTGTCGGCGATATAGGCAAAATCGCCCTCCTCCGCCGCCAGATCGACGGTGTTCATAGAGCATCGCCCTGTGTACCAGCCGCGCGGTGGAGCCCCGGTGACCTCGGTGTGCAGGCGAATAGCCTCTTGGATCTGGGCGCGCTCTTCCTCAGGTGGCATATCCTTGTGTTCGACCCATTTCAGGCCGTGGCTGGCAATTTCCCATCCCGACGCCTGCATGGCGGCCACCTGTCCCGGCGCACGCGCCAAGGCGGTGGCAACACCGTAGACCGTAATCGGCAAATCGCCCAACAAACGATGAACGCGCCAAAAACCGGCCCGCGCGCCATAGTCATAGATTGATTCCATGTTCCAGTGACGTTGACCTGGCCAAGGCGCGGCACCGGTGATCTCGGACAGAAATGCTTCGGACGCGGCGTCCCCGTGCAAGATGTTGTTTTCGCCACCTTCTTCGTAGTTCAAGACAATCTGGACTGCTATTTTAGCCCCGTTCGGCCAGGTCACGGCGGGGGGCGTTGGTCCATACCCTGTCAAATCGCGTGGATAACGAGCCATGTCTCTTTTCCTTTTTACTTCCACTCCTCAATAGAGCAAAACAATCAAGTAGTTTTTCAAAAAAAACTTAAAACAGCCTCTTGTGTATCGGGCTTTGACGCCAACCGATGCTCTGGCACACATATATCAAACTTGATGGAGCGTAATATGAGCGGTTATCTGACGACACATGTCCTCGACACGGCGCGGGGGTGCCCGGCCAAAGGTCTTAGGATCGAATTGTTCCGTCTACAAGGTGAGGCGCGAACACATCTCAAGACCCTGACGACCAATGATGATGGCCGCACCGATGA
Source organism: Marivita sp. S0852 (assembly GCF_046591575.1). Taxonomy (NCBI): domain Bacteria; kingdom Pseudomonadati; phylum Pseudomonadota; class Alphaproteobacteria; order Rhodobacterales; family Roseobacteraceae; genus Marivita; species Marivita sp. S0852. The sequence goes on from NZ_JBIQWA010000005.1 coordinate 440,484, forward strand.
ACAGATCCTGCCGGAAGCCGAATTTGAAACCGGTGTCTACGAGCTGGTGTTTCACGCCGGTAACTATCTGACCGCATCCGGCACACCAGCCGAAGACCCGCGCTTTCTGGATGTTGTACCGCTGCGTTTTGGCATGTCTGAGGCATCACATTACCATGTGCCTCTTTTGCTTTCTCCGTTCGGCTATTCCACCTATCGCGGCAGTTAAACCGCGCTGACCACATCCGAGATTTCCTCGATGATGTATTCCATGAAAAGGCGGGTTTTCGGGTCCTGCCTTTTACGGTGCGTGAAAAGACACGCCATCTGGATCGGCTCCGGCGGCGTCTCTTCGGCGACCGGCACAAGACGCCCGTTCCGCAGGTGATCGCTGACCTCGAAAATCGGCTTCATGGCGATGCCATGTCCGTGCAATGCCCAATCCGTCAGGACATCTCCGTCATCGGATTCGTAGCGCCCGGTGACGCGAAACTTCTTGGGACCGTCCTCTGTGACCAGACGCCATTGAAACTCCGTCGCGCCGGGAAACCTCAGGTTGAGGCACTCATGATTGTCTGAAATCAGCGCCGTCCCGTCTTTGGGATGGCCCTTGCGTTTCACATATTCCGGCGACGCACAAAGGACTCGCGCGACATCGGCAATCTTGCGAATGCGCAGATTGCTGTCTTTTGGGTTGCCCAGGTAAAACGCAAGATCAAGCCCCTCTGTGGTCAGATCCACCTTCCGGTCCGTCATCCTGAGCCGCATGTTCACTTCGGGATACATCTCAAGAAACCCCGGAACCTGAGGTGCGATAAGCCGTCGGCCCACCCCCAGCGGTGCCGCGACATATAGCGATCCCTTGGGGTTGTCGGTCATGTTGATCACGCGCGCCTCGGCTTTTTCAACGGCGTCCAGAACGTCGCAGGCGGCGTCAAAAAATGTTTTGCCCTGATCGGTTGGTGTCAGGCTGCGCGTTGTGCGCTGAAACAGGCGAACGCCCAGATGTTCCTCAAGTTGCGAAATGCGCGATGATGTAACCGCAGGTGAGATTCGCAAATCACGTCCCGCGGCGGACATACTGCCAAGCTCGTAGACGCGCACAAAGGTTCGTATGTTATCGAGATAGGACATTATTCTGATTTTTTTGATGCTGCTTGGCGTTTGACATGCATAGCAGAACAATTTTACGGCGGATAGAGTGCTGTCAAACACAGGTTTTGGAGGGACCCCCATGTATGATTTGGCCATTTTATGGGACTGGATCGCGTTTTCGGTTCGCTGGCTTCATGTCATCACAGCAATGGCCTGGATCGGCGCATCGTTCTATTTCATCGCGCTTGATCTGATGCTTAAACCCAATGATGCCTTGCCCGAAGGCGCTTATGGCGAAGAATGGGAAGTGCATGGCGGCGGGTTTTACCACACCGTCAAATATATGGTGGCCCCGGCCCGGATGCCCGAGCATCTGACCTGGCACAAATGGCAAAGCTACACCACCTGGCTTTCCGGTGCGGCGCTTTTGATGATCATTTACTGGGTCGGTGGTGAACTTTACCTGCTTGACCCCACAAAGGTTGACCTGTCCCTGTGGCAGGGCATCGCGATCTCGGCAGGGTCATTGACGATCGGATGGTTGCTGTATGATGCGATGTGCAAATCCCGGCTCAGCGAACAACCCACACTGCTGATGCTGCTGTTGTTTGTGATCCTGGTGATCATGTCCTGGGGCTACAATCAGATCTTCACCGGCCGCGCTGCGCTGCTGCATCTGGGGGCCTTTACCGCAACGATCATGACGGCCAATGTGTTTTTTCAGATCATGCCGAACCAGCGGATCGTGGTCGAGGACCTCAAGGCGGGCCGAACACCGGATGCCAAATACGGCAAGATCGCCAAGGTCCGGTCAACGCATAACAATTACCTGACGCTCCCGGTGGTGTTCCTGATGCTGTCAAACCACTACCCGCTGTCGTTCGGCACAGAATTCGCCTGGATTATTGCAAGCCTGATTTTTCTGACCGGTGTCACCATCCGGCATTATTTCAACACGATGCACAAAACCGGAACCGGTCCGCACTGGACCTGGGCGGTGACGGTCTTGTTGATGGTGGCCATTGCCTGGTTGTCGACCGTCAGAACAGGCGAAACCTGGGACGAGGCCGAAGCCAGACAGCTGACACCCTACGAACTGCAATTCGCGTCCGCCGACGGGTTTGAAGACGCCTATGACGTCGTGGTCGGAAATTGCTCCATGTGTCACGCGCGCGAACCTGTCTGGGGCAACATGCAATGGGCCCCCAAGGGCGTTCACCTTGAAACACCGGGGGATGTTGCGCGTCATGCCAGCGATATTTACCTGCAGGCGGGTGTCAGCCACGCGATGCCCCCGCCGAACGCGGTCCAGATGGATGACGAGGCGCGACGCGCCATCATCGCCTGGGTCCGCGAAGTCCGGGATCAATAACAGACGGACGGCCGGTCTTTTCCGGCACCGGCAAGGCCCTTGGCGGCGCGTTTGACGGCGGATGTCACCCGTCCCGGTCGAAAATCCATTGCACTTCCGGCGCGGGTACAAATCGCCACTTGCGCAAGGGGCCGGCCATGACATTCAGGTAATACATCTCAAACCCATATGGCGCGCCACAGGGATGATGCCCGCGCGGAACAAGCACCACATCCCCGTCAGACACCGCCATGGTTTCGTCAAGCAGGCGGTCATCTGTATAGACCCGCTGGACACCAAAGCCGGATGACGGGTTCAGACGGTGATAATAGGTTTCCTCAAGATAGGTGATGCGCGGAAAATCATCTTCATCATGGCGGTGGCTGGGAAAGGACGACCAGTGACCCGCGGGCGTGAACACTTCGGTGACAAGCAAACTGTCCGCGTAATCTTCGGCCTCCATCGCGATATTGTTGATATACCGCGTGTTGGTCCCGATGCCGCGATCGGTCAATGTGATCCCGTCCGGCCCAATCCGACGCGCCGGATGGCCGCCACGCCCGGGTGCAGAACATACCGCAATCACGCAATCCGTTTGCGCAACGGCGGTCCAGTCGCTGTTATTGGGCAGGTAAAGACAATGTGGCGGGGTTTTTTCGAACACGCTCTGCCGCTCTCCGAGCACACCCCACTCTTGCCCAGCCCCTTTGATGTTTGCCTTGCCCTCGATCATAACAAGAATGACTTCGCGCGTGCCGGTGTGTTCGCTGGCGGTATCACCGGGCTGGAGCCGGTACACGGAAAAACCGACATACCGCCAACCTGCGTTTGCGGGCGTGATCTCGTGTACCTTGCCTCTGGTGCCGAACGGTTTTCTGAGCAGATCAGGCATCGCCATCTCCTAATGTTCGAACCCCAAGATGACTGCGTCGGTCTTTGGGCCAATCGCGGGTGGGGTGCGTTTTTTGCACCCATATTCCGATGAACAATACACAGGCATATTCAGGATCGCCACCGGGCATTGAGTGATGGCGGCACCGATGTGCATCCGAATGCAGGGTCAGGTCCGTAAAAGCCCGACCTTCCTTACCAACAGCCGGTTTTGGCATGAACCCTGCGCAGTTTTTGTCGTTCTGACCGGGAAACAGTCTCAGACATGGCTGCATTGTCTTGTATTTCGCCGTTCATTGTTCAACACATTCACGCGCAATATCCAAAGGCCGCGTCCGTGTCGCGCACAGCGCGCAGGACGGGGTCACTATAAAAATGTTCTCAACGGGGAGAGATACGTGAAAAAGCTATTCATGGCGACCGCCGCTTTGGCCTTGGGCGCGACAACGGCGCTGGCCGATACAAAGATCGGTATGATTACTACGCTATCAGGTGGCGGTGCCGGTCTGGGCATTGATGTGCGCGACGGGTTTATGCTGGCCATCGAACAGTCGGGCCGCAGCGATGTCGACGTTGTCATTGAAGACGACCAGCGAAAGCCGGACATCGCGGTGCAGCTCGCCGATAAGATGGTGCAATCTGAACGGGTCGATATCCTGACCGGAATAATCTGGTCCAACCTTGCCATGGCGGTTGTTCCCAGCGTGACAGCGCAGGGCAAATTCTACATCTCGCCAAATGCAGGCCCATCCGCATTGGCCGGTCGGGGCTGTAACGCAAATTACTTCAATGTCGCCTGGCAGAACGACAACCTGCACGAAGCCGCCGGCGCATATGCAACTGAGGCTGGCTACACCAACAGCTTTATCCTTGCGCCGAATTACCCGGCTGGCAAAGACGCTTTGACCGGCTACAAACGCATGTTCAAAGGTGATCTGGCCGGCGAGATTTATACCCAGCTGGGACAAACCGACTATGCCGCCGAAATCGCTCAGATCCGGGCGTCCGGTGCGGACAGCGTGTTCTTCTTCCTGCCCGGCGGCATGGGGATCTCGTTTCTCAAGCAATATGCCGACAGTGGTGTGGACCTGCCGGTTGTCGGACCCGCGTTTTCGTTTGATCAGGGGATCTTGCAGGCCGTTGGCGACGCAGCCTTGGGCGTGGTAAACACCAGCCAGTGGAACAAGGATATCGACACCCCGGCAAACGCGGCCTTTGTCGACAGCTTTGTTGCCAAATACGACCGTCTGCCGTCGCTCTATGCAAGCCAGGGCTTTGATACAGCCCAGCTTATCCTGTCGGCCCTGGACAAAGCCGACGTTTCGGATGCAGACGCCTTTCGCGAAGCGCTGAGAGCCGCTGATTTCGACAGCACGCGTGGCGATTTCAAATTTGGCCCCAACCACCACCCGGTGCAAACGATCTATGCCCGCGAAGTGATCAAGGAAGGGGACGTGTTCACCAATAAGATTATCGGCGTGGCGCTTGAAGACCATGCTGATGCTTATGTCACCGACTGCAAAATGTAGTCCATACGGCGCGCCGGACATCGCATCCGGCGCGCCCTGGTCGGGGCTGGCATGTCTACGCTTCTTATCATCGAACAAGTTCTGAACGGGCTTCAGTTTGGCATCATGCTGTTTTTGATGGCCGCCGGACTGACGCTTATCTTTGGCGTTATGGGGCTGATCAATCTGGCGCATGGATCGCTTTACATGATCGGTGCCTTTGCAGCCGCTGCTGTTGCCGGGGCAACCGGGTCTTTTGTGCTTGCGCTGGCTGCGGCATTGACTGTTGCGGCTATCGCCGGAGCCTTGATCGAGGTTACCGTGATCCGTCGGCTTTATGGCAAAGCCCATCTGGATCAGGTGCTGGCCACGTTTGCGCTTATCCTGATCTTCTCTGAAGGCACGCGTTGGATTTTCGGCTCGTTTCCCTTGTTTCTGGATATCCCCGACGCGTTGTCCGGGCCGGTGACATTGCCAGGGGGCATTCAATACCCGCTGTATCGTCTTGCGCTTATCCTGGCCGGATTGCTGGTCGGTCTTGGTTTGTGGCGGTTCATCGAACGAACGCGGATCGGCATTCAGATCCGCGCTGGGGAAAATGACCGCGAAATGATCGCCGCTTTGGGTGTTGATATTTCGCGCCTTTACACATTCGTCTTTGCGATTGGTGCGGCATTGGCCGGTTTGGCGGGGGCATTGGTTGGGGCCATTCAATCGGTTCAGGTGGGCATGGGAGAGCCGGTTTTGATCCTTGCCTTTGTGGTGATTGTCATCGGTGGCATCGGGTCGATCAAAGGAGCGTTCATCGGGGCGCTGTTGGTCGGCTTGACCGACACGCTGGGCGGGATTTTCCTGCCGGAACTTTTCAAACTTTTCATGGAGTCCGGCGCGGCCACGCAAACCGGATCGGCTTTGGCATCGATGTCGATCTACATCCTGATGAGTATTGTGCTGATCTGGCGTCCAACCGGTTTGTTCGGAGCGCGCGCATGATCCCGGAACGCGTTATCAACTGGGTCGTGCTTGCCGGGCTGATTGGCTTGCCGCTTTGGGCGCTGATTGCGGATGAGCCGTTTACCATCACTTTGGTGACGCGCGCGGTCATTCTCGCGCTTGCTGCGGTGGGGCTCAATATCGCGCTTGGGATCGGGGGGCTTGTCAGCCTTGGACATGCGGTGTTTTTCGGCCTTGGTGGGTATGCAATGGGCATTCTGGCCTTCCACGCCCAAACCTATACGCCGCTTGAGTTTGCCGGTATCTCACTGGCGGGCACCACGTCCATGCCGGTGATATGGCTGGTTGCCACGATAATTTCGGCCTGCATTGCGTGGATTATCGGGCTTTTGAGCCTGCGGACCTCGGGCGTTTATTTTATCATGATCACCTTGGCGTTCGGTCAAATGTTCTATTACTTCGCCATCTCCTGGAGCGCGTATGGCGGCGAGGACGGGTTGTCGATCTATGTGCGCAACGGGTTTCCCGGTTTGAATACACTGGTTCCGATCCAGTTTTTCGGCGTCTGTTTCGTGTTGTTATGTCTTGTTCTGTTCCTCAAGGCACGCTTGCAAGCGTCCGGCTTTGGTCTGGCGCTGAATGCCGCGCGACAGGTGCCGAACCGTGTTGAAACCGTGGGACTGAACCCGATGCGGTTAAAACTGGTGGCTTTTGTGCTGTCCGGCGCGGTGACAGGCCTGGCCGGGGCGCTTTTTGCTGATCTCAACCGGTTTGTGTCACCCACGATGTTCAGTTGGCAATTGTCGGGCGAATTGATCGTTCTGATCATCATTGGTGGCGTTGGCCGTCTGTTTGGCCCGGTCATTGGTGCCTGTCTGTTTGTGGCACTTGAACACTGGCTGGGGGGGCTGACCGAATTTTGGCACGTCTATCTGGGCCTGATCCTTCTGGCGATTGTGCTGTTTGCACGCGGCGGGATCATTGGCCTGCTGACGGGAAAGCAGGGGGCTCATGTCTGATCCCGTGCTTGCCACACACAACCTGCAAAAACGGTTTGGTGCTTTGACCGCAACGGATGACGTGTCAATTGACCTGCGCCCGCAAGAGATACACGCGGTGATCGGCCCGAATGGCGCGGGAAAATCCACGCTGATCGCCCAGATCTGCGGTGGTCTGCAGCCGGATGCCGGAACGGTGCATTTTCTGGGTCAGGACGTGACACGGCAAAGCACCGCGATACGGGCGCGCGCGGGTTTGGCCCGCACCTTTCAGATTTCGGCCCTGGCGATGGAAGATACCGTCCTTGAAAATGTGCTGCTTGGGTCATTGGGGGCCTCGGGGCGGCCATGGCGGTTTTGGCAACCTGCCCTGTCCGACAACACATTGCGCGCCAAAAGCGAGGCGGCGCTAGAGCGTGTCGGACTGGGGGATGTGCGTCATGTCCGCTGTGCGAACCTGTCCCATGGGCAACGTCGACAGCTTGAAGTCGCGGTCGCGCTCACACTGTCTCCGAGGGCGTTTGTGATGGACGAACCCATGGCCGGTCTGGGAAGCGAAGGATCAAAACAGCTGACAGGGTTTCTTGACACGTTGCGCGATGAGGCCCCGATCCTGTTGGTGGAACACGACATGGATGCAGTGTTCGCGCTGGCCGACCGGGTCACGGTTCTGGTTTATGGACGAGTGATTGCCACCGGCAGCGTGGATGAAATCCGCGCCAACCACGAGGTGCGGCAGGCCTATCTTGGAGATGACGCATGACCATACTGGACGTTCAGGATCTGACCGCCAGTTATGGTGCGGCACAAGCCCTGTTTGGCGTTGATCTGCGCGTAGCCGAAGGCGAAGTCGTCGCGATGATGGGCCGCAATGGCATGGGCAAGACAACAACGGTCAAGGCGATCTGTCGCATGATCCCGTCCCAAGGTCATCTGACGTTTGCCGGACAAAGCCTTCACCTCCTGCCCAGCCACAAAGCCGCGCGCCTTGGTATTGGCCTTGCCCCGGAAGGCCGCCGCTGCTTTCGTGATCTAAGCGTCGAGGAAAATCTGCTGGCCACATCGCGACCCGGCGCATGGACCCTTGCAACTGTGGCGGACTTGTTTCCACGGCTAGAGGAAAGAAAACACCAGCTCGCGGCATCTTTGTCGGGCGGCGAGCAGCAGATGCTTGCGATCGGACGGGCGCTGATGACCAACCCGCGTTTGCTCATTCTCGACGAAGCGACCGAAGGTCTGGCCCCGATCATCCGTCAAGAGATCTGGACCGCCATTGCGCGTTTAAAAAGAGAAACCGGAACATCCATCCTGTTGATCGACAAATCGCTGAAAGAACTGTCGCAAGTGGCCGATCGTGCCGTGATCCTGGCCCGTGGGAAAACCGTTTGGACCGGAAAGCTATCGGAAATTACTCCCGAGATTTCAGGCCGTTACATCGGAGTGTGACGCGGCGCTGACTGTCTATTGCAGGATCGGTCGGATGCGCCCGGATTGCTATTGGGTGGTGCCTTGGGTCGCGGACCGGCGTTCAGTGACCAGCCGGTCAACCGCATCCGCCACCTGGGCAACCGCCCGCAATGCATATGGTGTGCCGCAGACCCAGTCGGGCGAGCTGTGCAGCACCGGGTAATCGCCCAGCGCGGGATGCGTGGTCATTTCCTCGGATCGTGAAAAACCACCATAGCTGGGCGATCCGACCAAAAGATCAGGTTCGTGCAGAACAACCTGTTCTAAAGCCAACCGCCCATTGCCCGCCACGCCAAGCTCGGCCGACAGGTTGCGCGCACCGCCTGCCGTCAGGATATCATGGCTCAACGTGCCTTCGCCCAAGGCAAACCCGTTGGGATAAAAGAACGCGGCGAGCGGGGCGGTCGGTTCGACATTGGCCCGGTTTGCAAGCCGGTCTTCCACGTCGCGGGCCAGAGTGTCAGCCGCAACATCCTGTTTCAACACACGCCCCATTGCGCGCAATTGTGACGGGATCTCATCCAGCGCGCGGGTCAGCGGAAACTGTATCACCTCGATGCCAACCTCGCGCAGCATGTCCAACAGCGCCGGATCGGTAAACCTGCCAGCCACCACAATGTCAGGCTGGGTGACGGCAATCGCTTCGGCACGACCATTGTTCTGGGCAAAGCGCTGTGCTTGTGATGCCATGGATGACGATCGGGGATCGACGGACAGATCGCTGAGGGACACAATCTGATCCGGATCGGCCAAAAGCATCACCAGTTGATCGGTACACACATTGACCGACACGACTTTCGGCAGATCCGAGGCGCTGGCCCAGACAGGGGTCAGCGCCAAAAGCAAAGGCGTCAGCAGACGCAGCATCGCCTAGAACGTCGTTTCGATACCAAAACGGATGGTCCGCTCTGGCGCATTGTAGCCGCGCACCGTCTGGTATTCGACATCACCGATGTTATCGATTGCGCCATAGACAGCAGCTCTGTCCGTGATGGCATAGCGGGCTGACAGGTTCCAAAGTGTATAATCATCAAGCGGCGTTGGTGAGCCAAAACCATCAAGAATATCCGCTACACGGGTCATCGACACCCCGACCTGAAGCTGATCGGTCACGTCAGCATCCAATGCCAGCGAAAGATCGTGACGCGGGACACGAATAAGGCGATCTCCGCCTTCTTCTGCGTTGGTCAAAGTATAGGCCCCCGTCAGCCGGACCCGGTCAGAAAACGCATAAAAACCGCTAAGCTCAAGACCGCGGGTTTCGACCGTATCGTCAATTTGTGTATAGCAGCCAAAGCTTTGCGACGGCAGACAATCCGGTGAAGACCCAAAATCAATCAGATTGTCGATCTCGGACCAGAACAGCGTCGCGCGTACTGCACCACGGGTTCCATAGCTGTGGTCAATGCCCAGATCGAAACTGCGGCTGGTTTCAGGATCAAGAACGCCCGATCCTGCGAAGGGACCGAACCGTTCATAAAGCGACGGCGCGCGGTATCCCGTGCCCAGAGACGCGCGAAGGCTTGTCGTATCGGTCAGAGCATAGGACAGTGCCGCGCGACCTGACACCTGGCCGTCGAAGTCAGAATAATCATCGTATCGCAGGGTCAGCGAGATTTCCAATTGATCATTGGGCGTGGCCTTGATTTCGCCGAAAACAGCGGCATTGGACGCGTCATACTTATTGCCGTCCAGCGACGCGCGCTCTTCGGTCCAGTCGGCACCAAACGCCAAGCCGACGGTCGGTGAAATTTCGCCCTGCGCAAGATAGGCAACGGTGTCACGTTGCCCATTGAAATCTTGCGTGAACCCGCCCGCATCAAAGCGATCAACCTCGTATGTGCTGAATGACAGCTCATGCGACCACGCTCCAAGCTGGTATTCGCCGAACAGACGTACACCTTTGCGCGTCTCGTCGAATTCGCCCGAGGCGTCCGTTGTCGAGCGATCAAATTCAGACGTGCTGTCAGACCAGATGCCCGACATTCCCAACCGGATCGTATCGCTGACCTGATAGGCTGCGAACAGGTTGACAGAGCTTTGTTCAAAGCCATCATTCTCGTCATTGGTATCCCGCGCCGAAAAGCCCTCGGATGTGACACGACCCAAGCTAAGCGCCAGTTCGGCACGTTCGTCCAGGTAGCCGAAACTCAGATTGGCGGCCCCTGTTTCAAAGCTGCCGAGCTCTAGCTTGGCGTTGCCCGAAAACCCGTCGACCAAGGGTCGCCAGCTTTGGACATCGACAACACCACCAATCGCGTCCGATCCGTAAATCGCGGATTGCGTGCCCTTGATTACTGCAATGCGATCCAGTGATCCGGTAAGAAGCGTTCCAAAATTAAAGGCTGTCTGGGTGCTTGACGGGTCTGTAACGTCGATGCCGTCGACCCGAACGCCAATATACGACCCGCCAAGTCCGCGAATGCGGACGGTGGCGCGGGTGCCCAAACCACCGTTCGATGTCACCGACACACCCGGCAATGCATCCAGCGCAGCGGACGCACCGATCCCTTTGATCGACAATTCGGGACCTTCGGCCACATCAATGGTCGCGCCGGTGGTCTCAAGGTTGGTCGGCAGAAGGCCCCCGTAGACAACGATCTCATCGAGTTCGACAACGGCACCACCTGTCTCCTGAGCCGCGGCCAAAGACGGGGCGACCATGATTGTGCATAGAAGAAGTTTGGATGTGAGGCGTGACATGACATGTCTCCCGGCTTTGTCTGGCGCACCGCGCCGGCTTAATAAATAATCTGGAATGCCTGAGCATCCGCAGACGGTGATAGACACCACTGCGGACGTGCCGCCGCCCCAACGCACCCCGCGTCCGGACTGGGTGTTGGCTTACGGCAGGTCTCCTGACTTGCGGGTCTGTGCTCTGCTGGCCTTCCCAGTTCCGTTCACCGGACCCAGTGGCACTTTCAGCGTCGCTCGCCGCTCACAGTTGCGGGGGCAGTCGCGGATTTTTCGAAAGAAGCACCGCGTTCCCTTTTCACCAACCGTCTTGCAACGATCGGACCGTAAACATGTCCATCTGCACCCTGACGGTCTGGTGCGTCAAGTCTGGTTTACGCGGCATATTGGATAAGCTGATCGACCCCGGCTGCGAGACCGGATCACATGTCGCAATCTGCGCCATAGGTGCATCGGCGGAAAAAGGTTTTTTCAGTCGAGTGTTTTTGTAAGGATTGCATTTCTGATTAAAATAGTCGACAACTATCGCCATGAGAGAATCCCAGCCACCTGTCTGATGCAGGGCAGCCCGGACACAAACGAGGATGCATGCAATGGTTCGGTTGTTGAATTTGTTATTTCCAAAACACGAACAAGACGCGCAGTGTTGGCGAGACGCTCTGTATGGTTGCCTGTCACAAGATGGCGGGTGCGAATGCAGCTTTGAGACGCTGTCAGACGTTATGCGAGGTCGGACATGAACGCCATGAGCGACAAGCTAAGTGCTGCCACCACAACGAACTCTGACTGCGAGATTCAGGTTCATGACGCACGCGCCTTGATCCCTGACGGGGTGCAGGCAAAAATCGTGCTCGACGCGCAGGTTTACACGCTTCGGATCACCCGCGCCGGCAAGTTAATTCTGACGAAATGAAAATGGAGCGCGACATTCGCGGCGCCGCCGCCGTGGGGCAGCTGACCGAAGTCACAGCCTGGGAGGCCGAGTTGATCCTCAACCTCCGCCTTTGGCAGGATGGCCCGAATGGACAAACTCTGGTCTGGAACAGCTATGCCACGGCTTTTGGACAAAAGGACGGACGGGCCGAACTTTTGCGGTTTGAACGGCTGATTGCGATGATCGACACCCATATGGTGCGGCCCATGGTCCGGCACGGCGTTGCATGTCGGTGCATCGGATCGGACGAAGCGGTCTTTGCCAACATGGTGCGCTTTGCCAGTGACGGCGATCTGCACGAGGCATCACTGATTGCAACACTTTTGGTTTGGCCCGCATTTGCAGAGCACCTGGCATTGCTATCCGCAGAGGTAGGAACCGGCACGCGCGAGCTGGTCCGAGGGCACAATCCGGCACGCGACGGGTTGACCAATTCACAGATCACCAGACACTGATGACACATATAAAGTATCTCTTCATACCCAGCCAAAACAGGACAGGCGTCGCCTGCTATTTGCGAGGATCATATGGCCAAAATTCCCAGCCCCTGCATTGACGTTTGCAAATTCAAACGCGCCGGGCACTGTATCGGATGTTCGATGACAAAGGCGCAGAAGTCACTGTTCAAGGATCTAAAAAAAGACAAACACCGTTTGGCTTTTGTAGAAATGTTGCAACGGCAGCAGGACGCATTGGGCAAGTACAGCCACTGGAAACTAGCCTATGCGAAAAAGCTGAAAAAGAAGAAGATCAAGCTGGTCTGGGATACTGACAAAGCGGCCTGACGCCAGAACGAAAAAAGCGGCACCCCCATGGCACCGCCTCTAACGTGCACTTGCGTTGCGATCAGCGCAGATGCGCGCGCAGGAACCAGGCAAATTTCTCGTGCTCTTGCCCGCGAGCAATACATAGGTCTTCGGTGAGTGTGTCACCGTTCTCTGCCGCCAGTTCGCCTGCGCCGGCCAAAGTTGCCGCAAGCGTTTCCTGTGCTTCCATGAGGGTCTTGATCATTTCTTCGGCGGATGCATGACCTTCGCGCTCCGACACTTTGGACCGCTTCAGCATCCCGGCAAGCGTGCCTTCCGCGTGCGCATCAAGCGCTTTTACGCGTTCCGCCAGATCATCCTGAGCGACAAAGTGATCTTCGTAGATTTTCTGGAACAGTTCATGCAGGGGACCAAAGGCCATGCCCGTCACATTCCAATGAAAATTCTGCGCCATCATCGTGGTCACGGCTGTTTCCGCAACACATTGATTCAAGGCATCTGCAATTTGTTTTTGAGCATCTGTGGACATAGACATCGCTGTTTGTGTCATGTCACCCTCCATATCGGTTAAAATACTGCTGGCTGGCACGTCGGCTGGCTTGCTTATCCTAATAGATAGCAACTGTCCGCGAAATGCCAAGCGCATTTTAGAATTATTCTAAACTAGATCGAATTTTTCAACGATTGACGTCATAAGAAACCCGCAGTGACGCCGTGCATAAGGTTTTACTCGGGACCGCAAGAGGAAGTTGGTGCTTGCGACGTCATTGAGGGCGATGGATGAGGCCAACTGCAAAAGCAATGTTTCATCGAACGACAAGTCGGCTTCTCCGGGGATATACAGAATTGGAAGCTTACCCAGCGCCTGTGACAGACATCGCATCAGAGTGTCCGCATAAGCGGTTGTCGCAACCTGTTTGTCACAAGACAGGACCGCGCAGGCCTGAAACAGATCCTGATAGGATTTGGCTCTGGACCGCCGCCCAACCCGCCTTAACGTATCAATAAAGTGCTTTTCCTGTTCGGTGAGCGTGGGTGCTGGCCGGTGTGTTGTACCGGCAAATTGTTGATGCACTGCCCCCATCTTGGATATTCCCGTTCATTAACCAGACCGCAAGCGGTGTGAATTTCAGATTCCTGACAATATTACTAGGAAATATATAAGAAAGGCTATGCGGTGCAAGCACTTTGGGGTGGTAAATCCTGTTTTTAGGGCAACACAGCCGCAACGGCGATATCGAGTTTGTCGACCACCTCGGTGATTTGGTCGTCGGTGATGATAAAGGGCGGTGCCAGCAAAACGTGATCCCCAAGATTGCCATCGCGTGTGCCCCGCATCGGATAGCAGATCAGACCGGCATCAAAGGCCGCTTTCTTGAACCGGTTGGCGGTGTTTTCCGACGAGTCGAATGGCGTCTTTGCAGTCCGATCCTGCACAAACTCCATACCGCGAAACAACCCTTTGCCACGGATGTCGCCAATATAAGGATGCTGGCCAAACCTGTCTGTCAGCGCGGCAGCAAGCTTTTCTCCCTGCGTCTGCACGTTCTGAACCAATCCCCGGTGCAGCAGCGCTTTCACAACCGCAAGCGATGTGGCGCAGGCCACAGGATGACCGAGATAGGTATGGCCGTGCTGAAAGAACCCAGATCCGTCTGAAATCGTTTGATAGATATTCCGCGTGCACAGCATCGCGCCGATCGGTTGATACCCGGCCCCCAGACCCTTCGCGACGCACAGGATATCCGGCAAGACGCCGTCTGCGTCACATGCAAAAAGCTGACCGACACGCCCCATGCCGCACATGACTTCGTCAAGGATGAGCAAAACCCCATAATGATCACAGATATCGCGAACCCTTTTGAAATAGCCCTCAACCGCAGGAACCGCACCCATGGTCGCGCCGACAACAGGCTCTGCGACAAAGGCGATGACGCTGTCGGGCCCAAGCCGCAGGATTTCCTCCTCCAGCTCTTGTGCCACACGGTGACCGTATTGCGCCGGGGTCTCATCCTCGGCTTTGTCGACATATTCGTAACACGGCGCGATATGCGACACGTCCATCAGGATCGGTTCAAACTGTGCACGTCGCCACGCGTTGCCGCCGGTTGCCAGCGCGCCCAATGTGTTGCCGTGATAGCTTTGACGCCGTGCAATCACGTGGCGACGTTGTGGTTCGCCCTTCTCCAAAAAATACTGCCGCGCCAGTTTCAGCGCGGATTCAACCGCCTCTGAACCGCCAGACACAAAATATACCCGATCCAGATCACCGGGGGCTTCGCGTATCAACACATCGGCAAGCTCTTCTGCCGGATCACTCGTAAAAAAGCCCGTATGCGCATAGGCCAGACGGGCCGCCTGATCCTGAATTGCCTGAATGATTTCTGCATCGCCATGTCCCAGACACGAAACAGCAGCACCGCCAGAGCCGTCAAAATACTGTTTGCCTGTCTCATCATACAGATAACAGCCTTCGCCTTTGACGGCCTTGACCGGCGGGGCCAAATTGTGGCGCGGGAAAACGTGGCTCATGGCATTTACCTTGGACAGCGCGGGCGGTTTCAATCGCGTTTGGGTCATGTTTCACAACATCAACAGCCGCCTGAAAACACAAGCCCCGAAAGCCATCTGAATGGTTCAGATGAACACTGGGCTGGCCCATCCCTTCCGAATCGCGTTTTATGGGAACAGGGCGTGAAAAATCCTGCGATGTCACATTGTTGGGGTACCGCAGGACCGGAGAGACAGAACCCGCACGCGCGTTTCCATCCGAATGGGGCCTACCCCATCAACCAATTGGGAGAAGTACATGACCATCCAAAACTTTGCTGCGGGCCTTGTTGCCGCGGCGTCGATCACCTTCGGTGGCGCTGCAATCGCGCAGGATCAGCAGTTTATTTCGATCGGCACCGGCGGCGTGACCGGTGTGTATTATCCAACCGGTGGTGCGATCTGCCGTTTGGTCAACCGGGACCGCAAAGAACACGGCATCCGCTGCGCGGTGGAGTCCACAGGCGGGTCTGTTTACAACATCAACACCATCAAAGCCGGTGAGCTTGAGTTCGGCGTCGCGCAATCCGACTGGCAGCACCATGCGTATAACGGCACGTCGCGTTTCGAAGACAACCCGTTTCCGGAAATCCGCGCGATGTTCTCGGTACATCCAGAACCGTTTACAATGGTTGTCCGCGGCGACAGCGGTATCGAAAGCTTTGAAGACCTGAAGGGAAAGCGCGTCAATGTCGGCAATCCCGGCTCTGGTCAGCGCGCAACAATGGAAGTTGTCATGGATGCCTTCGGCATGACGATGGATGATTTTGCGCTCGCAACCGAGTACAAAGGCTCTGAAATGGCCAAGCAGATCTGCGACGACAATATCGACGCGATGATCTACACAATCGGCCACCCGGCAGCCGCCATCAAGGAAGCGTCCACAACCTGTGATGTGAAACTTGTGTCTGTCACCGGAGCCCCGGTCGAAAAGCTTGTTGCTGACAACCCGTATTACCGCGTGGCCACGATTCCGGCGGGTATGTACGCAGGAACAGACACCGACACGACGACATTCGGCGTCGGCGCAACGTTTGTGACATCTGCGAACATTCCGGAAGAAACAGCATATATCGTTGCCAAGGCCGTCATGTCCAACCTTGACGATTTCCGTGGATTGCACCCGGCCTTTGCCAATCTCGATGCCGCACAGATGGTCAATGATGGCCTGTCTGCTCCGCTCCACCCCGGTGCCGAGCGCGCGTATAAAGAACTTGGTCTGATGGAATAAAGGGCGTCATGTAAGACCCACACCATCAACGCCGGCGCAGCCGCCAAGCTGCGCCGGCGTTTTGCCTGATAAAGACGCGGGAACCGCGCAACGGGGGGATAAAACCAATGACAGTGACAAAATCTGCCGAAGACATGGTCGCCGAAGCCGATACAGGCGCACGGCAAGCGGGCACCTTCGCAAACACATTGATCTTTGCGCTTTGTATCGCCTGGTCGCTGTTTCAGCTTTACATCGCCTCAAAGCTTCCCGGGGTTCTGGCGCAAGCCACGGGCGTCAGCATGTTTGCCAATATCGTTGCCCAGGCCCGGTTTGTTCACCTGGCTTTTGCCATCGCTTTGGCGACACTGGCCTTTCCCATATTCGGGCATCGGAATCGAATACCCGCCTATGACTGGGCGCTGGTCATTCTTGGAGTATCGTCCTGCCTTTACCTGGTGGTGTTCCGCTTTCAGATCGCCGACCGCCCCGGCCTTTGGAGCACATCCGACATCGTGATGTCCGCCATAGGCATGACCGTCCTGCTGATCGCTGTTTACCGGTCGCTCGGCTTGCCGCTTGTGGTCATTGCGTCGCTGTTCCTGGCGCTGGCATTCTTTGGCGGGTATTCAGAATGGGTTGGCAGCATCACCAATTACGGGGGATCGTCGTTCAGCAAGGCGATGGGCCATTACTGGATGCAGACCGAAGGTGTCTTTGGCGTTGCCCTGGGTGTGTCGACATCCATGATTTTCCTGTTCGTCCTGTTCGGTGCATTGCTTGAAAAAGCCGGTGGCGGCAATTGGTTCATCAAGGTCGCGATCTCGCTGCTGGGCACATTGCGCGGCGGCCCGGCCAAAGCGGCGGTTCTGTCGTCAATGATGACCGGCATGATTTCCGGCTCGTCTATCGCAAACACCGTCACCACTGGCACATTCACAATCCCTCTGATGAAACGCATCGGGTTTTCGTCTGAAAAAGCGGGGGCTGTAGAAGTGGCCTCTTCAACCAACGGACAGCTGACACCGCCGGTTATGGGCGCGGCGGCCTTCCTGATGGTTGAATACGTGAACATTCCCTATATCGAAGTGGTCAAACACGCGTTCCTGCCCGCCGTCATTTCCTATATCGCGTTGCTTTACATCGTCCATCTGGAAAGCCTGAAATTGCGCCTCGAAGGGCTTAAGAAGCCGGGGCGGCACATTGGCATCATGATGATCCTGATCCTGTTCCTGACCGGTTTTCTGGGGATGGCGGCGATTACCTTTATCGTTGTTGCGTTTCGCGCCGTGCTGGAGCCGATAATGCCGGGGGCCACCGTCTATCCCGCGCTGGTCCTTTTGGCAGCCGCCTATCTTGGGTTGGTGTATCTCGCGTCGAAGTACCCGGATCTGAAAGTTGATGATCCGAATGCCAAGGCGGTCTCTGCGCCTCGCTTGACGCCGACGTTCCTGGGCGGTGCCTATTTTGCCCTTCCCATTTTCGTTCTGATCTGGAACCTGATGGTCCGTACAGAACATCTTGACCGTCTTTCACCCGCGCTGTCGGCCTTTTGGGCAACAATCGCCATGATCATCGTGGCCCTTACGCACCGCCCTCTAAAGGCCATATTCCGTGGCGAGTCAGAGTTCGCAGACCAGGCCAAGGCCGGTTTTGTGGATTTTGTCGCGGGCCTTGAAAGCGGTGCGCGCAATATGATCGGGATTGGCGTCGCCACCGGGGCTGCCGGGATCATTGTCGGAACAATTTCTTTGACCGGAGCGCATCAGATCATCGGTCAGGTGATCGAAGTGATCTCTGGCGGTAATCTGATTATCCTGTTGGTGTTGGTGGCTATTCTGTCGCTCATTCTTGGCATGGGGTTGCCCACCACGGCAAACTACATCGTCGTGTCGTCGCTTATGGCACCGGTGATTGTATCGGTCGGGGCGCAATCCGGTCTGATCGTGCCGCTGATCGCAGTGCATTTGTTTGTGTTCTATTTCGGGATACTTGCGGATGATACGCCTCCTGTGGGGCTTGCCGCCTATGCTGCGGCTGCCATCTCGCGCGGGGACCCGATCAAGACTGGTGTGCAGGGCTTTGCCTATGACATCCGAACCGCGCTTTTGCCGTTTATGTTCATCTTCAACACCGACCTGTTGCTGATTGATGTCGGCCCTCTCAAAGCGGTGTTCGTGTTCTTTATGTCGCTGATTGCGATGCTGACCTTTGCCGCCGTCACTCAGGGATATTTCATCGCGAAGATCCGCAAATGGGAGGGCGCGGTCATGCTGCTTGTGGTCTTCATGCTGTTCCGTCCCGATTTCTTTCTGGACCAATGGCAAGAAAAATATACGAACTACACCGGGCAGGCCGCGATCACCGCAGTCGGGGATATCCCGGTTGGCACAGATGCACGCATCACGGTGTCCGCACCCGACTTTGACACAGGGATCGTGGGCACCAAGACCGTTGTGTTTGCCCCTGAGGCCGAAGGATCAGGGTTAGAGCGTCTTCAGGCGGTTGGTCTGTCTGTGATGGAAGACGGAGATATGCTGGTTCTGGAAGAACCCTTCCCTGGCACCCCGTTCTTTGAATCGCTGGCCAATGAATACGATTTCTACGGGAATGACCCGGCGCAGATTGCCGTGGTTCAGATCGAAAACGACCGGATGCCCAAAGAGATCTTCTTTATTCCGGCCCTCATCCTGCTGCTTATGATTGTCGGCCTTCAAAGCCGGCGCATGACACAAGCGCCATTCTAAGGAGGCTGCCATGTTCAAAAAGATTCTGGTTCCGGTCGATGTGTCACTGCCCGGTGAAACGCGCAAGCTTTTGACCCATGCCAAGGCTCTTGGCTCTCAATGGGGCAGCGACATCCACGTGGTCTGCGTTATTCCCAATGTCGGCATGCCGATCGTTGGCTCTTATCTGAGTGATGGCTTTGAAAAATCCGCGCATTCAGAAACCGAGATCGAACTGACCCGGCAAATCGAAGAGATCGGCGTCACCGCAAAAAGCTATGTGTTGCAAGGCACCGTGTATGATCGGGTGATCGCACTGGCGAATACGCTTGATGTCGATCTGATCCTGATCGGTGCCCATCAGCCGGAATTAAAAGACTATCTACTGGGGTCCAATGCGGCGCGGCTGGTGCGCCATTCGGCCAAATCGGTGCTTGTTCTGCGCGATTAGCCACTGCGAAATCGGGCAACAAACGCCAACAATTGATCGTTTTTGGCACGAAAACCGCCCCAATCGGATCACGATACCGCCCAACTTGTCCTCTATCCACCCTGCTGGGGGCGCAAGTGTGCGCATGGTCATGAGGCATTGCCTCATTGGCGCAGGTGTGCGGATGAAGGATACGTGGCGTGGCATTTACGATTACTTTTGACTACCGCTTCGACAGCAGCGGGTTCTTTGATGATCCAGCCCGACGCGCAGCCCTCGACTCTGCGGCGGACCAATGGGAAGCCGTGATCCGGGATGACTTCGACGATCTGCCCATCGGCACATCGTTCGAAATCCGCAATCCAACGTCAAACGCAATTGAAACCGTCACCCTGAGCCAATCTGTCGATGACATGATCATTTTCGTTGGGGCCACGGGTTTGTCGGGCTCGACGCTTGCGCTGGCAGGTCCGGATGGGCTTGATGCAGCGGGCGATGTGTATGCAGCTCGCATCAGTTCCAATTTTCAAAATGACGGCCCCGTCACAGATTTCGAACCGTGGGCCGGTACAATTACATTCAACCTCAACAGCGCCTGGCACTTTGGTGCGGGTGCGCCTGATCCGTCGCAAAGTGATTTCAGAACGGTTGCCACGCATGAAATCGGGCACATCCTTGGTGTCGGAACGTCCGCGACCTTTGATCGCTGGATCGTCAATGACGTTTTCACCGGCCCCAATGCAACGGCATTGAACAGTGGTGCTGGTGTGCCGCTTGAAACCGACGGTGGCCATGTGGAAGACGGGTTCGACGATGATCGGGTATTGCTTGACCCGACCCTTGTGCAAGGCACCCAGGTGCCGATCAGCGCGTTTGACAAAGCCATTCTAGCCGATATTGGCTACGACATCGCAGGGTTCTCGAAACAGGGTTCAACGCGTGCAATCTCAACCTCTGCCGGAGAGCGGATATTCGGGCGCGATGTCGATGACACCATCAATGGCCTGGGTGGTGATGACACGATCCAAGGCGGCGGCGGCAACGATGAGCTGCGCGGCGGTGCCGGAAACGACCTTTTGTCTGGCCAGGGTGGACAAGACACGTTTGTTATCGGCAGCGGCGACCGGAAAAACACCATCACAGATTTCAATTTCGAAAACGAAACCATCCGGCTTTTGAACAGCGGATTTGCAACCGCCGCCGAGGCGGCCGCTGCGGTAACAAAAACAGCCAGCAACGTGTCGCGGCTGACATTTTCGGATGGAACGACCGTCGACATTTTTCACGAGTCTCAACCTGGCACACCGCTGAACGCCTCGCATTTCAGTGTCAGCACAAATCCCAACACACCGCCAACCTTGCCAACCCCATCCAACAAATTGCCGACAGGTGACGTGACCATTTCGGGGACACTGCAAGTCGGCTCTGTGCTTACCGCGGAAACCGATACGGTACAGGATGCCAACGGATTGGGCCCGTTTTCATACACATGGTTCCGAGATGGCGCTGTAATCCCGGGAGCCACAGGTCCGACCTACACGCTGTCCGAGACAGACCTTGGGACACAGTTGCGGGTTCTGATCACATTTATCGACGGCGGTGGCCGACAGGAAACTGTCGCTAGTGCAACAACCTCGGATATCTTGCCCGCGCCGCAATTTGTGCCACCGGCTGATGAGAATACTGATGAGGATACGCCCGAAGATCAGGGCGACACCAGCACAGAAGACCCGGTCACAGACACAACTGACCAACCGGATCAGGATACAGATCAGGATACATCGGCAAACCCGGACAATAATCTTCCAATGGGCGTGCTCGTCATTCTTGGCGACGCCCGCGTCGGAGAAACCCTGACCGCACGCCCGAACGGGGTAAGCGATGCGGATGGCATTGATTACGACACCGCGAATTTCCAGTGGTTGCGAAATGGTGAAGCGATTGAGGGGGCAACGGCGCAAACCTACGACGTGACCGAGGCAGATATCGGCACAGGTATCAGCCTTCAATACAGCTATACGGATTTGGGCGGTACGGTGGAAATCCTCGTGACCGATCCAAAGCCGACTGTCCCGCCGGGAACTGTCGAAGTTCCGGGCGACACCGGGAGTGACGGCGGTGACGACAATGACGGCAGTGGAAATGAAGACCCGGGCACGCCTACACCGCCGCCGCCAGAAGAAGAAGACAATGAAACAGATGGCGTCAATGACACCTTCGTCACTGCAACACCCTTTAACGATATCTTTGCAGTGCGCCTTGGCATGGACGTCATTGATGGCGGCGGCGGCGTGGATACGGCTGTCTTTACCGGCGATCTAAGCAACTATATTCTGAACATCAGCTCGGATGGCGTCATTGTCACTGATCGACGCGATGATGGGTTGGGGACCATCCGTCTGGAAAACATCGAACGTGTCGGCTTTGAAACTGGCCTGCCGTCGACAAATGGAACGATGGACCTTCGGCAATTCACCGGTCAGACAGATCTTGATGACGCCGAATTCGTAGATTTCATCGAAATGTATATCGCGTATTTCAACCGCGCACCGGATGCGGTTGGCTTGGCCTTCTGGAGCACCGCCTACGCCAATGGCTCATCGCTTGAAGATATCGCGCGTCTGTTTGTGGACCAGGACGAAACACGCGACACCTATCCAGACGGGACAAGCAACATCCAGTTCGCATCCGAAGTATACAGCAACGTCCTGGGGCGCGCGCCCGATTACGAGGGGTTGATGTTCTGGAAAGACGCGCTGGATTCAGGAACCGTCAGTCGCGACGCGTTCATTCTTGAAATATTGCGGGGTGTTGACGCCGAACCCACGTCAGACGCAAGCGCAGTGTTTGTTGAGAAACAGCGCGCTGATCAAGATTACCTGTCGATGAAAACCGATCTGGGGGCGCTTTTCGCGGTGCATCGCGGAATGTCCGATGTTTCAGATGCCGCTGATATCATGGCACTGTTTGACGGAACACAAGACGGCTATGCAGAAGCGGTTGCGGCAATTGATGCCGCCTATACAGACGCGCTTGATGCGGAAAACGGTGAATTCCTGATGCCTCTCGTGGGTGTCTTGGATGACTCACTGATCGGCTGAACGCCAACAAATCTAAACCGAAAAAGGAGGCATCACCCCGAATGCCTCCTTTTGGTTCTGCTGGGCAAGTGCGCGGCTGGGCCTATGCGTCGACCGCGCGGTTTGCCTCTAGCCGATTGTTGACGGTCTCAACAATCCCGGACAATTCCTTGGTCGACACACCAACCTGTTGTGCGATCAACGAAACCAGCATGTCGACCCTTTCGATGCGATCTGCCCCACCATCAATCGCGCGCGCAGCGGAAGACGGCTTGAGAAGACCATTCGCTGCGTTGGCGTATTTTTCAAATGGCACACGGTCTGACGGGTCTGCGCCCAGTTTGCTGACAATATCATTGACCAATTCATAGATGCTTTCGGACAATGCCACATCGCTGTGAACCGCTTCCTTGATCGGGCGGACCCCATCGTCCAACACGCAACGGTAGTTTCCGGTCAACAACATGCTCCATTTGGCAAAGGGCACAAAGATAGAATCGAACACACGCAGTTTGACAGGGACGTCGAGACCATCCACGCGCACGGCATCAATGCCCGCTTCGAGATCACGCAAAATCTTGTTGTGCGCGTCTGATTCAAAGGGCGCTGCCTTGAAATTGGTCGGCAGACCAACATGCAGCGTGTTCGCGCCACCCTCGGGGTCGCGATAGGCCTGCGGGTCCGGGCTGCACAGGGTCACATTGCCTGGCGTAAAGCTCTTCCATGCGTCCGGGCAGGTAAAGCTTGGCTCAAGCTTGGACGTATCAAGCGCGGAGACGCGTTTGAGATAGGGCAGCGGCGGCATGTTCATAATCGACAGGCACGGCTTACCGCTTTGGGCGATCCGCTCTAGCAATGCGGTGATCGAACTATTGCAGTATTGCGGTTCCGACATGGCAAGCGCGACCATGTCGTAGTCGTCCGGATTGACCTGTTCCGGGGTCTTGGCGTCCAGATTGCCCGGCAGGTCGCCGGATTTGAACGACCGGTGCTCGTCTTCGCCGCGCAGCTTGATGCGAACATCGGTGCCTTCGGCATTGATGAGGTCTGCGGTTGCTTGTCGGCAAACAAGTGTCACGTCTTGTCCAGCCATGAGAAGCTTGGTTCCCAAAAGCGATCCGTATGACGCCCCGAGGATTACGATTTTATAGGCCATGATGTCCCTTTCCAATCTAGAGTATTTCCATGTTTGAGAAGCATAGTAGCGGGTTGAAGCGCGGATAAAAGAGACCACAGGCGCAAGATGTAAAGGTCACTCCATTTCGGAGTGACCCGCCCCTTGCGAGGGGTTCTTTTTAGGTGATGTCTGTTAGATGCCTTATTGCGCGGCTTTTGCGGCTCTGCGTTTTTTTAACATGCCGGACACAAACGGATAGGACACCAACGCGACAGCGATCAAAATGCAAACCAGCGAAATCGGGCGTTCCAGAAACGTCATCGCGTCCCCCTGGCTCGAAATAAGTGACTGCCGCAAAGAGCGTTCTGTCAACGGGCCAAGCACAATGGCAAGCACAGCCGGGGCCACCGGATAGTTCAGCTTGCGCATCAGATACCCAACACAGCCCAGCAACAGCATCATCCAGGTGTCGAACATCCGGTCTGTTGTTGCAAAAACGCCAACTACACACAGGATGAAGATAATAGGCGCAAGAATGCTGAACGGCATTGCCAATACGCGAATAAAGACCGGGATAAGCGCGATATTCAGGACCACGGTCACAAAATTCGCAACATACATAGAGCCGATCAAACCCCAGACAAAATCAGGGCTTTCAGTAAACAGCAGCGGCCCCGGGCGCAGGCCCCAGATGATCATACCGCCCAGCAGGATCGCCGTTGTCGGTGAGCCGGGAATCCCCAATGTCAGCATTGGCAACATCGATCCGGTGGATGCGGCATTGTTTGCGGCTTCGGGTGCGGCCACACCGGCCACATTGCCTTTGCCAAAGCTGTCTCCGTCTTTGGAGAACGTCTTGGCCAAACCATAAGACATCAGAGAGGCCGGTGTTGCGCCTGCAGCGGGCAATGTGCCGACAAAAAAGCCCAAGACCGAACCCATCGTCGTAACCGGCAGGTACTTTTTTGTCTGTTTGAGACCAGCCTTGATCCTACTCCAGCCGAAATCCACCTTGTGCATCCGAATGGCACCTTTGGTGTGTTCCAGCGTCCAGATCATCTCGCCGATACCGTAGATGCCGATTGCAAGAACAAGGAACGGGATACCGCGCTGGAATTCAACCATGTCAAAGAAAATCAGGCGCGGCTGGCCGGAAATAATGTCAAACCCGATCGCCGCCATGACAAGGCCAACAAGGATCGAGAAAATTGTCTTGGGGATGTCATCCCCGCCAAGCCCGATGAACGTGGCAAAGGCAAGCAGCATCAAGGCAAATTCTTCTTGTGGCCCAAACTTCAAAGCAAAGGCCGCAAGCGGCGGGGCAAATCCGGTGAACAGGATGACAGAGATCGTGCCACCAATGAAAGACGCAATGGCAGCGGCCATCAATGCCTGATCCGCGCGACCGGACTGCGCCATTGGTCTGCCATCAAACACCGTCGCCACGGCCGTAGACGCCCCTGGAATACCCAATGTGATAGAGCTTACCGCGCCGCCATACATCGCCCCGTAGTACAACGCGGCAAGAAAGATGATTGCGGCAGTGGGTGGCACGAGAAAGGTTACGGGCAAAAGGATTGCCACACCGTTGACTGACCCAAGTCCCGGCATTGCTCCGATGAACAATCCCGCGAAACAGCCAAGAAAGATCATGGCGAGGTTGAGCGGCTCGAAGGATTGTAACAATCCGGCAGCCAGCAAGCTAAGTATGGTATCCATGGCGTGTAACCTATTGTGTTTCTGGCAATTTCGGGTGGGGTTCAGGACATTATCGAGTAACGGAAGTCATCAATATGGAGGAAGATGTTCTCGAAAAATGGCAAGCCGCGCGGGAGGTATTTGTTCAACGCCACCTCAAACAACATGTAGATTGCAACCGGCATTGCGAAAACAACTGTCAGGGTGATCGGCCATTTGTGCCGCCCAATCCCTTTTACGTAGAAAAGCAGGAACAGCATCATTGAAAAGTAAAGACCAATAACAGAGGTCAAAAGCAGCAGACCAAAAATCGCAGAAACCGTAATCCCGACGATAAAGACCGTTTCAGGATCAATATAAGGATTTTCATTACGGGACTCGGGCGTTGTACCCCGGAACCATCTTATGATCGTCCAGAGAGAGGCCAACGCCATGCCTGCCGATAACCAGAACGGCCACATGCCAGCACCCGGCCCCCTGCCTTCCAGCCAGCCAATGGTGAGGTCATTGGAGATGACGTTATACATCAATCCAAAAGACAGCAGGAGCGTGCAGATACCCATTAGCAATTCGGCGGTACGAACAGACATGTTATTCCTCCGTTTCCAAGCAGCTTGAAAGCAAAAACTTCCTGACTGCGACGCAAGACGCGTTGCAGTTGGTGTGTGTACCAGCTGGCTTGATAAGACTGTTATCGTCCCCCCGAGTGAGCGCGTCACTCGGAGGATATCGTTTTATTTGGACATGATACTGTCGGCACCAACGGCCTCGATCAGTTCCACATGACGCTGTAATTGTTGGTCATGGAATTCTGCCAGCGCATCACCCGACAACCATTGATCACATGTCAGACCGTCTGACTTACAATAGTCCTGCCACTCCTGCGAATTGAAGAGTTCTTCAAACAGGTTCTGATACCAGGCGATGGCCTCGGGATCCATTCCGGCAGGGCCACTGATCGACCGCTGCATGTAGTATTCGATGTCGACACCCAGCTCTTTGGCTGTTGGAACATCCTCAAACGGGGCTGTCCGTTCACCATTGAATTGAACCAAAGGCTTGGAGTTTCCAGCGCGCCAGAATTCCATTTGCTCGGACGGGTTGTTCACGGTGGAGTCGATCTGGTTGCCGACCAGGTTTTTGGCCACTGTGCCGCCACCGGGGAACGGAATATACGTCACTTCATATCCCAGTTCTTTTTCCATCATCGCCGTCAGAATGGAATCTTCCTGGCCCGATCCCGTGCCACCAACTTTCCAAGTGCCGCCGGCGTCTTTGACAGTCGCGACATAGCTGTCCAGATCGGTGACATCTTCGCGTTCTGTGTTCACCCAAAGCAGGAATGTATCCATCGCCATACGGCCAATTGGCGCGAATGACGTGATATCAATGTCCAGCTCTTCTTGAATGATTGGCGTTGTGTAAAAGCTATTCAACGCAACCATAAGCGTATGATTGTCGCCTTCTTTGCCTTTGAGATAAGACAAAGCTTCAGCACCCGAGCCACCAGGTTTGTTGATCGGAATGAACGGACGCGGGCTCATATCGTTTTTCTGGATAAGCCCCTGAAGCAAACGCGCGATCTGATCGGCCCCACCACCGGTGCCCGCCATGATTATGAACTCGACAGGTTTACGCGGTTGCCATTCTGCCATCGCTGCTGGTGCCATTATCGCTAATGCGGCAGCACTGGTTGCTAAAGTTTTCCAAATTTTCATCTTTACCTCCCTTGGGGTTTTACAGTCTTTGGCGTCTCAGTTTGACTGAACGCCGCGAAGAACGACTCATATTATTACGAGTTTCTGTCTCCGCTTTTCGTTTGTCGTCGAAGTCTCCTCCCCATGTCTTTCGTTCCATCATTATGTCAGTGGACCATCACCACCGGAATCTTAGCCTCGGCCACGATTGTTGCAGAGTTTCCGCCAAGCAAAGATTCGCGTTCATAGCGGTCATGGTACGCGCCCATGATCATCACATCCGCATTCACTTCGCTACATTTTTTAAGCAATTCTCGCCCGACATTCCCCTGGCCCTTAAAGTTCAGAATGTCAGCCGTCACACCGCGCCGCGACAGATAAACGCTGAAATCTTCGGCGGTTGCGGCATGTTGGCTTTTGCCACCGGTCAGAATCGTGACCTTTTCAGCGGATTCAATCAGCGGCATCGCCATTGCCGCAGCTCTGGACGCCTCGATCGATCCATTCCAGGCGATTGCAACATGTTTGCCAAGATCCGGTGGCACCTGATCTGTGTCCGGACATACCATCACGGGCCGACCGGACGAGAACAGCGCCGATTTCAGCGTATTGAAACCAAGGTCTTCTTCCCGGCTGGGCTTTGCCACACAGATCAGGTCCGACAGTCGGCCAAAATATCTTACGGCATCCACCTGTTTGCCCTCATATTCGTGGAACTTGGTGGTGGCTTTGTTCATTTCCGCATCTTGTTCGCTGATGCCATGCTTGGCCGCATCAGCTTTGTATTTTTCGTAAACGATATCATGTGCGGTATCGGCGGTATGTTTGGCGGCCTTTTCGATTTGCTCGCGCAGGAAGCCTGGCACAACAACGCCAAAAGGCATCAAGTCTTCTGCCTTGGGATGACAATGCACCGTTTTGATATGGGCACCAAATCGACGCGCAAGAGCCGCCGCATGTGCAAATAGAACAGGGCCTTTACCGTCGCCCCGAACAGGGACCATTATCGTATGAAGCGTGCTGCTGGTCATATCAGAACATTCCGTCAATCAGGCCGTCATCATAGATGCAGATAAACTCTGCTGACGGCATTTCTGGCAAGCCCGTAACGGACTTCGGCGTGATCCCGCCACAGTCTGGCAAATTGACGGCACCCCTGGCGGCAAAGCGCATTTCACTCTGGGCAGGCCGACACCAATACCGTGACGCCGCATCCAATTCGGCACCGATTTCACAAATTGGCCGCGCTTGGTTCGCATGTTGTATTTCAAAGCCAGACATGTGTTTCCAATTCTATTCTGGAAAACCCGGATGCTGTTTTAGGTCCCAAAGGTATCGCCAGGTTTCAATCCGATTTGCGCCGCCCATTCCGAAGCCGACATCTTGGCCTGACCTGCAGGCCGCACACGCTTTACGAGAATACGTCCGCCGACACATTGAACAGCAATTCCATCTTCGCTGATCTCGCGCACGCGTCCGGATATCCCGTCTCCTTTGACCAAAGCGCTGTCAAAGATCCCGATTTCTGCACCGTTATATGTCGTCCAGGCACCCGGTGCCGGGTTGGTTCCGCGGATCAGGTTGTAAACCTGATGCACAGGCGCGTGCCATTTCACCTGCGCATGGGCTTTGGTGCAGCGGCGTTCATACGTGGCTTGCGCTTCATCCGGCACGATCCTGGGTGGATTGCCACTGCGAAACAAGTCGCACACCGTCAGCACGCTATTCACGGCATGCGGGTAAATCTTGTTAAAATACAGCTGGATCACGGTATCATCCGGGTCAATCGGGCATTCCCATTGCAACAAACTGTCACCTTCGTCCAAACCGTCTGTCGGGTAAAACCAGGAATATCCAGATTTGGTTGACCCCATAATGATAGGCCAATTCACCGCAGACGGCCCTCGATGCAAAGGCAGCAGGGATGGATGAAAACAGATTGATCCCAGTTTTGGCGTCTCTCGGGCGGCTTCCGGGACAAAGACATTCACGAAAGCCATGATCATAAGATCTGCGTTATACCCAGCCAGCGTGTCAATCGCTGACTGGGAATCGAAATTTGCAGGCTGATGAACCGGCAGACCCTTTTCCAAAGCAAACTCTTTGATCGGATCAACCGGTTTGCCTTCTTTATCGGGCTCACAATAAACAGCAACAACCTCGTCGGTGCCCGTCTCCAGCAGTTTGGCAAGCACATCCTTGCCGAAGGCTTGCTGTCCCATGACGATCAGTTTCATTGTTTCCCCCCGATTGTGAAGCATGTGTTCCGCTTCGTTTCAGCCTGTTTTGTCGATCAATTGCTGGCTTTTCCGACGGCACCTGACTCCATGATGCGCGTCAGATCATCGGCCCCATAGCCCAAAACCTGTTCAAGAATTTCAACCGTGTGTTCCCCCAACAAAGGAGAGCGGGTCACTTCGACCGGGC
Source organism: Marivita sp. S0852 (assembly GCF_046591575.1). Taxonomy (NCBI): domain Bacteria; kingdom Pseudomonadati; phylum Pseudomonadota; class Alphaproteobacteria; order Rhodobacterales; family Roseobacteraceae; genus Marivita; species Marivita sp. S0852. The sequence continues at coordinate 470,057 of NZ_JBIQWA010000005.1, forward strand.
TGTCTGACAATTTGATTGGGCATCCCACGGACGTGTATTGACCACGTTCGGGATGATCGACGTCGACAATGGTTCCGGTCTTGCGAAGACCGTCATCTTCCATGATTTCCTTGGTCGACAGAATGGGACCCACGGGAATGTCATGCGGGTTGCAGATTTCCATGACCTCGAACTTGGTCTTGGTCATCGTCCACTGCTCGATCCGTTCGAAAATCTCATCCAGCTTGTCAAGCCGCTCTGGCGGGGTGGCGTAGCCTTCTTTGGTTTTCCACTCGGGCTCTCCGATAACATCGCACACCTTTTCCCAAACCGCGGCCTGCGTGATGAAATAGGTGTAGGCGTTCGGATCGGTTTCCCATCCTTTGCATTTCAGAATACGACCTGGCTGGCCCCCACCGGAATCATTACCGGCCCGTGGAGTTGCCTCGCCAAATGGCTCGCCTGCCCCGTATTGCGAATATTCTGTCAAAGGCCCTGCCTGAAGGCGTTGCTGATCGCGAAGCTTTACCCGGCAGAGATTGATCACGCCGTCCTGCATCGGTGCCAGAACCTTTTGCCCACGGCCGCTTTTTTCCCTTTGGAACAACGCAGTCACGATACCCAAAGCAAGATGCAGCCCCGTTCCGCTATCGCCAATCTGCGCACCGGTGACCAAAGGCGGGCCATCGCGGAATCCGGTTGTGGATGCAGACCCGCCCGCGCACTGGGCGACGTTTTCATAGACTTTGCAGTCTTCATATTTACCCGGACCAAACCCTTTGACCGACGCCATGATGATCCTTGGATTGATCTCCTGGATGCGCTCCCAGGAAAACCCCATACGATCCAACGCGCCCGGCGCAAAGTTTTCGACCAGAACGTCACATTCCTCGATCAGTCGGGTCAGGATTTCCTTGCCCGTTTCGTTCTTGGAATTCAGCTCGATCGACCGCTTGTTGTGGTTCAGCATTGTGAAATAAAGCGAATCTGCCCCCGGCACATCAACAAGTTGCTTGCGTGTCGCATCACCAACACCCGGGCGTTCGACCTTGATCACATCTGCCCCGAACCATGCCAGCAACTGGGTGCAGGTCGGGCCCGATTGTACATGTGTGAAGTCGAGGATTTTAACGCCGTCCAAAGCTTTCATGTTTATCTTTCCTACGTGTTAAGGTGTTGTCTTGGCTGCACCATGGTCAGTTGCCTTCGGCTTCTGCAGCACGTGTTTGCGCAACGATTGACTGTGGGTTCAGGCTACCGATATTTCCGCTTTCCTTGCCCGCCGCTTCGTCGATGATCGCATTGATCAAGGTGGGCTTGCCGGTTTTCAATGCCGTCAGGATGCCCCGCTTCAAGTCATCCGGCGATGTTGCATAGATACCAACGCCGCCAAACGCCTCCATCATTTTCTCGTATCGGGAATCTTTGACAAATGCCGTGGTTGCCGGATCGTCACCGCCCGAGAGGTTTTCGTCATCCCCGCGATAGATCCCGTTATTGTTGAAGATCACAACACAGATGGGCAGATCGTAGCGACAGATCGTTTCAATCTCCATGCCGCAGAACCCAAAAGCGCTGTCGCCTTCAACCGCGATAACCGGGCAGCCGGTTTCGACAGCAGCCGCAACCGCAGATCCCATACCAACGCCCATAACGCCCCAAGTGCCAACATCCAGACGTTTCCGCGGCTTGTGCATGTCGACAATCGAACGCGCAAAATCGAGCGTGTTGGCACCTTCATTCACCAAAATCGTGTCCGGATGATCCTCGAACACTTTTTTGATCACGCCCAGGGCCGAGTGATAATTCATTGGCACCGAATTGTTCTGCAACCGTGATGCCATTTTCTGGATGTTGCCATCAACTTTGGCCCGGATTGCCCCGGTCCAATCCGCAGAGGGTTTCTCCCAATCCGCCCCCATCGCATCAATCAAAGCCTGCGCACAGGATTCGACATCCCCGACCAGCGGGGCTGCGATTTCCACATTGCTGTCCATCTCTTTTGGCTCAATGTCGATCTGAATGAATTTCTTGGAATGGGGAGCGCCCCATTGTTTCCCCTTGCCGTGGCTCAGCAACCAGTTCAGTCGCGCCCCAAGCATCAAAACAACATCCGTCTCTTTAAGCACCAAAGACCGCGCCGCCGAGGCCGATTGCGGATGTGTGTCAGGCAAAAGTCCTTTTGCCATGGACATCGGCAAATACGGAATGCCGGATTTCTCGATCAATTCCCGGACAACATCGTCCGCCTGAACATAGGACGCCCCTTTGCCCATGATAATGAGGGGCTTTTTCGCACTTTTCAGAACGTCGATGGCCCGCGCGACCGCATCGGGTGCCGGCAGTTGTTTGGGGGCAGGATCAATCACTTTGACCAGGGAATTCTTGCCTTCAATGGCATCCATAGTCTGCCCTAAAAGCGAACCGGGTATGTCAAGATAAACACCGCCCGGACGTCCGGTGACTGCAGCCCGGATCGCCCGTGCCACACCGATCCCGATGTCTTCTGCGTGCAGGATGCGATACGCTGCTTTACACAGCGGCTTCGCGATGGCCAGCTGGTCCATCTCTTCGTAATCACCTTGCATAAGATCAACGACTTCGCGCTCGGACGATCCGGATATCAGGATCATCGGCCAGCAATTCGTGGTCGCATTGGCCAACGCGGTCAAACCATTCAGAAATCCGGGGGCCGATACGGTCATGCACACACCCGGCTTTTTCGTCAAAAACCCTGCTGCCGATGCCGCATAGCCTGCATGCTGCTCGTGTCGGAAAGACAGAACGCGAATCCCTTCTCTCTGGGCGTAGCGCCCCAGATCGGTGATTGGAATGCCCGGAACGTTGTAAATCGTCTCAACGCCATTCAGCTTCAACGCATCTATAAGCAGATGAAAGCCGTCCGTTAAGGTTTCAGGCGCGACAGTGTTTTCACTTAATTCTGGATTCGTACTAGCGAGTGACATTTCTTTCCTCCCGGTTCCGCCCGCGACTTATGTCGCTTTATGCGGTCTTTGCTTTGTCTTTCTGAGCAAGCTCCAATCGTGTCCATGTTTTGCGGACATGTTCATGCAACCTCATCGTATGCTCTCGCACCCGTGCTGCGGCTGCATCCGCATCGCGCGCCTCAAGCGCCTCGATGATTTCGGCGTGATCCACGACGGATCTTTCGATCCGATCCCCCTCTCCCATTGCGCGCATCCGAACGGCGTGCATGTGCAGAAACAGCCCCTCAGCCATAACCTTGAGAAGCGCACAATGCGAAATTTCCAGTATCCTGAGGTGAAACTTGATGTTGTCATCTGAATACTCGGAAATCCGCGTCGGCGATTCCTTATCGTTGTGCCGTGACGCAATCTTGCGCAGAGACTCTATCTCTGCATCCGTCGCTTCGGTCGCAGCGATCCGTGCCGCCATACTTTCAAGCGCCGCCCAGGCGACGATCATCTCAAGTATCTCGTTCAAACTCTTGCGCAGCAGAAACACACCCTTGCGCGGCACCACCGAAACCAGGCCCTCGCTCTCCAACCGTGCGATGGCGTCCCGCAATGGCGTCCGCGACACCTCAAGCTGCTCTGCCAAAGACCGCTCATCCAGCCGCAGATCCGTATCCGCGCTGTAGATATCCATCTCTGTTATCGCTTCCCGCAACCGTTCGTACACGTGATCTTTCAGCGTGAAATTCGTTGCGATCGGTCGCAGCTTCATGTGTGTCTCCAGCTTTTCCAGACGTGCCGACTGTCCAATTGACCACTGGTATACCATAGACCAAATACTACGAAACGGCAATTCCTATCTTCAACCGTCTACGCTGCACATGCGAAACGAGCAAAAAATCACAGAATAAATCAGCCGGGGTCTCGACATAGGTTAATATTTTACGGAACCGCTATGTCGTTGCGCGAAGCTATCCCAAAATCAGGATCAAGGCATTGTTAAAGTTTCATTTTATACAAAACCTCAAACCTGTTCTCCGAAGGCTTTGGAAAGCTGAGATTGCCGAAAATGCCGCCCCGCAGCATCTACAATCTGCTAAACTCCCTCACATCGTCTCATGAGCCACTGCAGCGATTCGCAGCTTTACCTCACACCGGACAAACAAACTTGATGTGAATATTTCCTCATGGTATGTGGCATACCAAGCGCCGGAAATTTTCTTTACTGCGCATCAGGAGAGACCGCATATGCTCATCCGGGCAAAGGAATCCATACTTGTCATAATCGACATGCAGGAACGACTGGTGCCCGCAATGCAGGCACCTGCGCGCACAATCCGTAACGCCCGCACACTCCTGTCTGCCGCCACCGAGATCGGGGTTCCGGTCATTATCACGGAACAATATCCCACGGGCCTAGGGCGTACAGTTCCCGAGCTTTCCAATCCGGATCATGCGGTTTTCATCGAAAAGATGCACTTTTCGTGCATGGAGGAAGATACCTTTGCCCAAGCCGTCGAAAAATCCGGGCGCACCCAAATCATTCTCGCTGGGATGGAGGCGCATATTTGCGTTGTTCAGACAGCGGCCAGCCTGATTGAACAAAACTACGAGGTTTTCGTCGTCTCTGACGCCACCGCGTCACGCACTCTGGACAGTGAACAGGCCTGTCTCGCACGTCTGAGCAGCAGTGGCGTGGGTATTGTGACAACAGAAATGGTCGTTTTCGAATGGCTGGGCAAGGCAGGCACGCCCGCATTCAAAAAACTTTTACCGCTTATCAAATAACAAAAAACGTTAGGTCAGTCACATCTGATCTGGCGGGTGCACGCTGCACCAACCTAAGGAGGACCAGATGAACATACACGAATACCAGGCGAAAGCGTTGCTTCGCAGTTATGGGGCACCTGTGTCTGAGGGGCGTGTTGTCCTGAGGGCTGAGGAGGCGAAGACGGCGGCGGGGGCGTTGGATGGTCCGCTTTGGGTTGTGAAGG